>DASZKU010000120.1:0-14125 GCA_035552815.1 Solirubrobacteraceae bacterium | reverse complement strand
CACGTCCGGCGAAGAGCGCCGCGTGTGCCGCGGCGCTCTACCGGGAACCGTCGGCTCGACCGCTGAGCTCCCCGGGGCACGAAGGCCCCTAATCTCGGTGTTCGACAACCCATCGCCCGCCAGCAAGATCGCCTTCGCGCGCACTAACTAAGGGATCGTGGTGCCCGATCCGTTGGCGGCGCTCGCCGGCTGGGTGCCGAGCTTGACCTTGACGGTCTGGCTGTTGCCGCCGTGCTCGACGCTGAGGGTCACCGTGTCGCCCGGGGAGTAATTGGCGATGGTGGCGATGAACTGGTTGACCGTGCTCACCGTGTGGCCGTCGACGGCGGTGATCTTGTCGCCGGCCTGGAGCCCGGCCTGGGAGGCGGGACCGCCGGAGACGACCGAGCCGACCCCCGCTCCCCCCGTGCTCGTCGCCTGGAGCTCGACGCCGACGTAGGCGTTCTGCGCCTTGCCCGTGGAGATGATGTCGCGGGCGGCACGGGAGATCGTGTTCGACGGGACGGCGAAGCCGACGCCCGCGCTCGACCCCTGGCCGGTGGCGCTGGTGGCGTTGGTGTCGATCTGGTCGTTGATGCCGATCACCTGGCCGGCCGAGTTGAGCAGCGGGCCGCCGGAGTTACCGGGGTTGATGGCGGCGTCGGTCTGGATGGCGTTGGCGATCGTCCAGTTGTTGGGCGAGCTGATCGCGCGGCCCAGGGCGCTGACGATCCCCGCGGTCACCGTGCCGGGGAGGCCGAAGGGGCTCCCGATCGCCACCACGCCGTCGCCGACCTGGAGGGTCGAGGAGTCGCCCAGGGCGAGGGGATGGAGCTGTGAGGAGGGGACGTTGTTGACGTGGATGACGGCGACGTCCTCGCCGGTGTCGCTGCCCACGACGCTGGCGCCGGCCGAGTAGCCGTCGGCGAAGACGACCTTGATCGTCTGCGCGCCGCTCACGACGTGCTCGGCGGTGACGATGTCGCCGTTCTTGTTGAGCACGAAGCCCGAGCCTTCGGCCTGGGTCGTCTGGCTCCCGCCGCCGAAGCCGAAGAACCCGCCCCCGTTCGAGCTCGAGGTGGCGTTGACCTGGATGTCGACCACGCCGGGGCCGTCCGCCTTGTAGATCTGGTTGACGGTCAGGCCCTTGGAGGAATTCAGGGCGGTGGGTATGGGACCGGGCTTGGCAGCGGCGGCGGAGCCGGTGGTTTCGGTGATGACCTTGGTGGTCGAGTTGTTGTCGGCGGCCACGAGGCCGACGACGCCGCCGGCGACAGCGCCCGCGAGAATGACTGGTAGGAATCGTTTCATGGGTAGCCTGGTCTCCTCAGGACGCGGAATCGGTAACGGTTCGTGAAACTGGTGGGGGCGCGGGGATTCCGGAGGCGCCGGCACTCGCCGGTTCAGCGAACCGCCAGCAGGCGAGTCCTCCGACGGTAGCAATCGCGATCGCGTAGATCGCCAGCAGCCAAGCCGCCGTGCTGTCGGTTCCCGCGGTGAAGCCGTGCGCGGTGGCCAAGGCCCACACGGCGAAGTTCAGGTAGTGGGCTCGGCGCCAGAGGCGGCGCGGCAGCACCTTTCGCAGCCGGTTCGTCACCGCCAGCGCCACCAGGAGCTCGGCGGCGACGATGCCGAGGGCGACGGCGACGTCCCGGTAGGAGGCGGCAAAGGGGATGAGGACCTCAGGGACGGTGAAATGCACGTAGCTGTCGAGGAGGATCGATCCCACGTGGATGGCGATGAACGTTCCCGTGAGGATGCCCGCGAAGCGATGGAGCTCGTTGACGGCGAGACGCGGGAAGCCGGGGACGCGGGCGCGCCCGGCCAGGCCCATGCCCGCGCACACCGTGAAGGTGAGCAGGACGTAGGCGACGACCCCACCGGCCCTGGCCAGGTACCAGGTCATGCGCTCAGCGCCCGTTCCGGGAGCCCGAGAACGACCTGCCACGCGCGGTTGGTGAATTCGCCCGCGGCCGAGGAGAACCGTCCCGGGAGACCCCGCTCGTCGAGCCACGCGGGCCCTTCGGCGCCGAGCAGGAACGCCGCCTTGGCGGCCACGTCGGCGTCGCGGCAGCTCGCCGCCGCCACCGTCACGAGGGTCCAGATCGACTCCGACGGCTGCCCGGTGGCCGGGTCGATGAGATGGTGCTGGACGCGTCCGTTGCGCCGCCACCGCCGCCGCGTGGTACCGCTCGTGGCCACGCCTCCGCGGTGCAGGGTCAAGGCGCTCCCGCCGGGGAGCCCGATGACGGCGCCGCCGCGGCCCGCGACATCGCCGCCCGCGGACACGAAGCCGTCGCCGTCGATCAAGCGCAGGGCGGCGTCGACGGCACGCGCCTTGACGACGCCGTTGAGGTCGAGCTTCACTCCGGGCGGGCGCGTGAGCATCCGGCCCCGGAGCTCCACCTCGTGGAGGCGTCCCGGCGCGCCGCGACCGGGGGGCATGTCGTCGGAGCGCATGAGCGCGAAGTCGCGGTCATAGCCGGCCGCCTCGAGCGCGACCCCGAGGGTGGGGTCGACGAGTCCGCCCGTCTGCCCGGCCCCGCGCAGCGCGTCGGCCAGCGTCTCCGCGAAGAGGTCGGAGACGGCCAGCGTGGAGGCCGAGGAGCGATTGATGCGACTGAGCTCGCTGTCGGGGAGGAAGCGGCTGAAGGTGTGCTCGCGGCGCTCGAAGAGCGCCCGGATCGCCGCCATCTCCCCGTCCTCGGCACCGCCGACGACGACGTCGCAACCCATCGCGCCGAACTTCCGCGCCGAGCTCACGACGCTCCCGTGGAGACGCTCGGCGTCTGCGCGCTCGTGGCGGGGCTGACCTGGGCCTGACCGAAGCTCCCGGTGCCGGTATTGGACTGGGTGGCCGACGACACGCTCGTGCTCGAGGTCGTCGGCGACGCCGCGGTGGCCGGGTGACCGGAGCGCGCCAGCCCGATCGTCGCCGCGAAGGCGAGCACGGAGCCGAAGACGAGTCCTCGCTTGGCGAGGGCTGCGCGCCGGCGGGCGATGCTGATCGGGATAGAAGCCATCGACCGATATGGGACCACCTCGCGGTGAGAAACCAATGAGAGGCCCATCAGAAACTAATAAGAAGTCCGGGTGGAATTCGCCGGAGGCGGTGGAATTCGCCAGAGGCGAATTCCGTTGCGAGTTCGGTCTTGGGCTCGGGCGTGGTGCAGATTCGGGGGCCGAACTCGCGGACGTGCTGGTTGGCCGTCTTCCCGGTTGGCGGTGCTCCTGGCTGGCGGTGCTCCTGGCTGGCGGTGCTCCTGGTTGGGCTTTATCCGTCGGCGTCGGGGCGGCGTCGGGTGTCCTTGCGCGTGGCTTGGCGGCGCTTGGCGTCGAGGCGGCGCCGCCGGGAGGCCTCGGTGGGCTTGGTCGGGCGCCGCGCGCGGGGGACGGCGAGGGCCGAGGCGAGCCGGCGCTGCAGGCGCTCGAGGGCAAGCTCGCGGTTTCGGGCCTGGCTGCGCGCGTCCTGGGCGATGGCCACGACCACGGGCCCGCAGCGGGAGGTGATCCGCCGTTTCTGCTCCTCGGTGAGGGTGCGGGACTCGGCGACGCGGAACACCGCCTCGACCCGCGAGGCGGTCACGTTGGCGTGCTGGCCACCGGGCCCCGAGGAGCGGCTCGTGCGCAGCTGGATCTCGCGCAGCGGCAGGCTCGTGTGCCGGTCGATGGGCATGGGATCGTCCATCGGCCTAGCCGCCGGAGCCTCGCGCGCGCGTGTGCCGGTGGCCGCGGGGATCGTGGCGCCTCGCTCTCAGCCGACGTGCCTCTCCGGCCCGTGCTAGCGTCCTGCGTCGTTCGGTCGCCCGCGGTCCTCGCTGGGCGGCAAAAGCAGGTGCAGGCGCGGCGGAATCGCTGGAGCGAACCTCCGGGCAAGGCGCACTACAGGCCACGGAGGAATTCCACGTGCCAACCGGAACGGTCAAGTGGTTCAGCGACGAGAAGGGCTTCGGCTTCATCACGCCCGATGATGGCAACCGAGACCTCTTCGTCCATCACAGCGGCATCAACTCGGACGGCTACCGATCCCTCGCCGAGGGCACCAAGGTGTCCTACGAGGAGGAGGCCGGCCCCAAGGGACCCAAGGCAGTAAACGTCACCAAGATCTAGCAGGCGCCGTCGCACCGGGGCGACATGGGCGACCACGTCGCCCCGGAGGCGAGTGCCCTACCCCGGCTCCCGATGACGGACTGGGTGACGATCTCCTCGCTGGCGACGGCGGGCGGCACGCTTGTCCTCGCGGTGGCGACGTTCTCCTCGGTGAGATCGGCGAACCGGGCGGCCCGCACCGCCGAGCGCTCGCTCCTCATCGGCCTGCGGCCCGTCCTCATCCCCTCGCGCGAGGACGACCCCGTCGAGCGCGTGCGCTTCGGCGACGAGCACCGCATCGACATTCCCGGGCACGGAGGCGTGGTCGAGGTCGACGGCGGTCGCGTGTACATGGGGATCGGCCTGCGCAACGCGGGCTCGGGTCTGGCGGTGATCCACGGGTGGTACGCCCAGCCCTATGACCCCTCGGCGCCCTCGCCGCCCCCGGAACCCGAGGATTTCCACCGCCAGCAGCTCGACCTCTACATCGCCCCCGGGAACGACGGCTACTGGCAGGGCGCGATTCGCGAGCCCAGCGACAGCCAGCTCGCGCCCGTGTCCGCCGCCGTCGAGGCGGGGCGGCGGGTGAGCATCGACCTCATGTACGGCGACCACGAGGGCGGCCAGCGGGCGATCGTGCGCTTCTCGCTGATGGTCAGCGACGACGGCCCCGGGCGCTACGCCAACGTGCTGCGCTACTGGAACATCGACAACGACGATCCCCGCGAGCGGGAGGACGAGGACTAGGGCTCGGAGACGAAGCCGCCGGGCGGGTCCATGGGGAGCCCGTCACCGTTCCAGGCGAGGAGTCCGCCTTCCATGTTGTGGGCGTCGTATCCCGCGCCCGCGAACGCCTGAGTGGCCATCGCCGAGCGGGATCCGCTGCGGCAGTAGAAGATCACGGGGACGTCGCGATCGATCTCCGCCGCTCGCGCCGAGAGCTCGGCGAGCTCGATGTGCTTGTCCCCGGCGATGCGCCCGGCCGCGTGCTCGTGGGGCTCGCGCACGTCGACGAGCTGGATCTTCTCGGCCGCCAGGAGCTCGGCGACCTGCTGCGGGGTGTAGTCCTCCGGGTCCATGCCCAGAGCCTACCGATCGGCCGTGCGGGGGACCGCTCGTGACCGCCGGCGAGCCGCAACTTTGCGTGCGCGGCAAAGGGCCCCGCGGCGGCGTGCCGATCTTGCCTACGACACGCAGGTCTCCTTTCCTGCGTGGCGAATATCCATAACGTCTATTGAAATGGCATTAGTCCGTGGAAAGCGATAGTCTGCCGCCCCGGAAACTGCATACCCAGCCGAATCTCCGATCGCCTGAGCGGCCGGGGAACGGGGGACCCAATGGAGCCGGCGGCCAGCGGCTCTGAGGGGCGAATCGCCGCGAGCGCGGCGTAGCGCGAACTCTTTCAGCGCGAGCCCGACAGCTAACCCCGTAGGCGCCCGAAAGAGAAGGGTTGTTCCCGTTGCTCATATCCCCCCGCTCGACGCATCTCTGTTTTCGCCGCGTCTACCTCGCCGCCACCTTCGTGGCCGTGGTGGCCCTCGGGGCCCCGGCGGCGGCCCTCGCCGCCCGAGCGTTCGGGAGCCGGGTCCTCCAGCAGGGGATGTCGGGCAGCGACGTGAGCACGCTCCAGAAGTGGCTGACCATCGCCGGCTACCGGACGCCGGTCGCGGGTGTGTTCGGTCCCATCACCGCCGGAAACGTCCGCCGCTTCGAGGCCGCGCACAACCTCCCCGTCGACGGGGTCGTCAGTCGCCCGGTGGCTCGTGACCTCGAGGCGGTAGTCGAGGACAAGACCAACGGCAAGGCCGCCTCCGGAGGCGGTGGCGCCTCGGTCAACCCGATGTCCTCGACTCCGAGCCCGACGACCCCGGCGCCCACGACGACCACGCCGGTGGGAACGGGCCTGTTCGGCGGCCGCGTCCTCAAATCGGGGATGCGCGGCCCCTCGGTCCGGGGGATGCAGGAGTACCTGTCGGCGGCGGGCTTCCCCGTCACCGACGACGGAAGCTTCGGGTCCGCGACCCAGAAGGCGGTGATCGGCTTCGAGGCCTCCCAGAGCTTGTCCCAGGACGGGATCGTCAGCGCGGCGGTGGCCAACGCCCTGCGCGCCGCCGTCGCTGCCATCGACGCCAACAACACCGGCCAGAAGGCCGTCCTCACCCCTCAGGGC
Organism: Solirubrobacteraceae bacterium; assembly: GCA_035552815.1. Taxonomy (GTDB): domain Bacteria; phylum Actinomycetota; class Thermoleophilia; order Solirubrobacterales; family Solirubrobacteraceae; genus Palsa-465. Next base: position 7,887 of record DASZKU010000120.1, on the reverse strand, counting down.
CTCGCGGTGGCGCCGGTAAACGCGCCGGCGGTGGTCAAGGAGGTGATCGCGGCCGCGAACCAGATCGCGACTCTGCCCTACATCTACGGCGGCGGCCACGCCAACTGGGTCGACTCCGGCTACGACTGCTCGGGATCCACGAGCTTCGCCCTCCACGGCGCCGGGCTCATCGCCGCTCCCGAGGACTCGGGCGAGCTCGAGTCCTACGGCCAGCCCGGACCGGGCGTGTGGATCACCATGTGGGCCAACGGCGGTCACGTGTACATGAACATCGCCGGACTGTGGTTCGACACCGCGGCCCAGAGCTCGTCCAACGGCCAGGACCGCTGGTCGACGACGAGGATCTCGTCGGCCTCGGGATTCGTCGAGCGCCACCCCGGGGGGTTGTAGACCGCGATGTAGCATGGGCAACGGCATGAGCGCCGTCGCCGATCTCTACGCGATCCCCGAGGAGCACCGGGAGTTCCGCGACACGATCCGCCAGATCGCCCGCGAGCAGATCGCCCCGCGCGCGGCCGAGATCGATGAGCGGGCCGAGTATCCCCACGATCTGCGCGCCCTGCTCTCCGAGCAGGACATCCTCGGCCTCCCTTTCGAGACCGAGCACGGGGGCACGGGCACGGGGACGCTGATGCTCAACATCGCCATCGAGGAGATCGCCAAGGCGTGCGCGTCGACGGCGCTCATCCTCATGGTCCAGGAGCTGGGGACGCTGCCCCTGAAGCTCTTCGGCACCCCCGAGCAGCAGCAGCGGTTCCTGCCCCGGTGCGCGAGCGGCGAATGGTCGCCGGCCTTCGCGCTCTCCGAGCCCGACGCGGGCTCTGACCCCGGGGGAATGCTCACGCGCGCGGTGTGCGAGGGCGACGAGTGGGTGATCGACGGAGCCAAGAACTGGATCACCAATCTCGGCATCGCCGACTTCTACGTCGTCTTCGCGGTCACCGACCGGGAGGCGGGCCACTCGCGCGGGATCACCGCCTTCGTGGTCGAGGCCGATCGCCCCGGCTTCAGCGTCGGCAAGCTCGAGCACAAGCTCGGGATTCGCGGCTCGCCCACCGGCCAGCCGATCTTCGACGACGTCCGGGTCCCGGTCCAGAACGTCATCGGCACGGTCAACGAGGGCTTCAAGGTGGCGATGGCCACGCTCGACCGCTCCCGTCTCGGGGTGGCGGCGCAGGCGCTCGGGATCGCCCAGGGGGCGACCGACTACGCGGCGGCCTACGCGCGCGAGCGCCGCCAGTTCGGTCAGCCCATCAACACCTTCCAGGCGATCCAGTTCAAGCTCGCGGACATGGAGACCCAGTGCGCGGCGGGGCGCGAGCTCCTCTACCAGGCGTGCGCCAAGGTGGACCGCGGGGACGCCGACCTCGGCAAGTTCTCGGCCATGGCCAAGCTCTTCTGCTCCGATGTCGCCATGAGCGCCACCGTGGAGGCCGTCCAGGTCCTCGGCGGCTACGGCTACGTCAAGGAGTACCCGGTCGAACGCATGCTCCGCGACGCCAAGATCACCCAGATCTACGAGGGCACGAACGAGATCCAGCGCCTCGTCATCGCCCGCACCATGAGGTAGCTGATGTCCGGACCGCCGACGACGCCGCGCCGGATCCTCCTCTCGGCCTTCGCGGCGCTCGTCATCGGGCTCGGCGCGCTCACCCTCATATCCGGGTTCAGCTCCTACACCATCGTGCGCATCCTCCAGGTCCTCGCCGTGTTCGCCGCCGGCGCGGCCGTCGTCGGCGGCGCCGCCGTGTTCGTGATGATCCGCCTCGCCGGATGGCGCGATCCCGTCTCCGAGGAGGAGTTCGACGCCATCGTCGAGCGGGCCGAGCGCCTGGCGGCCGAGGGATCATGGGGCGGGGGGGACGAGGAGCTTGGCCCCGCGGTCGAGGCCGATGACGAGGGCTTCTTCGATCCCTATGACGAAGCCGACTTCAGGGCATTGGTGCGCGCGGCCGTCGACGACCTGCCGCTCGAGGCCCACCGCGCCCTCGAGCACGTCGCCGTGGTCGTCTCCGACGGCGGGCGCAAGCGCCGTGCCTACGGCCTCTACGAGGGCGACACGGTGGCCCGCGACTACTTCCACGACCGGATCGTCATCTTCCGCGACACGCTGCTGCGCGACTTCGGCCACGACCCGGCGCTCCTGCGCGCGCAGGTCACGCGCACCGTGCGCCACGAGCTCGCCCATCACCTGGGCTGGGACGAGAACGGCGTGCGGGGGCTCGGGCTCTGATGCCGGAAGCGGTCATCGTCGACGCCATCCGCACGCCCATCGGCCGGGCGATGAAGGGCTCCCTGCGCGCGGTCCGCGCCGACGAGCTCGCGGCGATCCCGATCCGGACCCTGATCGAGCGAAACCCCGGCGTCGACTTCGCCGAGACCGTCGACGTGCTCATGGGCGCCGCCGCCGGCGTGGGCGAGCAGGGATTCAACGTCGGGCGCACCGCCGCGCTCCTCGCGGGCCTTGACCATCACGTCCCCGGGTGTACGGTGAACCGCTTCTGCGCCTCGTCGCTGATGACCATACGCATGGCCGCGCACGCGATCCGGGCCGGCGAGGGCGAGCAGTACATCGCCGCGGGCGTCGAGTCGGTCTCCCGCGCCGGGCGCGTCGGGGCGACGATGGAGGACACCAAGAACCCGCTCCTCGACGGCTCGGAAGGCTCGCTCTACGACGTTTACATACCGATGGGGATGACCGCCGAGAACGTCGCCGAGCGCTGCCACGTCTCCCGCGAGGCCCAGGACGAGTGGGCGGTGATCTCGCAGACGAGGGCCGTCGCCGCCCAGGAGACCGGCCACTTCGACCCCGAGATCGTCCCCGTCACCGTCCCCGCCCACCGCGACGTCGACCGGGAGGGCAACGAGTTCGAGGTTCCCGAGACGGTGGTGAGCAAGGACGACGGGCCCCGCCCGGGGACCACCCTCGAGGGACTGGCGAAGCTGCGGCCGGCGTTCAAGCCCGACGGCACGGTGACCGCCGGGAACGCCTGCCCGCTCAATGACGGCGCCGCCGCCGTGCTCGTGATGTCCGGCGAGAAGGCCCGGCGCCTGGGGCTCGAGCCCAAGGTGCGCATCGTCGCCTCGACGGTCGCGGCGATCCGCCCCGAGATCATGGGACTCGGCCCCATTCCCGCCATCCGCGCCCTGCTCGAGACGGCGGGGATGACGATCGAGGACATCGACGTCGTCGAGATCAACGAGGCTTTCGCCGCCCAGATCGTCCCCTGCCGCGACGAGCTCGGCATTCCCGCCGACAAGCTCAATCCCTTCGGCGGCGCCATCGCCCTCGGCCACCCCTTCGGGATGACCGGGGCGCGGATCATGACGACGCTCATCAACGGCCTGGAGACGCTCGACGGGACGTTCGGCATCGAGTCGATGTGCGTGGCCGGGGGCATGGGCCAGGCGATGCTCGTCGAGCGCCTCGCATAGCAACCTCGGCGGGGCGCTACTTCGGGGCCATGCGCAGCGCCCCGTCGAGGCGGATGGCCTCGCCGTTGAGCATCTCGTTCTCGACGATGTGGGCCGCGAGCTCGGCGTACTCCGAGGGGCGGCCGAGGCGGGAGGGGAAGGGGACCGCGCTCGCGAGCGCGTCGCGGGTGGGGGTGGGGAGCCCGGCGAGCATCGGGGTGTCGAAGATCCCCGGAGCGATCGCGCACACGCGGATTCCCATGTGGGCGAGGTCGCGGGCGGCCGGAAGGGTCATGCCGACGATGGCGCTCTTCGAGGCCGAGTAGGCGATCTGGCCGATCTGGCCCTCGTAGGCGGCCACCGAGGCGGTGTTGATGCACACCCCGCGCTCGCCGGACTCGGTGGGCTCATTGGCGATCATCGCCGCCGCCGCGAAGCGCAGGACGTTGAAGGCGCCGACCAGGTTGACCGCGATCACCTGCTCGAAGGGCTCGAGGGCATGGGGCCCGCGCTTTCCCGCCACGCGCTCGCCCCACTCGATCCCCGCGCAGCACACCGAGATCCGCAGGCCGCCGGGCTGCACCGACGCGAGCTCGACGGCCGCCTCGACGCTGTCGGGGTCGCGGACGTCCACGCGCACGAAGGTCGCACGCTCGCCGAGCTCGTCGGCCACGCTCGGGCCGCGCTCCTCGTTGACGTCGGCGATGACCACGCTCGCCCCGCCCGCGTGAAGGCGGCGGGCGGTGGCTTCGCCGAGCCCGGACGCGCCGCCGGTCACGAGGGCTCCAGTGCCCGGGATCTGCACGCGGCGAACCTTAACCGGCTTCGGGGGCCCGCGCCGCCAGCGACAGCGCGTAGCGCTCGTGCTCGTCGGTGAACCAGCGCTCGAGCACGAGCCCGGCGGCGAGGTAGTCGGCTTCGATGCGCTTGCGCGTGAACTTGGCGCTGATCTCGGTACGGAGCTCCTCGCCCGCTGCGAACTCGATGCGCAGGCCGAGAGCGCCGATGAGCACGCTGCACGGCCGCCGGGCGCGCAGGCGCATCTCGATCCACTCGTGGCGGCGGTCGAAGAAGGCGACGTGGTCGAATTGCTCGGGGGTGAAGTCGGCGTCGAGCTCGCGGTTGATCACGTGCAGGACGTTCCGGTTGAACTCGGCGGTGATGCCCTCGGGGTCGTCGTAGGCGGCCTCGATCACCGCCGGATCCTTGACCAGGTCGGTGCCGAGGAGGAGATAGTCGTCGGGGCCGAGCAGGGCACCGACCGAGCGCAGGAGGCGACGCCGGGTCCCGGGCGGGAAATTGCCCACCGTCCCGCCGAGCAGGGCGACGATTCGCGGGATCCCGGCGATCGGCGCCGGTACCCGGTCGAGATGGCGCTCGAAGTCCCCGATCACCCCGTGGACGCGAAGCTCGGGGTACTCCTCGACGAGCTGGGCGGCGGCGTCGCGCACCACGACCTCGGACACGTCGAGCGGTACGTAGCGGCGCAGCGTCCCCGCCTCGGCCATCGCCTCGAGCAGGATCCGCGCCTTGTCGGCGGCGCCGGAGCCGAGCTCGACGAGCTCGCCGGCGCCGGTGGCGGTGACGATCTCGGCGGCGCGCGACTCGAGGATCGAGCGCTCGGCGCGGGTCGGGTAGTAGTCGGGGAGCTCGCAGATCCGTTCGAAGAGCTCCGAGCCGCGCGCGTCGTAGAAGTGCTTGGGCGGCAGCTCCTTGAACGGGCGGGTGAGGCCGTCGAGCACGTCATTGGCGAGACTGCGCTCCTCGGTTTCCGACAGCCAGCTCTCGATCACGATCGAGTCGGTGTCGAGCAGCGATTTCATATGTCCCTCGCGATCCGTAGGCCGGAGAAGATCTGGCGGCGCTGAGCAAGGTCCCAGTTGCGGAACGCCGGTGTGGTCACGCGCGCGCGAGAGGCCCACGAGCCTCCGCGCAGCACCCGGTAGTGGTGGCCGAAGAAGACCTCCGAGTACTCGCGATAGGGGTGGGCGGCGAAGCCCGGGTAGCCGTCGAACTCGCTCGACGTCCATTCCCACACGTCCCCGAGCATCCCCAAGCAGCCGTAAGGTGAAGCGCCGGCGGGATGGGCGGCGGCGGGCGCGGGCCCGGGGGAGACGAGGTCGTCGTTGGCGTGCACGCCGGGCTCGAGGGGAGCATCGCCCCACGGGAAGGGGCGGGCCACCTGCATCTCCTGGTCCCAGGTCGCTGCCTTCTCCCACTCGATCTCGGTGGGGAGGCGGGCGCCGTGGGCTCGGGCAAAGGCGTCGGCCTCGAACCAGGAGACATGGACGACGGGACGATGCGGGTCGAGCGGCTCGAGCTTGCCCAAACGCCACTCGGCGGCGAGGTCCGCCGTCCAGCCGCCCGGGTGGGTGATGTCGTACTCCTCCTTCCAGGACCAGCCCTCATTCGACCACCATTCGCGCCGCTCGTAGCCGCCCCCCTCGACGAAGTGCAGGTAGGTGGCGTTGACGATCGGGGCGCGGCCGATCATGAAGCCGCGCACGTCGGTGCGGTGACGGGGTCGCTCGTTGTCGTAGGCGAAGCCGTGCTCGGGGGCGCCGATGGTGCACGGTCCCGCCGGCACTTCGACGAGCTCGAGGCCCGTCGGGGTGGCATATCCATCTGCGCGCGTGGCGCTGCCGATCCGGAGGGGAGGCTGGTAGTCGCTGAGGCGCGCGAGCTCGAGGGTCTGGAGCATCGTCTCGTTGTGCTGGTGCTCGTGACGGATCACGAGCTCGTGGAGCACCCCGTCGCCGATGTCGCCCGCCGCGATCGTGTCGAGCGTCCGCGCCCGTACCTCGTCGAGGTACTCGCGGGCCTGCGCCGGGCGCAGGAAGGGCAGCTCGCCGCGGCCCGCGCGCGGGGTCTCGAAGGCGTCGTAGACGTCGAGGAGCTCGCCGCGGAGCAGGGGCCGGCCCGCGAAGCGGTGGGCCAGCCACAGATCCTCGAAGGCGGCGATATGGCCGAGGTCCCACACGAGCGGGCTCATGAGGGGCGAGTGGACGCGCTCGAGATCCTCCTCGCCGATCGACTCCACGAGCGCCAGGGTGCGACGGCGAGCATCGGACAACGCCTCAATGGCGTCGGCGGCTGACAGCACCGCCGGCGCTAGAGCGGGGACACGCATGGACTGGAAGTGTTCCATGCCAGAGGTGTCGGCAAACGAAACTGTTACGAATCCGGCGCCCGCGGTTCGGCGGCCCAGGGCAGCCGGTAGCGCAGATACAGCGATCCGGCGCGCTCGAGGACCCACGCCAGGGCGAGCTCGGCGGGGTCCAGGAGCTCGGCGCCGACGGTGATGGGCGGACCCGTGCCGCCGCCCGCGAGCTTGGGGGCGACGGTGAGGAAGAGCTCGTCGACGACCTGCGCGTGCACGAGCGCGCCGAACAGCGTCGGCCCTCCCTCGCACAGCACCGAGCGGACCCCGTGATCGGCGCGCAGGCGCCGGAACACGGTCACCGGGGTGAGCTCCGCGGGGTCGACGTGGACGACCTCGACCGCCGCCGCCGCGTCGATCTCGACCGGGGAGCCGGTGTAGACGACGACGGTGGACTCGGGGTCGGCGAGCAGCGGGATGTCGGTGGGCAGGGCGCCGCTGCGGGTGATGATGCACATCAGCGGCGTCGGGGCGAGGCCATGGGCGACCCGGCGCTCCACGCGCTCGGGGGTGCGGACGAGCCGGCCGTAGTGCTCGGCGCGGAGCGTCCCGGTGCCGGCGAGGACCGCGTCCACCTGCTCGCGCAGGCCGTGGAACGTCTCGTGGTCGCCGTCGTCCCCGAGCGGTCCCGATCGCCCGCCCAGCGTGGCGCGGCCGTCGGCGCTGGCCACGAAGTTGGCGATCACGTACGGGCGCTCGTCGCCCGCGAGCTCGGAGAGCCGAAGCTCGGCGAGCAGGGGGAGGAGCTCGACGGTGGCCGGCTCAGGGTGCAGGCGCCTGAATTCCACGCGGGGATCATCCTCCAATTCCGCGCTGTGAAACGGATAGGCTCCGTCGAGCCATGAGGTTCACGAGGCTGGACAGGGGAGAGGCACTGGCGGTCATCGGGGGGCTGATCCTCGCCATCTCCCTGTTTCTCACCTGGTACACCCTGAGTAACCAGTACGCCTCGCTCCACGGTTGCCGGGGCCCGAAGGGATCGTGCTCGGGGTGGTCATCGCTCGGGCCGCTCAGCGTGATCATCATCGTCGCGGCGATCGCCCCAGTGATTCTCGCCTACATCGTCGCCCGCGGACATGCGCTGTCATGGCCGCGAGGTGAGCTCACCGCCGTGTGCTCGATCACCGCGCTCGTGCTCACGCTCTTCCTCGGGTTCATCAAGAAGCCGGGGAGCCCGTCGGGTGAGATCCATATAAGCTACGGCTGGTTCCTCGCGATGCTCGGCGGCTTCCTCATTCTTCTCGGCGCACTCGTCCGCTCGCAAGAGTCCGGCGGCCAGCGCAGAAAGCCGCCCGGTGTGCTTTGAGCGAGCA
>DASZKU010000119.1:0-4266 GCA_035552815.1 Solirubrobacteraceae bacterium | reverse complement strand
CACGTCCGGCGAAGAGCGCCGGGTGCGCCTCGGCGCTCTACCGGGGACCGCCGCCTCGACCGCTGAGCTCCCGGGGCACGAAGGCCCCCGGCGGCGCTGCGCGGCTGTCCTCGGGGTCGCCGTACTTACGAAACGAACCAGCCGCCGACCGAATCCGGCGTTTGCGCTACGGTCTGCGCTCAGTCTGACCGGCCCTCTCCGTCGGTCGTCCTGTCGCGCCCACGTGTCCCCGACGGATGGGGCGGCCAGGGTCCCGTCTCTGACGGGCAGGCGAAACTTCCGACCCGCCAGGGAGTTCTTCTAACCCGATGCCTCGAACCCACCGCATTCCACTGCTCGCCGTCCTCGCGCTGCTCCTGAGCGCCGCCTTCGCCGCCGCGCTCGCGAGCACCGCTCGCGCCGGCACAACTCAGATCACCATCATGCAGGACGACGGGCGGGTCCTCAGCGACCCCGTCGACACGCTGAACACCTTCCGCTCCCTCGGCGTCACCGACGTGCGGATCTTCATCGGCTGGGCTTCGATCGCGCCGAGCCCGAACTCGCGCAGGAAGCCTGGGTTCAACGCCCTTGACCCGGGCGCATATCCCGCCTCCCATTGGGCCCCCTACGACGCGGCCGTCCGCGACGCCGCCGCCCGCGGGATGGGCGTCAATTTCGTCATCGCCGGTCCCGCACCGCTGTGGGCCACCAAGCCCGGGCCCCGGGGCATCGCCTCCCGCACCGCCCATGACTACGAGCCCTCGGCGCCGCAGTTCGGCTCCTTCGCCTACGCGGTGGGCAAGCGCTACAGCGGTCATTACACGCCCTCGGGAAGCACCACGCCGCTCCCCGCCGTCAAGTTCTGGGCGATCTGGGACGAGCCCAACTACGGTTTCCAGCTCGCGCCCCAGGCGATCAAGGGCATCGAGGTCGCGCCCTACCTGTACCGCAACCTCGTCAACCGTGCGTGGGCTTCCCTGCGTGCCACCGGCCACGGCAACAACACCATTCTCATCGGCGACACCGCCCCCCGCGGCGCGCCCAACCCGGGGGTGGCGAACGGGACCTACCCGCTGCGTTTCCTGCGCGCCCTGTATTGCGTGAACTCGAGCTTCCAGGAGCTGCGAGGCACGGCCGCCGCCGCCCGCCAGTGCCCGACCACGGCCGGCGCCTCCCGGCGCTTCCGCGCTCAGAACCCGGCGCTCTTCAACGCCGGCGGCTTCGCCGCCCATCTCTATACCTCGGGCCAGGCCTCGCGCCCGAACCTCCCCGATCCCGCGAACATCCACGACTACGCCGGACTCGTCGATCTCCCGAGCCTCGCGCGCACGCTCGACCATCTGCAGTCGGTCTACGGCTCGCACAACCACCTCGGGATCTACAACACCGAGTTCGGCTTCCAGACCAATCCTCCGAAGTCGACGTGCGGCTGCGTGTTCCTCAGCCCGACGACGGCCGCCTACTACCTGAACTGGGCCGAGTACATCGAGTGGAGCAACCCGCGGGTGCGCTCGGACGCCCAGTATCTGCTCTACGACGCGCCGGGGTCCCCCGGGCACTACACGACCCTGAGCGGGTTCTCGAGCGGTCTGCTCTTCCTCAACGGAGCGCCCAAGCCCGACTACGCGGCCTTCCAGCTCCCGCTCTACCTGCCGAGCACCTCGACGACGTCGGGCAGGGCGCTGCAGGTGTGGGGCCAGGTGCGCCCCGCCCCCTACGCCAAGAGCGACAGCGGAACGGCGCAGCAGGTGGCGATCGAGTTCGAGCCCTCGTCGGGCGGGACCTGGACGACGGTGAGCACGGCGACGATCACCAACTCGGCCGGCTACTTCAAGGTTCCCGTCACCTTCCCCTCGAGCGGATCGGTGCGGCTCCAGTGGTCCTATCCCTCGGCCTTCACCTTCCTGCCCCCGTACGGCTCGCCCGTCGTCACCAGCCGCGCCCAGGCGATCACCATCCATTAGCGGCCGGCGCCCGTTAGCTCCCTTCACATCGGGGATACTTAGGCGGATGTCAGCGTCCGCTCTCGTGTCCCGGCTCGAGGCGGTGTGCGGAGCGGAGTACGTGCTCACGCACCCGCACGCGCTCGCCACCTACGCGTCCGACGGGCTGGCCCAGTATCACCAGGTCCCGCTCGCGGTGGCGCGGCCCGGCACGGCCAAGGAGGTCCACGCGGTCGTGCGCGCGTGCTACGAGGCCGGGGTCCCGTGGGTGGCCCGCGGCGCCGGCACCGGGCTCTCGGGCGGCGCGCTCCCGGTCGCCGAGGGCGTCCTCATCGCCCTCTCGCGTCTGCGGCGCATCCTCTCCGTCGAGCTCGACGACGGCTGCATCGTCGTCGAGCCCGGGGTCACCAACCTCGCCATCTCGCGCGCCGTCGCTCCCACCCACTTCTTTCCCCCCGATCCCTCGAGTCAGATCGTCTGCTCGATCGGCGGCAACGTGGCCGAGAACTCGGGCGGCGCCCACTGCTTCAAATACGGCTTCACCACCAACTACGTGATTGGCCTCGAGGTCGTGCTCAGCGACGGGACGGTGATCGAGCTCGATCGCGACGCGCCGGGCTACGACCTGCTCGGCGCCTTCGTGGGCTCGGAGGGAACGCTGGGCGTGGCCACCAAGATCCGCCTGCGGGTGATTCCCGTGCCCGAGAGCGTGCGCACCCTGGTCGCCTTCTTCGCTCACACCTCCGAGGCCGGTGACGCGGTGACGGCGATCGTCAGCGCGGGCATCGTCCCCGGCGCCATCGAGATGATGGACCGGCTCTCGATCCAGGCGGCCGAGGCGGCGACCCACGCCGGCTACCGCCTCGACGCCGGCGCCGCGCTCATCGTCGAGCTCGACGGCCCCGAGGAGGAGTGCACGGCCCGCTTCGATCACGTCCTCGCCCTGTGCCGGGAGGCCGGCGCCCGCGACGTCCGCGTGGCCGAGAACGCGCAGGAGCGGGCGCTGATCTGGAAGACGCGCCGGGCGGCCTTCGCCGCCATGGGCAGGATCGCCCCGGCCTACTACGTCCAGGACGGCGTGATCCCGCGCACGCGCCTCTCTGAGGTGCTGGCACGGATCGACGAGCTCGCGAGCGAGTACGGGCTCCAGGTCGCCAACGTCTTCCACGCCGGGGACGGCAACCTGCACCCGCTCGTGTGTTACGACTCGGCGCGCGAGGGCGAGCCCGAACGCGCCGAGGAGCTCGCCGGGCTCATCGTCAAGGCGTGCGTCGAGGCCGGCGGGTCGATCACCGGCGAGCACGGCGTGGGCGTCGACAAGAAGCGCTACATGCCCGAGATGTTCGCCGAGCCCGACCTCGAGGCCTTCCAGCGCCTGCGCTGTGCCTTCGATCCCCACGGCCTCGCCAACCCCGGCAAGGTCATGCCCACCCCGCGCCTGTGCGGCGAGGTGCCGGGGCCCTATCGCGAGCACCCGCTCGAGCGGGCCGGCGTGGCGGAGCGTTTCTGAAGGTGGAGACGCCGACCATCCTCGCCGCTCGCCCCGCCACCTTCGAAGCCGCCGCCTCCATGCTCTTGCGCGCTTCGGGGGATGGACAGACCGTCCGCCTGCGCGGCGGGGCCACCAAGTTCGCCTGGGGCGCGACCGGGCCCGAGTCGCGCACCGAGCTGTGCACGGCACGGCTGACCAAGGTCCTCGAGCACAACACCGGCGACCTCACCGCCGTGCTCGAGGCCGGCGTGCGCCTGGCCGACGCCCAGGAGCAGTTCGCCACCGCCGGTCAGATGCTCGCGCTCGACCCCCCGCTCGCGGCCCCGGGTTCGGCCGAGCGTGCCGCGACGATCGGGGGGATCGTCGCCACGGCCGACTCCGGTCCCCTGCGCCACCGCTACGGCGCGCCCCGCGATCTCGTCGTCGGGATGACCGTCGCCCTCTCCGACGGCACCATCGCCAGCTCGGGGGGCAAGGTGATCAAGAACGTCGCCGGCTACGACCTCGCCAAGCTCTTCGCGGGCTCGTTCGGGACGCTGGGGCTCATCCTCTCGGTCAACGTCCGCCTCCACCCGGTGCCCGTGGGCACGGCCACCGCCTTCGGGGCAGGCGGCGATCCCGTCAAGCTCGCCGCCGGGGCCCGCGCCCTCGCCGCCGCGCCGATGGAGTTCGACGCCCTCGACATCGCCTGGAAGGCGGGCCGCGGCGGCGTGCTCGCCCGGTGCTGCGGCGCCGACCCGGTGCGGCGGGCTAACCGGGCGGCGGCGGTCCTCGCTGAGGCCGGCCTCGAGGACGTCGACGTCACCACCGAGGACGACCCCTTGTGGGAGCGCCAGCGTCTCGGGCAGC
>DASZKU010000118.1:0-2210 GCA_035552815.1 Solirubrobacteraceae bacterium | reverse complement strand
GAGCGTCATCCCTTGTGCGAGCCGGTTGTAGATGACCGAGGCGATGAGCGGGCGATCGTGAGCCGTCCCTGCCTCCGCCTCGACCATCGAGGCGATGGTGAGCACGTCATAGGGCGTCAGGTTCTTCCTCCGGGCATAGCTCATGTCCACGGTCGCGAACTGCTGGCGGAAAGTCGTGAGCTGATCGTTGACCAGGGCCGGGATGCTGATCGGCGTCCGCACCTGATAGGTCGACGGGAACAGGAAGCCCTCGAGGTTGCTGAGGTGGCGGGGCGCGCCGTAGCCCCGCAAGTTGAGCAGCGTGGTGTGCTCGGTGTCGGTGAGGAAGCGGCCGTGCACCCCCTGCTGGTGGAGGAGCAGGGCGATCTCGCGGCGCGTGCGCCCGGGGATGATCGTCACGTCCGTGGTCGGGGCCGCCGGCGGCGCGGTGCTCAGGACCGAGAGCGCCGCGCCGTAGCTCATCCCGCGCTTGAGGTGGTACGTGCCGGCCCGGAGCTTGCCCCGATCTCCCTCGAGCGTGGCCCGCAGCCCGAAGAAGAAGCTCGACGAGATGACGCCGTCGCGCGCGAGCTCATCGCCGATCGAGCCCGTGCTCGCCCCCGACGGGACGGTTATCACAACGCTGCCGTGGCCCGACCCGGCAAAGGGCTGGAACAACTGGTCGAGGAACCAGATCGCGACTATCGCCAACACGAGCACCGCCACGGCGACGATGCGGGCGGCGGTCGAGCGCCCTCGCGATGCGCCCGAGCGCTCGCCGGGAGCCCGGACCGCGCGCCGGCGCCGGGGCGGCCTGCCCACGGGCAAGGGCGGCGCGGCGAAGGACGGCGGGTGATCGGGAGGATCGAGCGTCGGGGGCTCGAGGGGCTCGCGGGGCTCTTGGTGCCCTTGGGGCCCTTGGGGCTCCGGGGACTCCGGGGGCCGCACGACCGGCGCCGGCCCTTGCGCCGGCAGGGGGCCACGCCGGGCCTCGCGCTCGCGGCGCGCGGCCTCGCGCTCTTCGGGCGTCCGGTCGCTCATGCCCCGGGCTCCCGGGTGGGCTCGAGCTCCGCGCGCGGTGACCTGCCCGCCAGCCAGCTCTCGAGCAGGTGCGCCGCCGCGCGCGAGTCCTCGCTCGCCTCCCCCCCGGTCCGCTCGGCGAGCCGGGTCGTGAAGCGCTCGTCGTAGAGCTCGACGGGGATCTCGAGCTCACGCTCCAGGGCCGCGGCGAAGGCCCGTGTCTCCGCCGTCTGGGCTGAGTCCTGACCTGAGAGCGAGAGCGGCAGGCCGAGGACCACGCGGTCGACTTCGCGCGCGCGCGTGAGCGCGCGCAGGCGCGCGAGACCGCGGCGCGTGGCGGGCCTCAGGACTGGCTCGATCGGCGTGGCGAGCACGCCGGTCGGGTCGCTGAGCGCGCAGCCGCACCGCGCGCTGCCGTAGTCGAGCGCAAGCACACGCATGCTGCGCTCCTTACCCGTCCAGGGCCGCCTCGATCGCGGCCTGGGCGGCGGCGATCGCCTCGGGGAGCTTGTCGGGGTCCCGCCCGCCGGCCCGGGCGACGGTGTCGCGCCCGCCGCCCCCTCCCCCCACGAGCTTCGCGGCGTCGGTGAGGATCTCGTCGGCGCGGACGCCGCGCTCCACGAGCGCCGGAGCGACGTTGGCGACGAGATCGACGCGGTCGGCGTCAGCGCGGCCGAGGACGACGGCGGCATCTCCGAGCCGTGCCCGGAGCTTGTCCGCCGCCTCGAGCAGCGCCTTCGCTTCCTTGACCTGGACCACGGTGGCGATCCAGCGAGCGCCGTCGCGATCATGAGCTTGGGCGGCGAGGGCGTCGAGGTCGACGGCGCCGTTCGACCCGCCGCTCCGGGCCGCCTTCTCGAGCTCCTTGACGCGCCCGCGCAGCTCCGCGACCCCGTCGGGAACGGTCTCGGGCGGCACGCGTAAGAGCTTCCCGGCGCGCGTCAGGGCGCCGTCGTGCTTGCGCATGAGCTTGACCGCCTCGGGTCCCGTGACTGCCTCGATGCGACGGACGTTGGCCGCGCTCGAGGTCTCGCCGAGGATCTTGAAGACGCCGATCTGCGAGGTGAACCGCACGTGCGTGCCACCGCACAGCTCGCGCGAGATCGGATCCCGCCCCCCGCCCCCAACACCGTCGCCGACTTCCACCATCCGCACGACATCGCCGTACTTCTCGCCGAAGAGGGCCATCGCGCCCAGCCGCTTGGCCTCCT
>DASZKU010000117.1:0-15794 GCA_035552815.1 Solirubrobacteraceae bacterium | reverse complement strand
CGTCGGGGTGGCTCGTGAGCTGCCAGCCGCCCGCGAGCTCGCGCACCACGAGGCCGCGGCGCTCGAAGTCGTAGTACTCGCGCAGGCGCTCGAGTGCGGTCACCACCTCGTGGAGGTCGCTCTCGGTCGCGTCGGCGAGCGCGGCCGCGTCGACGGGGTCGGCGGAGAGGAAGAGGAGCGCCTCGATCGTGCGCTCGAGCTCGCCGGGCTCGGTCATGCCGCGCCTGATGCCGCCGCGGGGCGTCCGGGGGCGATGGAGCCGGCACCGACCCCGGTTCCGCGTCCCGCCCTGGCCGGTGCCACGGCGTGGACGGTGATCGACCCGAAGGGCTCCTCCTGGCTCCAGGTGAGCTCACCCTGCTTGTAGAGCTCGAGCAGGGCAAAGAGGGTGACCGCGATCGTCACCCGGTCGGCCGCCTCGACGGCGTCGTCGAAGTCGAAGCGGCCGCGCCGGAGCAGGGCGCGCAGGTGGGTGAGGCGCTCGGCCACCGTGACCTTGGGCGCGATCAGGTGCTCGACGTTGATCGGCTCGGGCATGAGGAGCATGCCGCCGAGCGCCCGCCCGAGCTGTGCCGGGTCGTAGACGGCGCTCGCCTCGGCGAGGGGGGCGCGGCGCAGGCTCGGGGGCAGCGGGGCGGAGCGGAAGCGGTGGCCCTCCTGGGCGTGGAGATTGTCGACCAGGTAGCCGGCCACGCCGCGGTAGCGGTGGGCGTCGAGGAGTCGCGCGATGAGCTCCTCGGCCGCCTCGCCGGGGTCGAGCTCGACCTGGTCGATCTCCTCGCCCGGGAGCATGAGCCGGGACTTGAGCTCGAGGAGGGCGGCGATGAGGACGAGGAACTCGGTCGCGAGCTCGAGGTCGAGCTCGCCGCGGCGCTCGAGGTGATCGATATAGGTGATGACGATCTCCGCGAGGTCGACCTCGAGGAGGTCGATCTCCTCGCGCAGGACGAGCGTCAGCAGCAGGTCGAAGGGACCGGCGAAGACGTCAAGGTCGAGCTCGAGGTCGGCAACGCTCACGGACGTCTGAAAGGCTACCGGCGGGGTCGGACCGGCCCCACTCCCATCGCCTGGCGGACGTCGGCCATGGTGTCGGCGGCGAGCGCCCGCGCCTTGGCGGCGCCGCGCTCGAGGATGTCCTCGAGCTTCTCCTCGTCGGCCCGGAGCTCGGTGTAGCGCTCGCGTACCGGGGCCAGGTAGTCGATCACCGCCTCCGCCGTCGCCTGCTTGAAGGCCCCGTAGCCCGATCCGGCGAACTCGCGCTCGACGTCCTCCTGGGTGATCCCCCGCACGGCGGCGAGGATGTCGATGAGGTTGGAGATCCCCGCCTTGTCGGGGGAGCGAACGACCTCGCTGCCCGAGTCGGTCACCGCGGTGCGGAACTTCTTGACGATCACCTCGGGGGAGTCGACGACGAGCACCGTGCCCTGCAGGCTCTCGCTGCTCGTGGACATCTTCTTGTCGGGGTTCTGGAGGTCCATGATCCGCGCCCCCACCTGGGGGATGACGTGGTGGGGGACCACGAGCGTCTCCCCGAAGCGCGCGTTGAAGCGCTCGGCGATGTCGCGCATGAGCTCGATGTGCTGGCGCTGATCCTCGCCCACCGGCACCTCGTCGGCGCGGTAGGCGAGCACGTCGGCGGCCTGGAGCACGGGGTAGAAGAACAGGCTGGCGGACACGAGCTCGCGCTGGGCGCCCGACTTGTCCTTGAACTGGGTCATCCGGTTGAGGTCGCCGACGGCGGTGACGCTGCACAGCAGCCAGCACAGCTCGGTGTGCTCCTGCACGTCTGACTGGCGGAAGAAGATGCAGCGCTGGGGGTCGATGCCCGCGGCGAGGAGCGTGGCGGCGGTGTTGTACACCGAGGCGCGCAGGGCCGCGGGCTCGAAGGGCACGCTGGTGGCGTGGAGGTCGACGATGCAGTAGATCGCCTCGCCGCGGTCCTGGCCGGCGACCCACTGGGTGATGGCGCCGATGTAATTGCCGAGGTGCTTGCGCCCGGTGGGCTGGAGGCCGGAGAAGATGCGCATTGATCCGAGCGGCAGGCTAGCGGGCGCTGCCCCGGGGGGCCGCTAGGGCCGGGCCGGGAGCTCGACGCCGCCCGGGCGCCGCCCTACGCGCCCGGCGGGCTTGCGGTCGCGTGCGAGCACGGCCGCGGCCACGACGCCGCCCACCGCCCCGGCGGCGTGGTCCTGCCAGGAGATCCCGTAGTGGGGCACGATGCTCGTGAGCAGGGCGCCGCCCCAGAACAGCCCGACGACGCCGCCGACGACGAGCTCGAGGAGGCTGCGGTTGAAGAGGCCGCGGGTGAACAGGTAGGTGGCGTAGCCGAAGACGATCCCGCTGGCGCCGACGATGAGCTCGTGGCTCGGCGCGATCACCCACGCGCCGAAGCCCGCCACGAGGAGGATGATGAGCGTGGCCGTGGCCAGGCGCCGGGCCCCCTCGAGGGCGATGATGAAGCCCATGAACACGAAGGGCACCGTGTTGGACTCGAGGTGCTGGAAGCTCACGTGGAGGAAGGGCGAGGTGAGGACCGCCCACAGGCGACCGACGTTGTGCGGGTAGATGCCGCCGTCGCCGTCGAGGGCCTGGTTGTCGATGCTGTTGATCGCCTCGATGACCCACATGAAGACGACGATGACGGCGAGGAGCTGAAGGCCGCCGATCTGGAGCTTGGCGCGGGTGCGGAGCGGGGGCTTGGCGGTCATCGCCCTAACCATGGTGCCACACGCGCCGCCTCAGCTCAGCACCTCGGCCGCCATCGCCAGCGCCACCTCGGCCCGCTCCCTGAGCGAGGCGGCGAGGACGAACTCGCCGGGAGTGTGAGCGCCCCCGCCGCGCGGCCCGAGTCCGTCGAAGGTGAGGGGGATGGCCGTGGCGAAATGGCTGGCGTCGCTGGCCCCGCCGCGGGGGACGCCGATGATCGGGCGGCCGAGCCGGTCGCCGGCGCGGGCGAGCAGCGGACGAGCGGCTTCGCTGGTGTCCATCCCCGGCCAGCGGCGCAGCGTCACCGCCTCGAGGGTGGCGCCGCCGACCTCCTCGGGGATCTTCGCCACCACGGCATCGACGGCCTCGAGGCGGTCGGCGCGCAGGTCGCACAGGAGCTCGCCCTCGGCGGGGACGACGTTGAAGGCGGCGCCGGCGTGGAGAACGGTGGGCACCGCGCTCATGCGCTCGGGGCCACCGGGATCGTGGTGGGCGGCCACCGTCTCGGCCGCCGCGGTGAGGGCGAGCAGGGCGTTGCGGCCCTTGTCGGGGGCGCTCCCCGAGTGGGCGGCGAGGCCATGGGCCCGCACGCGCACGGTGGCCGCCGCCTTGCGCCGGACCACGACCGCCTCCTCGCCCCCGGGGCCGCGCTCGCCCGCCTCGAAGCACAGGCAGGCGTCGTAGCCGGCGAAGCGCTCGACGTGGGTGAAGGGATCGGTGCGCCACTCCTCGTCGGTGACGAGGAGCACCGCGAGCTCGGCAAAGGCCTCGGGCCGGACGGCGAGCGCCCGCGCCACCCCGAGCGAGAGGACGACGCCGCCCTTCATGTCGGCCGTCCCCGAGCCGTGGAGCCGCTCGCCCTCGCGGCGCAGGGGGGCGTGGTCCTCGTGGGCGAAGACGGTGTCGACGTGGCCGAGGAGGAGGACGCGGCGCGTGCCCGTCCCCGCATAGCGTGCCACCAGGTCGGGGGCGCATCCCGGCGTCGAGCACGGCACCCGCTCGCTCACGCCACCCTCGGGCAGGAGGTCGAGGCACAGCGCGAGCGCCTCCTCGGCGCCGGCGACGTCGCCCGAGGGCGAGGACACGCCGACGAGCGCCTCGAGCTCGGCCTCGGCGCGCTCGGCGATCTCGGCGGCCTCGTCGACGGTCGAATTGGGCATCCGGGCACTGTACCCACGCGCGCCGGGTCTGCACCCTCGGGCCCTCGCTCCGGGCCCGCGAGCTCTTGGGGGCGGCGACGTGTTGAACGTAATCCTTCCTGCGCTTATCCGGATGAAGCCTTACGTGCAAACCCCTTCCTCTAGTCTGCACCGGGTGAGCGACGACTGGCGGCTGCGCATCGACCTCCACGACGACGGCGCGGCCTTCAAGCTGACCGAGCTCCTCGAGAAGTCAGAGCACGAGCTCGAGGGGGACTTCGACGATCGCGTGGCGGTATCGCGCGACGGCACCGAGGTGTTCTGCTACACGGGTACCCGCGCGCTCGCCGAGCGCGTCGAGGCGCTCGTGCGCTCGCTCGCCGGCGAGAACGGCTGGGAGATCGACACCGACCTCAAGCGCTGGCATCCGGCCGCCGAGGAGTGGGAGGATCCCGACCAACCCCTGCCCACGGGCGGCGACGAGACGGCCGAGCACGCCGAGCTCATCGAGCGCGAGCGCGAGGAGGTGGCCGAGCGCGGCTACCCCGAGTTCGAGGTCCGCGTCGAGCTCCCCTCGCGCCGCGACGCGGTGAAGTTTGCCGAGCAGCTCGAACAGGAAGGGCTGCCCTACGTCCGGCGCTGGAAGTACGTGCTCGTGGGCGCCAGCGACGAGGACAGCGCCGCGGCGCTGGCGCAGCGGCTCCGCGTCGAGGCGCCCCCGGGCAGCAACGTCCAGGTCGAGGGGACGTGGCAGGCCCTGCGCGCCGAGCTCCCCTTCAACCGCTTCGCCGTGTTCGGCGGCATGGGCGGCTAGTGGCGCCTCGCGTAAGGACGTTCGCGGTGGCACCTGAGCGAGCGCCTGTCACTCGGTTAGCTGTGCGAGCACGTCCCCGGGGGCGGGGTCGCCGGGGCGCGCGCCCGAAGCCAGCGCCCGGCGGGCGAGCGCGCACAGGAGCGCGTTGACCGGCGTAGGGACGCCGTGGAGGCGCCCGAGGAGGACGACCTCGCCGTTCAGGTAGTCGGTCTCGATGCTCCCCGCGCCGCGGGTGAAGCTCTGCCACGTCGACCCGCCCCCGCGCTCGCGGCCGGCGATGTCGCCGAGATGGAGGAGGTCGCGGCGGCGCTCGGCGTCCTCGTCGTCGCCGGCGAAGTCGATGCCGGCGGCGCCGAGGACGGCGCGCCCCTCCTCCCGCGCTCGGTCGGCGAGCTCGCCCTCGCCGGCGTCCTGGCCGAACAGGGCCTGGGTCACGTTGCCGAGGTTGGTGAGGAGCTTGGCGTACTTCCAGCGCATGATCTCGGGGCGGGCGAGCGAGCTGAGGCGCGAGGCGGCGAGGGCGCTGGCGAGCGCCTCGGCGGTCGCGTCGATCCCGCGCGGATACCGGCCCACGTCGATGCCCCCGCTCAGCGGGCGCGAATACGCCTGCACGATCCCGGGCTCGAGGTGCGCGGTGGGCGCCATGACCAGGGCGCCGTACACGTTGGCGAAGCTCCGCAGCGCCAGGCGCTCGTTCTCGACGCCGTTCTGCACGCACACCACCGGCACCTGGTCCGGCGCGATGGCGGCGAGGGCGCCCAGCGCTCCCGCCGTGTCCTGGGTCTTGGTGCACAGGAGGACGGCATCGTCCTCGCGCCAGGGCACCGCCGCGGGGTGCTCGAACACGGGGATCTCGAGGACGACGCTCTCCTCGGGCGACTCCAGGCGCAGGCCGCCGGCGGCGATCGCCCGGTAGTGCGCTCCGCGGGCGATCAGGAGCACTTCGTGACCGGCCTGGTGCAGCCGCGCGCCGATCACGCCACCGATGGCGCCGGCTCCGTAGACGACGAAGCGCAAGGCCGGCTAGAACGCCTGGCGGATCACCGGCTTGCGGGCGGCCGCCGCCTCGTCGAGCCGCCGCACCGGCGTCGTGTACGGGGCGTTTCGCGCCACCTCGGGATCCTCGCGCGCCTCGCGGAGGATCTCGGCGACGATCTCGGCGAAGTTGTCGAGCGTCTCCTTGGTCTCGGTCTCGGTGGGCTCGACCATGAGCGCCTCGTCGACGACGAGGGGGAAGTACACGGTGGGCGGATGCACGCCGAAGTCGAGCATGCGCTTGGCGAGGTCGAGGGTCCGGATCTCGAGCTCGCGCTTCATCGGGGCACCGGAGAGGACGAACTCGTGCATGCAGATGCGGTCATAGGCCGCCGGCAGGTACTCGGCCACGGTCTGATTGCGGAGCTTGGCGAGCAGGTAGTTGGCGTTGAGCACGGCGATCTCCGAGACCTCGCGCAGGCCCGGGGCGCCGAGCGAGCGGATGTAGGCGTAGGAGCGCACGAAGACGCCGTAGTTCCCCTGGAAGCCGCGCAGGCGCCCGATCGACTTGGGGCGGTCGTAGTCGAGGTCGAAGTGGGGACCGTCGCCGTTGTCGCCGTCGCGGCGAACGACCTGGGGGCGGGGCAGATAGGGCTCGATGCGGTCCGATACCGCGATCGGTCCGGCGCCCGGGCCGCCGCCGCCGTGGGGCTGGGTGAACGTCTTGTGGAGGTTGAAGTGGACGATGTCGAAGCCCATGTCCCCGGGCCGGCAGATGCCCATGATGGCGTTGAGGTTGGCGCCGTCGTAGTACAGGGTGGCGCCCACCCCGTGGACGATCCGCGCGATCTCCTCGATCCCCGTCTCGAACAGGCCGAGGGTGCTCGGATTGGTGAGCATCAGGCAGGCGACGTCGGAGTCGGCCTTGGCGCGCAGGTCGTCGATGTCGACGTTCCCGCTCGCGTCGGTACCCACCTTGACGATGTCGTAGCCGCCCATGGTCACCGTCGCCGGGTTGGTGCCGTGCGCGGTGTCGGGGGTGAGGACCTTGGTGCGCTGCTCACCGCGGTCCTCGTGATAGGCGCGCGTGAGGAGGACGCCGGCGAGCTCGCCGTGCGACCCCGCGCTCGGCTGCAGCGAGACGTGGGGCAGGCCGGCGATCGAGCCCAGCGCCTGCTGGAGGTTCCACATGAGCTCGAGCGCGCCCTGGGCGTGGCGCGGGTGCTGGAGCGGGTGGAGCTTGGCGTGCCCGGGGAGCGCCGCTACCCGCTCGTGGAGCTTCGGGTTGTGCTTCATCGTGCACGACCCGAGCGGATAGAAGCCGGTGTCGAGGTCGAAGTTGCGCTTGGAGAGCCGGTTGTAGTGGCGGACGATCTCGGGCTCTGAGACCTCGGGCAGGCGCGGGGCCTGCGAGCGGCGCAGCTCATCGGGCAGCAGCTCCTCGACGGCGACGTCGGGGACGTCGAGCTCGGGGGCCACGAAGGCGCGGCGCCCGGGCTTCGAGCGCTCGAAGATGGTGAGACCGTCGTCGGCGGTGCGGATCACGCGGCCACCTCCACGTCGGTCCGCTCCTCGGCCACGGCATCGGCGAGCACCTCGGCGAGGCGGTCGATGTCGGCGCGCGTGCGGAGCTCGGTGATCGCCACCAGGAGTCCGTCCTCGTGCTCGGGGTACTCGCGCCCGAGCGCGTAGCCGGGGTTGACGCCCTCGGCCAGGCAGCGCTCGATGACCCGCGCGACCGGCGCGTCGAGGGAGAGCGCGAACTCGCGCACCACCGGGCGCTCGTGCAGGAGGGTGACCCCGGGGATCTCGGTGAGACGGCGCCGCGCGTAGGCGGTGCGCTTGAGCATGAGCTCGGCGAGGTCGACGATCCCCCGCCGGCCGAGCCAGCTCAGGTAGATGACCCCGGCCAGGGCGTTGAGGGCCTGGGCGGTGCAGATGTTCGACGTCGCCTTCTCGCGTCTGATGTGCTGCTCGCGCGTCTGCAGGGTGAGGACGAAGCCGCGCTTGCCCTCGACGTCGCGCGTCTCCCCGGCGATGCGTCCGGGCATGCGCCGAAGCAGGGCCTGTGTCGCGGTGAAGAAGCCGAAGGAGGGGCCGCCGAAGTCGAGCCGGTTGCCCAGCGTCTGCCCCTCCCCCACCGCGATGTCGACGCCGCACTCTCCCGGCGACTTCACGAGCGCGAGCGGGAGCGGGTCGCAGGCGCAGATGGCGAGCGCCCCGGTTTCGCGAGCGGCGGAGGCGAGCGCGGTCAGGTCCTCCACGGCGCCCAGGAAGTTCGGCTGCTGGACGATGACGGCGCTGACATCGTCGTCGAGGAGCCCGTCGAGCACCGTCCTCCCGTCGCGCAGGGGCGCCTCCACCACCTCCACCCCCCATCCGCGCGCCAGGGTCTGGAGCGTCTCCCGCGAATGCGGATGCACGCCCCGGGAGACGACGAAGCGCCGGCGCGAATTGGTGAGCATGGCCACGTAGCCGGCGGCTCCCACCGCGCTCGGGCCCTCGTACACCGAGGCGTTGGAGACCGGGAGCCCGGTGAGCTCGGAGATCGCCGTCTGGTACTCGAACATCGCCTGCAGGCCGCCCTGGGAGATCTCGGGCTGGTAGGGCGTGTACGGGGTGAGGAACTCCGAGCGCTCGATGATCGAGTCGATCAGGGCGGGCACGTAGTGGTCGTACATCCCGGCACCGAGGAACGAGATCTCGTCCTCGCTCGAGACATTGCGCGCGGCCAGGGCGCGGAGCTCGTCGTAGACCTCCTGCTCGGAGAGGCCCTCGCCGAGCGCCGGGTCCGAGCCCTCGAGCCCGTCGATGCGCAGGCGCGCGGGGATGTCGGCGAAGAGCTCCTCGATCGAGCTCACGCCGATCTCCGCGAGCATCTCGCGCCGGTCCTCCTCGGTGGCGGAGACGTAGCCGCTCATCCGAGCGTCGCCTTGTAAGCGGCAGCGTCGAGCAACGAGCTCGCCTCCTCGGGATCGGTGAGCTTGACCTTGACCAGCCACCCCTCGCCGTAGGGTTCGTCGTTGATCGTCTCGGGGTTGTCGGCGAGCGCCGTGTTGACCTCGACGATCTCGCCGGACAGGGGCGCGACCACGTCTGAGACCGCCTTGACCGACTCGACCTCGGTGTACGGCTGGTCCTTGCTCACCGCATTGCCGACGGCGGGGGGCTCGAAGAACACGACCTCGCCGAGCGCGTCCTGCGCGAACCACGTGATCCCGAAGGTCCCGACGCCGTCCTGCACGCGCGCCCAGTCGTGCTCGGGGTGATAGAGGAGGTCGTCGGGGTAGCTTGCGTCGGACATGCCGTTCATGGTCCCTTCGTGCGATAGAGGGGCTTGCGTTCGATTAGCGCCGGGCGGCTGGTGCCGCGGACGTCGATCTCGAGCTCGGTGCCGGGCTCGGCGCGCTCGGAGGGCACATAGCCCATCCCGATCCCGCGCTCGAGGCACGGAGAGAAGGTTCCGCTGGTGACCACCCCGCCGCCCTCGATCGGGTTGCCCTGCCGGGCGATGCCCTGTCCCTGGACCATGAAGGCCACGAGCTTCTCCGGGGTGCCGGCGGCCCGCGCCGCCGCGACCGCCTCGGAGCCGATGAAGCCGGTCTGCTCGCGGCAGCACCAGCCGAGGCCCGCTTCGATCGGGTTGCGGCTCTCGTCCATGTCGTTGCCGTAGAGGTGAAAGCACACCTCGAGGCGCAGGGTGTCGCGGGCGCCGAGGCCGCACGGCGTTGCGCCGGCGGCGACGAGGGCGTCCCATACCGAGGGCGCCGCCTCGGGATCGAGGAGGAGCTCGACCCCGTCCTCGCCCGTGTACCCGGTACCGCACACGAGCATGGGCACCCCGGCCACGTCACGCTGGCAGCAGTGCATGCGCGGGGGCAGGGGACCGCTGGCGAGCCCGGTGACGAGCTCGCGCGCCTTCGGCCCCTGGACGGCGAGCATGGCGAAGTCGGCGGCGCAGTCGAGGACGTCGACGTCGAAGCCGCTCGCCCGCTCCTGCATCCACGCCAGGTCGCGCTCGTGGTTGGAGGCATTGGTGACGGTGAGGAACTCGCAGTCAGCGAGCCGGTAGGTGAAGACGTCGTCGACGATCCCGCCGTCCTCGCGACAGAGAAGGTTGTACTGGGCGCCGCCCTCGGGAACGCGCCGGATGTCGTTGGAGAGCAGGCGCTGGAGGAAGGGCACCACTTCGGGCCCGCGCGACTGGACCTGCCCCATGTGCGAGACGTCGAAGATCCCGACTTCCCCGCGAACCGCAAGGTGCTCGTCGCGGATGCCCTGATACTGGACCGGCATCTCCCAGCCCGCGAAGGGGACGAGCTTCGCGCCCGCAGCCGCGTGACGCTCGTAGAGCGAAGTGCGACGGAGGGCGGTCTCGGCGGTCGAGGGCACTCCTCTGCAGGCTAGTACACGCGCTGGCGGAGGCCGGGCGTGAGCGGCGGCCGGGCGTGAGCGGCGGCCCGGCGTGAGCGGCGGCCCGACGGGGCCGCGCTCGCGCTGCAGGCTCAGCGGTTCTTCAGGAACGACGGGATGTCGATGTCGTCGTCGCGGATGGCCAGCGAATCCCGCTGCCCGGAGTCGAGCGAGACATCGCGGTTGCGCCGGGCGGGACGGATCGGCTCCTGGGCCGCGCTCGGGCGCATGTGTCCGTGATCGAAGCCGGTGGCGATGACGGTGACCCGCACGTCCTCGCCGAGGGTGTCGTCGATGACCGCCCCGAAGATGATGTTCGAATTGCTGTCGGCGGCGCTGGCGACGATCTCCGCCGCCTCGTTGACCTCGAAGAGGCCGAGGTCATGGCCGCCGGTGATGTTGAGGAGGATGCCCGTGGCGCCCTCGACCGACTCCTCGAGGAGCGGCGAGGAGATCGCCATCTTGGCCGCCTCGCTGGCCCGGTTCTCGCCCCCAGCGCTGCCGATGCCCATGAGGGCGGTGCCCGCGTCGCGCATGATCGTGCGCACGTCGGCGAAGTCGAGGTTGATCAGACCGGGGATGGTGATCAGGTCGGTGATGCCCTGGACGCCCTGGCGGAGCACGTTGTCGGCGGCACGGAAGGCGTCGATGATCGTCGTGCGGCGCTCGACGGTGGCGAGCAGCTTCTCGTTGGGGATGACGATCATCGTGTCGACCTGCTCGCGCAGGCGCTGGATGCCCTCCTCGGCCTGCCGCGCCCGCTGCGTGCCCTCGAAGGAGAACGGCCGCGTGACCACGCCGACGGTGAGCGCGCCGATCTCGTGCTTGGCGATATCGGCGATCACGGGCGCCGCGCCGGTTCCGGTCCCGCCGCCTTCGCCCGCCGTGACGAACACCATGTCGGCGCCCTTGAGCGCCTCCTTGATCTCATCCCGCGACTCGGCCGCCGCGCCTTGTCCGACGTCGGGATTGGCCCCCGCGCCGAGGCCCTTGGTGAGGTCGTGGCCGATGTTGAGCTTGATATCGGCTTCGCACATCGCGAGGGCCTGGGCATCGGTATTCGCCGAGATGAACTCGACGCCGTGCAGGCCGGCGTCAACCATCCGGTTGACCGCATTTGTTCCGCCGCCGCCAACGCCGACGACTTTGATGACTGCCAGGTAACTGCCGCTTTCCATAAGAGACCGTCCGACCCTCGAGGTAACGTTGAACGTTTTTGTGCTCATCGCTCGTTGCGGGAGTTTTGCACGTTATGCGCTGCACATACAGGAAGTCAACGCGGGGCTCCTGTTCGCAACGTCCGTTGCAAAACGCGCAAGTCTCGACAAGGCGCCGAGACTTGCCATTTTACTACCCTAAAGCTCTACTTGAGAGTTAGGGTCCTCCAGTCGTGGGCGCTGTGCCCGTGTTCCCGGTCGCGCCGGTGTTGCCGGCGGCGGGAGCGGCGGCGCCCGTCGCCCCTGTGTTTGCGGTCGCGCCGGTGTTTGCGGCGGCGCCGGTATTCGGTATGGCGGGGGTGCTCGCGCCGGTCGCGCCCGTGTTTCCCGTCGCGCCGGTCGCGCCGGTCGCGGGCGTCGCCCCGCTCGCCGTCGATGTCGTCCCCGCTCCGAGCGTCGTGGGCTGGGTCGAGGTGGCGGCCCCCGGCACGCCCGCGGCGGCCGGCCGCTCGGGGACGGTGACGTCGATGTAGGCGGCGCCCTGGGAGGTGGGATCGGCGAGGACGGCGGCAGCGGCCGTCCACTTGGCGCGCAGCCCGATGGCCTCCCCGAAGTAGATCTGAGGGCCGTTGTGGAGCTGCGCCACGAGGCCGTTGGCGGCGGTGGTCGAGACCTGGGTGACGCGGGCACGGAGCCAGCCCGGCGCCGCGGCGAGCACAGCGACGGCGTTCAGGGCGGGACCGCTGGCCAGCCGCGTGCCCCCGGGCGGGAGGCTCACGGGGATCGTCGCCAGGCCCGCGGTGCTCACCGAGGGCAGGAGGACGCCGCCGGCGGCGACGGCGACCTTGTGACCGCCCCCGGTCACCGCCCCGACGGGAATCTGCTCGAGCACGCGAATGTGCATGCCGTGCGGGAACTGAGTCGAGACGCTGAGACTCTTGACCACGGGGAAGGGCGCGACCGCCACCCGCAGGGCGGAGATGTTCACGTCGAGCGTCGTCATGTTCCGGGCCGCGCTGAGCAGGGCGGCGCGGATCTCGCGCGAGTTCGGACCTTGCAGTCCCGTCACCGTGACGCGGTCGACCGAGACGAGCGAGGAAGTGCGCAGCCACAGCCACCCTCCGCCCAGGAGCGCGACGACAAGGGCGAGCGCGAGGAACGTCCGCGGCCGCGGGCGACGCAAGCGAAGGGAAGGGAGCCGGCACAGGCCGCGGGCCGAGAAGCGCGGCAGGCGCACCCGGGTGATCGCGCTCATCGTGCCCTCCAATCCTCGGGCAGGGCGACGGGGCCGAGCGCCTGAACCTCGGCCTCGAGGACGACGCCGAAGCGCTCCTCGACGCGCCGGCGCCCCTCGGCCATCAGCGCGATGACATCGGCGGTGGTCGCGTCGCCGTGGTTCTCGACGAAGTTCGCGTGCTTGGCGGAGAAGCTCGCGCCGCCTACGCGCAGTCCACGGCACCCGGCCGCCTCGAGCAGGCGCCCGGCGGTGCGGCCCTCGGCGCGCGGGTCCTCGGGGTTCTTGAACGTCGAGCCGAAGGTCTTGATGCCCGAGGGCTGGGCCGCCTTGCGCCGCGCCCGCATCTCCGCGAGCGTCGCCTTGACCGCCTCGCTCTCGGCCGGGGCCAGGGCGAACGACGCCCGCGCCACGATCTCCCCGCCGGCCAGGTTCGAGCGCCGGTAGGCGAACCCGAGCTCATCGGGCACCCGCCGCTCGACACCCGAGGCGCTGACCACGTCGACCCACTCGAGCACGCTCGCGAGCTCACCGGCATAGGCGTTCGCGTTCATCCGCACCGCGCCGCCCACCGTCCCCGGAATGTTGACGGCGAACTCGATGCCGGTGAGGCCGGCCTGCGCGGCCCGCGAGGCGACCTTGGGCAGCCGCGCGCCGCCGCCGCATCTGATGCGCGTCCCTTCAAGCTCGATCTCCGCTAGGTCCTTGTCTAGTTTCACGACGAGTCCACGGACGCCCTCATCCGCTACCAACAGGTTCGACCCCGAGCCCACGACCCCTACCTGCACATCTTCGGAGCTAGCCCAGGCGACGAGCTCCTCGAGCCGCGCGAGGCTGCTCACGCGCGCGAAGAGGTCCGCCGAGCCCCCCGTCCGCACCGTCGTCAGGCGCGCCAACGGGTAATCCCGCTCGACGCCAGGCGGCGGCGGGCTCGAGTAGGAGCCGGGTGGCGTGGTCATACCAACGGCAGGGTAGACGCGGGGTCGGCGGAGTTCTGGCGCGTGGAGGCGCCTAATCCACCAGCGCCCGCGCCAGCGCGTCCACGTTCCCGGCGCCCATGACCAGGCACAGGTCGCCGTCCCTAAGGATCGAGCGCAGGAACTCCTCGGCCTCCTCGAAGCCGGGCATCCACGCCACCCGCGCCCCGAGCCCGGCGTCCACGGCGGCCGCCGCGACGAGGTGGCCGCTCACGCCGGGGAAGTTTCCCGCGCGCTCGCGCGCGGGGTATATGTCGAGGACGACGGCGACGTCGGCGCCGGCCAGCGCCGCACCGAAGGCCCGGGCCAGGGCTCGGGTGCGGGAATAGAGGTGGGGCTGGAAGACGGCGACGACGCGGCCGGGATCTAAGGTGCGCGCGAGGGCGACCATCGCCGCCACCTCGGTGGGATGGTGGGCGTAGTCGTCGTAGACGGCGGCGCCACCGGCCGTCTCCCCGATCCGCTCAAAGCGCCGGCGGGCGCCGCGGAAGTCGGCCAGGGTCGCGGCGGCGGCAGCCGGGTCGGCGCCCGCGAGCACGCACGCTTCGAGCGCTCCGGCCGCGTTGATCGCGTTGTGGGCGCCGGGGACGCCGAGCGCCACCTCGATGTCCCGCCAGCGAAAGCGCGCCCCGGCGGGCCCGAGCACCGGCGCGGGGGCGTCGTAGGTCACCGCCCCGGGCGGGCACAGCGCGCGCAGCGCGGGACGGTCCCACACCACCGCGTGCTCGGCCCCGCGCATGAACTCAGCCAGGGTCGTCTCGAGGTCGAGGCGCGAGGAGTAGGTGGCGTGATGGTCGAGCTCGGCGTTGGTGAGGACGGCGACGTCGGGGTCGAGCTTGAGGAGCGAGCGGTCGGACTCGTCGGCCTCGACGACCACCCACTCCCCCGTCCCCCACCCGGCATTCGAGCCCGTGTCCCCGAGCTCGCCCCCGACGAGGTAGGAGGGGTCGAGCCCGCACCCGCGCAGCGCGTGGACGATCATGGCCGTGGTCGTCGTCTTGCCGTGGGTGCCGGTGACGGCGATGCAGCGCCGCAGGCGGGTGATCTCGCCGAGCAGGTCGGCGCGGTGGCGCTCGCGGCCGGCCGCCGCCGCGCGCTCGGGATTGTCGGGCGCAATCGCGCTCGAGTAGACGACCTCGGCACCCGCCGGGACGTTCTCCGCCGCGTGCCCGAGGATGGGATCGATCCCGTGCTCACGCAGGCGTTCGGCGTACGGGGAGTCGGCGCGGTCAGAGCCCGTGACCTCGGCGCCGAGAGCCTGGGCGACGATCGCCAGGCCGCTCATTCCCGCCCCCCCGATGCCGACGAAATGGAGCTTTCGGGAGGACCACCCGTCGTTCATGAGGCCTCGGGGGCCGCCCCGCCCGGCCCCGCGGCACGCCGAGCCCGCGCCCCCGGCGCCGCGGCACGCCGAGCCCGCGCCCCCGGCCCCGCGGCACGCCGAGCCCGCGCCCCCGGCCCCGCGGCACGCCGAGCCCGCGCGCCCGGACCCGCGGCACGCCGAGCCGCCGCGCCCAGAGTCACGCCCGCTCGAGCACGACGACCGGGATCTCCCGGTCGGTCTTCGTCTGATACTCGTCGTAGGCCGGCCACTGGCTGGTCATGGTCGTCCACAGCTCGGGCCGCTCCTCCGCGGTGGCCGTGCGCGCGCGGGCCGGGAACCGCTCACCCTTGACCTGAACCTCAACCTTAGGGTTGGCCGCCAGGTTGAGGTACCAGGCCGGATGCTCGGGCGCGCCGCCCTTGGAGGCGACGACCACGTAGTCGTCCCCGTGGGTGCCGTAGATGAGCGGCGTGCTCCGCTCGGCGCCCGAGCGGTGGCCGGTGGTGGTGAGGATGAGCGTCGTCGTGCCCTGCCAATCGTGGCCCTCTTCTCCGTCGGTGGCGCGGTAGCGCTCCACGTGCTCCTGGCCGAACAGCATTGATTCCCTCTCGATCGCAAGTTGACGTGACGGAGGTTACTCAGCCGCCCCGCCAGCCCGACCAGCGCTCGACGTCGACGGCGAGGACGGGCCCCGAGGGCGGCGTCTGGCGATAGGGGGCGTAGCGCGCGCTGAGCAGGTCCACAGCGTGGCGGGCTTCCTCGGCGCCGGCGTCGAGGATGCGACCGCGCCCGTCGGCCCGGACCCACCACAGGGCGCCCCAATCCTCGTCCTCGTAGTGGTCGCCGAGCACGGCCACCCGCGGATTGGCGGACACGTTGGCGAGACGGCGCAGCTCTGTGGTGCGCTTGGGCTTGTCGTCGACGGCGTTATAGATCGTCTCGCCGTCGACGGCGAAGCAGATGGGGATCAGGTGGGGCTCGCCCCCGGCGCCGACGGTGGCGAGCCGCGCCACCCGGGCGCCCGCCAGCCGCTCGCGAGCCTCGCTGGAATCCAC
>DASZKU010000116.1:0-3712 GCA_035552815.1 Solirubrobacteraceae bacterium | reverse complement strand
CTCGAGGCCGGGCGGCTCGGGGGGCGGCTCGTCGGTATGGGGGTCACGGAAGGTCGGCGCGGCCGGGTCGCTGATCGTCACGCGACCGTGGAGGGCCATGATGTCCTCCGAGGTGGCCGCGGAAGCACGGTTGATCATCTCGAGCAGGGTGGGGTCGCCCTGGGCCTCGATGTCCGCCCGCTCGTCGTCGGTCAGCACCTGCACGTGGAGGAGGAGCGCCTCCTCGATCTCCGTCGAGTCGAACAGGCCGCCGCGGCTCTCCGGGGCGATCTGGGGATGATCGGGGAGCACGATCGTCGCGCCGATGACGGCGTCGTCGGTCGGGGTGGCGAGGATCGGATAGGTGTTGACGCTCGTCGACAGGCGCTCGAGCGGCGAGATGAAGCGGCCCCCGCTCACCCGCGCGATCGGGTGCGTGGAGAGCAGCGAGTACTTCAGCGCGGCACCGCGGTCGAGACCCTCGGGAGCCTCGGTGAGGTTGTCGACGCGGACGGTGACCTCGAAGGTGCCGTCGCGCAACGGGCGCGTGGACAGGCTGACGGCGGCCACGAGCTCGATCTCGCCCTCGCCGGGGAGCCGCTTCTCGAGCTCGATGGGAGTGTCTTCGAGCGCTCCCACCATCTTGCCCGAGAGGTCGATCCGGTGCTCGACCGCCTGGTGGCGGTCGCCGCCGGCGGCGAGGAAGCGGAGCTCGGCGGCGAGGGCGGCGTCCGGGGGCGCCTCGAGCACGCAGCGCATCTCGAGATGGTCGAAGGTGCTCGTCAGCGTGGCCGCGTAGACCTTCGGGTAGACGATCCCGAACGGCGTCGGGGTGGCGTTCTTGGTGGCGCCCGGGGTGTACGGGTACAGGGCGTAGCCCTCGAAGAGGAGCGAGTCGACGAGCTGCTCGAGCATCTCGGGCATCAGGAGCCCTCCTCCAGGAGCTGCATGATGCACGCGTCGGCGGTGGCCAGACCCCGGCCCAGCTGCTCGCGCTGCAGCGCTTCGATGGTCGCTCCGTTCAGGGCCACCCAGGCGGTGTTCGGGTAGTAGTCCTGCATCATGCCCTTCCACGTCGACACCGGCATGCGGAAGTCGCACGACCGGGTCCAGGGCACGAGGACCATCTGCATGCGCCCGTCGTAGTCCTTGTAGTAGATGGTCCCGTTGAAATGGAAGGCCAGCGGCACCTCGCCGTCGGGGAGCGAGTAGAAGTACTTGGCGGCCGCCACCTCGAGGTCGTAGGAGCAGCTGATGGGCATCGTCACCGTCGTCGACCCCGTGAACGAGGGGATCACGACATCGACGTGCGACCACAGCAGGCTCCGCGTCGTCACCGCCCAGCGCTCGGGCTCGCCGAACAGGCCCTTGAGGCGCTCGTGGGTGTCGGCGTCGTAGGAGCGCCGCGCCGGTTCGAGCATGACCTGGATGGTGAGGGCGATCATGTACACCTGCCGGCCGCTCGCCTCGGCGACGTGGAGGTCGAAGTTGAGCGTCGGGGCGGCCGCGTACTTGACGGCGGTCACTCCGAGCACCGAGAAGTCGGGCTCGGGCCACTCCTCGGGCTTCATCGACGCGACGGCCCCGGCGGCAAATGCGGCGCGGCTGCCCGGGCTCACGGGCGGGCGGTCGCCGGCGGCCGGCGCCCCGTTGCCAGGCCCGCGACGTTCGCCGCCAGGCGAACTCGCAATGGAATCGGCGCCAGCCGATTTCACATCGCCGCCAGGCGAACTCGCAATGGAATCGGCGCCAGCCGATTTCACATCGTCGGCCATGCTCACAGCGCCTTGGCCCGAAGGTCGTCGAAGAACCTCGCCACGGCCTCCTCGACGCCCGCTCCTCCCGAGATCCCGTCCCAGTTCGCCTTGATCGCCCCGGTGAGCTCATAGCAGCGGTCGATGGGGGCGATCGCGTAGACGGGCGGATCGGCGAGACGGTTGGCGATGAGTCCCTCGATGTCGGGATCGAGCTTGAGCTCGGGGTTGAGCTGCACGAGCTTGTTCCAGGTGTCGAAGTGAAGCTCTGACTCCGTCGCTCCGGCCGGGCTCGGATACATCGCCACCACGCACTCCGAGGTCGTCGAGTACATGAAGAACGCCAGGCCGATGGGGATCTGGAAGCCCGCCCACACCTCGTCGGGCATGTCGAGGTCGTCGAGCCAGAGGATGCGGCTCCCGACCGGGCGGTATTCCGCGTCGCCCGAGCGCAGGGCCCAACAGCTCTCGCAGGTGCAGAGGATGCGCCGCTCGTCGATGTAGATCATGTGGCGGTGCTCGTGAGGGATCGTCGTGCTGCACAGGTCGCAGCGCTCGGCGCTCTGATCCTGGCCGGCGTTCGCGACCGCGGCGTCGGGTGCGCCATTGCTCGTCGCGGCGCCGTTGCCGTTGCCATTGCTCATGGCGCCCGCGCCCGGGGGCCGCGTCTTGAGCCCGCGCAGACCGGACACCATCTGGGCGCGGCGTCGGGCCGCGACGGCGTCAGAAATCGGCCGGCGCTCCCGCCGGGGAAAGCCGTTACCGCTCCCGCTCATAACGCCAAGGCTACTCTAATGCGGCCCTGGTCCTGGAGCAGCGGAACCGGCTCCAATTGCAGGTTCTCTCCGTCCAGCGAGCGCCCCGCGCGCGGGAGAAAGTACGACCGGCCGCATTCCGGGCAGGCGAGCGCGCCATCGGACAGCTCACCGCGGTCAAGCGCGCCGTTACAGGCGGCGCAATGGTTGTGATACGCGAGCAGGGTGCCGTCGACATTGGCGATCACCAGGCCGTTGCCCTCGACCTCGGTGGCGACGATCTCGGCGAGCCCGACCCCGGCGATCCCCTTGACGTCGTACCACGACGGGGGCCGGCTCGGAGCGGGGGCCGGCTGGCCGCCGTCGGCCATGGGCAGGGCGTCGCCGGGTCCGGGACCGATGTTGAGGACCGGGAGCTCGAAGCCGGTGGGCGCGACCGGATCGGCCATGGGCAGGGGCATACCCGTCGTCGGGTCTTCGTTGATGCCCTCGACCTCGAGACCCCAGAGGTCGGGGGCGGCCTCCTCGAGCGCCTGCTTGATGGCGAGCTCGAGGGTGGCCGAGGAAGCTTTGCAATCGCTGCAGCTGCCCTCCAGGCGGATCCGCGCGACGCCGTCCTCGAGACTGAGGAGCTCGACGTTGCCGCCGTGGGACTCCATATAGGGACGCACCTTCTCGAGCGCCTCGGTGACCCGGGTCTCGAGGGGCACGGGGTGGAGATCGTGGATGAGCATGAGGCTGGCCACATCCGGGTCCTCGGCGAGGCCGGCGGCGATTTGGCCGCCGGCCTCCCCGTGGTCGGCGAGGGCGCTGAAGATCTTCTCCAGGCCCGCGCCGTACATCTGGACGACCGCGGACACGAGCTCCTCGGCCACCTCGCGGGTGGCCGGGTCGCTCGAAGCGTCGAGCTGCGCCTGCAGTTCCTGCACGCGTCCGACGAGATCCTCGGCGGACACCGGCGTGAGGGTGCCGGCAGGCGGGACAGTCGACTCGGTCGTCATTGCTACCGCTTACGCCA
Organism: Solirubrobacteraceae bacterium; assembly: GCA_035552815.1. Lineage (GTDB taxonomy): Bacteria > Actinomycetota > Thermoleophilia > Solirubrobacterales > Solirubrobacteraceae > Palsa-465. The sequence continues at coordinate 206 of DASZKU010000116.1, read as the reverse complement.
TCGCCGTCGGCGTGTGCTGGACCTTCGTGACCTTGCCGCCACCGGTGTACATGTGCACACCGCAGGGGAGGCAGGGGTCGAACGAGCGGACGGCTCGCATGATGTCCACGCCCTTGAACTTGTCCGGACCGTTCTCCTCGAAGATCGGCGTGTTCTGCACCGCGTCCTCGTAGGGGCCGGGGGTTCCGTACATGTCACGCGGGCTC
>DASZKU010000115.1:0-37926 GCA_035552815.1 Solirubrobacteraceae bacterium | reverse complement strand
CTACGCCACCGCCAACGCCAGCGTCCCCAAGATCACCGTCGTCCTGCGCAAGGCCTACGGGGCGGGCTACTACGTGATGTGCGGACGGGCCTACGAGCCCGACCTCATCGTCGCCTGGCCCTCGGCCGAGATCAGCGTGATGGGAGCCGAGGGCGCGGTGGAGATCATCTTCCGCCGCCAGGTGCAGGAGGCCGAGGACCCGGAGGCCAAGCGCGCCGAGCTGATCGAGAGCTTCCGGGAGATCATCGACGTCTACGTGGCCGCGGGCAACGACATGATCGACGACGTCATCGATCCGCGCGAGACGCGGCCGACGATCTGCCGCGCGCTCGAGATGGCGGCGGGCAAGAGGCTCGAGCGCCCGTGGAAGCGCCACGGCGTGGTGCCGGTGTGAGAAGCACATGAGCCTCGACGATCCCGCCGTCATCACCTGCGCCATCTCCGGGGCGATCGCCGACCGCGGGCAGTGCCCGGCGATCCCCTACACGCCGGCCGAGTACGCCGCCGAGGCGCGCCGGGTCGTCGACGAGGGGGGCGTCCACATCCACATCCACGCACGCAGCCCGGATGGCGCGCCCAGCTATGAAAGCGAGGACTTCCTCGCCATCAAGGAGGCGATCGTCGAGGAGATCCACGATCAGGCGATCATCAACTTCTCGACCGGCACCATCGGCGTCCCCGTGGCCAAGCGCATCGCCTATCTCGAGGCGGGCCGGCCCGAGGTGGCGGCCCTCAACATGGGGTCGCTGAACTACGCCAAGTACTCGCGCAAGCGCAAGGACTTCGTCTTCTCCTTCGTCTTCGCCAACCCCTTCGAGGAGATCATCGAGCTCCTCGAGGCCATGCGCCGCCTCCACATCAAGCCCGAGCACGAGTGCTTCGACCTCGGCCACGTCGGTTCGCTCGCGCCGCTGCTCGACATGGGCCTGCTCGAGCCGCCCTTGCATGCCGACTTCGTCATGGGCGTGGTGGGCGGCGTCCCCGCGAGCGCGCGCAACCTCGCCGCCATGTCCGACAACCTCCCGGCAGGCACCCACCACTGGGGTGTGATCGGGATCGGCCGCGAGCAGTGGATGCTCGTGGCCGCCGCGCTCACCCTCGGGGGCTCGGTCCGCGTCGGCCTCGAAGACAACTTCTACCTCCCCGACGGCCACATGGCCCGCTCCAACGGAGAGCTCATCGCCAAGGCGCGCCAGATGGTCGCCGACGCCGGGCGCCGGCCCGCCACCGTGGCGCAGGCGCGCGAGCTCCTCGGGATCCACCCACCGGTCCCGACGACGCGATGACGCCCGCAGCCCTCGAAGGCGTCAAGGTCCTCGACCTCTCCCGGCTCTTCCCCGGCGACTTCTGCTCGCTCCTCCTCGCCGACTTCGGCGCCGACGTGATCAAGGTCGAGGACACGGGGATGGGCGACTACGTCCGCTGGGCGCCGCCGCAATACCAGGGTGTCGAGGAGAGCGCGAGCGGCGCCCTCTTCCTGGCCCTGAACCGGGGCAAGCGCTCGATCCGCATCGACCTCAAGAGCGACGCGGGAAAGACCGTCCTGCGCCGCCTGGCCCGGGACGCCGACGTCCTCCTCGAGTCCTTCCGGCCCGGCGTGCTCGACCGCCTCGGCGTGGGCTACGAGCGCCTGCGCGCGGAGAACCCGGGCCTCGTCTACTGCGCCATCACCGGCTATGGCCAGGACGGCCCGGCTCGCGCGCGGGCGGGTCACGACCTGAACTACGTGGCCCTGAACGGGATCCTCGGCCTCACCGGCGAGGCGGCCGGGCCGCCCGTGGTCCCCGGCGTGCAGATCGCCGATCTCAGCGGCGCGCTGATGGCGGCGGTCGGCATCCTCCTCGCCCTGCGCGAGCGCGAGCGCTCGGGCCTCGGGCAGCTCGTCGACTGCTCGATGCTCGACGGCTCCCTGTCCGCCCTGGCGATGGTGGCGGCGGCGGCCCTGGCCACCGGTCGCGGCGACCGGCGCGGGGAGAACGCGCTCGCGGGCGCGATCGTCTGCTACCGCCCGTATCGCTGCGCCGACGGGTACGTGAGCCTCGCGGCCCTCGAGCCCAAGTTCTGGAAGACCTTCTGCCTCGGGGTGGGGCGCGAGGACCTCGAGGACAGCGCCTTCGAGAAGCCCGGCTCCCACGCCCATGCCGAGCTCGAGGGGATCTTCGTCGCGCGCACGCGCGAGGAGTGGCGCGCCTTCGCCGCCGAGCACGACTGCTGCCTCGAGCCCGTGCTCGACCTCGACGAGGTGCTCGCCTCCGAGCTCGTGCTCGCGCGCGAGATGGTCGTCGAGGTCCCCCAGCCCGGCGCCGAGCGTCCCGTCAAGCTCCTCGGCACTCCGATCAAGCTCGGCCGCACCCCCGCCGACCCTGCCCGCGCGCCCGGCCCGGGCCTGGGAGAGCACACCGAGGCGGTGCTCTCCGAGGCCGGGTTCACTGCCGCGGAGATCGCCGAGCTCGTGGAGGCGGGCGCGGTGGCAGGACCCGGCGGAGCGGCGGAGCGGGGCTCGTTCCTGGCATGACCGAGACCGCCGGGATGCTCAAGATGTCAGAGCTCGCCGAGCGCTCCGGGGTGAGCGCGGGGACGATCAAGCACTACCTGCGCGAGGGGGTGCTGGGGGGAGAGGACGAGGTCGTGCGCACGAGCCGGAACATGGCGTACTACCCGGAGGACTTCGTCGAGCGCATCCACCTGATCAAGCGCCTCCAGGAGCAGCGCTTCATGCCCCTGCGACTGATCCGGGAGGTGGTCACCGGCGATCCCGAACGCGCGGCGCGGCTGATCGAGATCGAGGACCGGATCCTCGACCGCGCCATCGCCGCGGGGGAGGGGTCGCGCGTCTCCCGAGCCCGGGTCCGCGAGGAGTACGACGTCCCCGAGAACGTCCTCGCGCGCCTCGAGGAGCTCGGCGTCCTCACCCCGGGCGCCCGCGGCTACGACGCCGACGACGTCAAGATCATCGAGGCCATCAGCCGCTTTCGCGCCGGGGGCTACGACGAGGCGATCGGCTTCACCGTGTACGACACCCTGCGTTACCGCGAGGCGCTCGAGCCCCTGGTCGAGGAGGAGGTGCGGGTGCTCCTCGACCGCCTGGCCCGCGAGGTCGAGGTCGACCGCGCCGTCGAGATCATCTCCTCCGGTGTCGAGCCCCTGCGCGAGCTCATCGGGGCGATGCACTCCAAGCTGCTGCTCGCCGCTCTACGCCGCGCGCGGGGCCACTGATCACCACCGCACGTCGTGCTCCTCCATGACCCCGAAGCCGTGGCCGAGCTCGAGGCCACCGGGGAGGAGGCCCGTGAAGGTGCCGAAGGGCTGGCGGTAGGAGGAGCGCACGAGGACCATGTTCTCGGTGCGGGTGCGCTCGGCCTCGGGGTTGAAGCGCAGCCCGCCGCCCTCGGTGAAGTCGACGCCGCCCAGGTCGGCGGCGAAGGTGCTGGGTCCGACCTCGGCCGCCTCGCCGTCGACCCAGATCGTGCGCTCGGAGTCGCGCACGGGGTCGTTGATCCCGCTGACGAGGTTCCAGGCCACGGGCCGGCCGTCGTGAGCGGCGCCGACGCCTGCCGACCACCGCCAGCTCACCGAGCGCTGGTGATAACCGGCGGAGTCGTCGATGACGGCGCGGGCGTCGACGGGGCGCAGGCGCCCGTCGATGGCCACGGCGCCACGGGCGCGGATGCCGCCCTGCTTGCGGGTCCAGGCGTAGCCGGCGCCGCTCGGGCAGATGGTCTCGATCCCGTCGTCCTCCTCGAGCTCGATGTCGAGCTCGACGCGCCCGTCGGCGATGCGCGCGCGGCCGCGCTCGAGGCGGACCGCGCCCCGGCCGAGCACGGTGTGCTCGTAGAGGAGCGAGGCCTGGCGGTCCCACAGGGCCCAGAACGCCTGGCGGGCCGGTCCGATGCGCACCGAGCCGATGCAGAGCATGAGCTCGGGGCCGTAGATGCCCACGTAGCGCCAGGCCTTGAGCGCGCGCAGGCCGAGCCGGGCGGGCATGGGCGCGGGCGGGAGGTGCAGGCCCGAGAGCCGAGCAGGACGCTGGGCGCCGAAGGTTCCGCGGTGGGGGGCGGGCGCCGTCGTCTCGCGCTGGGCCACGGGCGCCATCGTCTAACGCTCGGCCACGGGCGCCGCTATGCTTGGGCCAGAGGGATTGACTGACTGGTCAATCGAGACCTGACGGCCGACCTCGGAGGGGGCCTGATGCGCGCCAGCGCGGTGCAACTCAACTCGACCGACGACGTCAAGCGTAATCGCAGCACCGCCGACCGTCTCGTCCGCGCGGCGGTGGCGGGCGGCGCCGAGCTCGTGGTCCTCCCCGAGAAGTGGAACGTCCTCGGAACCAACGCGCACATGGCCGCGGGGGCCGAGGCGCTCGACGGGCCGTCGATCACCTGGGCGCGGGAACTCGCCGCCGAGCTGGCGATCGACCTGGTGGCGGGATCGATCGTCGAGCGCGTCGAGGGGCGCGAGAAGACGATGAACACCAGCGTTCACGTCGGCCCCGACGGCGAGATACGGACCGTGTACCGCAAGCTCCATATGTTCGACGTCGAGGTGGACGGAACCGTGTATCGCGAGTCCGACCTCGAGGAGCCGGGCGAGGAGATCGTCGTCACCGAGCTCGCGGGAGGGATCGTGGCGGGCCTGAGCGTGTGCTACGACGTGCGCTTCCCCGAGCTCTACCGGATCCTCGCCGTGCAGGGGGCGGAGATCATCACCGTCCCCGCCGCCTTCACCCTGGCCACCACCCGCGACCACTGGGAGACGCTCCTGCGCGCGCGGGCGATCGAGAACCAGTGCTTCGTGATCGCCCCCAACCAGATCGGAGCGCATCCTCCGGGCGATCGCTGCGGGGGCCGGTCGCTGATCGTCGATCCCTGGGGGGTGCCGCTGGCGATGGCCGGCGACGGGGAGACGGCGATCGTCGCCGAGCTCGATTTCGAGCGCCTGCGCGAGATCCGCCGCACCCTGCCCGCGCTCGCCAACCGCAGGCCGCAGGCCTACCGCTGGCCCGATCAGCCATGACCCGTCCCGACACCGCGATCGACAAGCGCCGGATGATCCTCGAGGCCGCCGTGCGCGTGTTCGCCCGCCAGGGCTTCCACACCTGCCGCGTCTCGGACATCGCCGACGAGGCCGGCGTCGCCTACGGCCTCGTCTACCACTACTTCTCCTCCAAGGACGAGGTCCTCGACACCATCTTCCTCGACCGCTGGGACGTCATGCTCGCGGCCATCGGCGAGGTCGATGCGCGCGCCATCACCCCGCGCGAGAAGCTCTACGCGATCGCCGCCTTCATCATCGACTCCTACCGCCACGACCCCGACCTCATGAAGGTGATCATCGTCGAGGTCACCCGTGCCGCCAACACCTTCGCGCGCACCCATCTCGAGCGCATCCGCGAGGCCTTCGCCGGGATCGCCGACATCGTTCGCGTCGCCCAGACGCAGGGAGCGTTCCGGACCGAAGTTACCCCCGAGTTCGCCGCGCTCGCCTTCTACGGCGCCATCGAGCAGGTCCTCACCGGCTGGATCTTCAATTCCGAGCCGGTGGGCGAGGAGGAGCTCGATCGCGCCAAGGCCCTGATCGTCGAGACGATCTGCGGCGGGCTCGACGCCCGCGAAGCCAACTCACGTCCGGTACCTGATTAGAATGGCCCCGGTGAAGGAGAGCCCGCTCGTCAAGCGCTTACTCTGGTCCGGCCTCGTCGCCGGGGTCGGCGCCCTCGCAACCCTGGCGTCCCAGCGTGTGGCCGGCATGATTTGGACGCGGGTGTTCGGGGAAGAGCCGCCAGAGTGAACGAGCCCTGGACTCCGGAAAGCGCTCAAGGACCGGCTCCGGCGTCCTGGCGAGATCCGGCGGCGTGGCGTGAGGATCCGGCGACCGCCGCCCAGGCCGCCGTCGCCGAAGTGTCGAGCACCGCTCAGGCCACGGTGGCCGATGTCACGAGCACCGCGCAGTCGCTCATCGCCGACTTCGAGGCGCGCACCGCCGAGCGCCCGGAGCTCCGTGTCGGGGTGGTGTTCGCGGCAGGCCTCGTTTCCGCTGTGATCCTGAGGCGCCTTGTCCGCTGACAGCGGTAAGCACGAGAACATCGCCACCACGGTGACCGAGGTCTCCGAGCGGGTGTCGGTGCTCATCCGCGAGGAGATCGAGCTCGCCAAGGCTGAGGTGACGCACAAGCTCAGGAGCCTCGCCACCGGCCTGGCGGTGGGGGTGGCCGCGGGCATGTTCGGCTTCTTCGCCTTCATCACCCTGCTCTTCACCGCGGCCTGGGGGCTCAACCAGCTCCTGGGAAGCGAGTACCTGGGCTTCGCCATCGTCACCGGGGCGCTGCTCGTGCTCACCGTGGCAGCGGGCCTGTTCGCCTTCCGCAAGTTCCGCGTCGGTCCCCCGGTTCCCACTCAGGCGATCGACGAGGCGCAGAAGATCCGCGCCACCGTGACCGCCAAGTCCGAGATCGGCAGCTGATGGCCTCCCGGACACCCGACGAGATCCGCGCCTCGATCGAGGAGAACCGCCAGCAGCTCGCGGTCTCCCTCGGCAGGCTCCGCGAGGAGGTCGTCGAACTCGCGGACTGGCGCAAGCAACTCATCGCCCATCAGGAGCAGGTGCTCATCGGCGCCGGCCTCGCGGGCTTCGTCCTCGGGGGCGGGATCGCGGCGGTGGGGTCACTGCTCTTCGGAGGCGGTCGGCGGCGGCGGCGCAAGCGCGCGTCGCTCACCAACGCGGCGATCGCCGGCGCGGCGGGGTCGATTGCCAACGTCGCCGACTCGATCGCCGCCAGCGCCACCGAATAGGCGGCCCGGGGGAGAGGGCGCTAACGGCGCCGGGGGTGGGAGCTAACGGCGCCGCGGGAGCGTGCTAACGGCGCCGGGCGCGCATGCTACGGACCCGGCGGACGTCGCCCCGGACCAGGGGCATCGGGGTGTCGGCCGCTGCCGACGCCTTACACAGGGCGCATACGAGCAGCATCATCAGCATCCACACAGCTGCGATCACTCCGATCACCACAGGTGTTGCTTTCCCGAGCGCGCGGGTGCTGAAACCAGCTACGCGTGTTAACCCGTCCCGCTCAGTGCGGGAAGAGAACGGCGTGCGAGCCCGACTCACGGGAGACGGCGTGCACGGCGGCCCGGCGGTTCAGCTCGGCGTGGACGACCTCGCGGTCGATGAAGGCGCTGGCCGTCGCGTCGTCGGCCCGGCCGGCCATGCGGCACAGAGCGACGGCGATGACCACGAGGGAAATCCAAGCGCCGGCCACGAGGCCAATGACGATACCCATACCACGGTTCCTTCGACAGGGGGGACAACGAGGGTGACGGTGGACGGTCGAGCTCGACGGATGACGTAGAGCTCGGAGGCCGGTTCCCGCGTCACCGATCATCGACGAGCGGCCACGCCGCGCGCGGGGGCCTGCGACTTAATGGAGGTTTGCCGCCGGTTTCAGCAGGGAACCGAGCGTTCCGCCCACTCCCAGGAGCCCGGGGCCGACATGGGTTCCGATCACCGGGCCGATCTCGGAGACGAAGGCGGGGTCCGAGCCGAAGATCTCACGCCCGCGCTCGGCCAGCGCTTCGGCCTCCCGGGGAGCCTGGATGTGCTGAATCGCCCACCCGTCGCCGCCCGCGGCCTGGCGGCTGCGCAGGAGGTCGACCATACGCTCGAAGGCCCGGCGCGAGGTGCGCACGCGCTCGAACGGGGTGATCTCCGACTCGAGCGCGAGGATGGGCTTGATCTTGAGCGCCGTGCCGAGCCACGCCTGGGCGCTCCCGATCCGGCCTCCCCGGCGCAGGTACTCGAGGGTGTCGACGGCGAACCACATCTTGAGCTGGGCGCGCGCTTGCCTGGTCTGCGCCACCACCGCGTCGGCGTCGGCGCCGCTGCGCGCGGCCGCGGCGGCGGCGAGGAGGACGAGGCCCTGACCGCCGCAGCCGGTGGCGGAGTCGATGATGTGCACGCGGGCGGCCTGGTCGCCGAGCTGCTCGCGCGCCTGCTCGGCGGAGCGGACGGTACCCGAGAGCGCGCCCGAGAGATGGATGGAGACGATGTCCGACCCCGACTCGAGGAGCGGCTCGTACACGGCGAGGAAGTCTCCGATCGAGGGCTGGGAGGTGGTGGGGAGGTCGACGGCGGTGCCGAGCTCCGCGTAGTAGGCGTCGTAGTCGCGCAGCTCGCTCTCGCGCTCAGTCCTTCCCTCACGGTGGACGTAGAGGCTGACCTCGTGGATGCCGTTGCTCTCCACGAGCTCGGGCGGCAGGTAATGGCAGGTGTCGGAAACGACGGCGACGGGCTCCATCGAGGCGCCGGACCCTACCGGCTTTCTACACTGGTGCGGCCGTGGCACGCATCCTTCTGACCGGGGCCACGGGCCTGATCGGCTCGCACGTCGCTCGCCTGCTCGCCGAGCGCGGAGACGACATCCGCGCGACGGTGCGCGAGAGCTCGAACCTCGATGCCCTCGACGGCCTCGAGGTCGAGACGGTGCGCGCCGACATCCTCGATCGCCGGGCCATGCGCCGCGCCCTGCGGGGGATCGAGCGCGTGTTCCACGCCGCGGGCACGACCAACCTCGCCCTGAGCCGGGCCCGCGCCTTCGCGATCAACGTCGAGGGCACGCGCATCGTCCTCGAGGAGGCGCTGCGCGCCGAGGTGGAGCGCGTGGTCTACACCTCCTCGGTGGCCGCCATCGGCCCCGCCCCGCCCGGGTCGACGGCGGACGAGACCCAGGTGTGGGACGCCGGTCGCTACGCGATCCCCTATCTCGACTCAAAGCACGAGGCCGAGGTCGAGGTGCTCCGCCTGGTGGCGCGTGGCCTGCCGGCGGTGATGGTCAACCCCGCCCACGTGCTCGGCCCCGGCGACCCCGGGCGCTCCTCGACGGCGCTCGTGCGGCGCTTCCTGCGCCGCCAGATCCCCGTCTACGTCGACGGGACGCTCAACATCGTCGACGTCGAGGACGTCGCCCGGGGTCATCTCCTCGCCGAGGAGATGGGCAGGGTCGGCGAGCGCTACATCCTCGGCAACCGCAATTTCACCCTCGACCGCCTGTTCGCCGACCTCGGCCGGCTCTCGGGCGTCGAGCCGCCCGCGGTCAAGCTCCCCCTTCCCGCCGCCCTGGCGCTGGTGAGCGCCGCGTCGCGGATGCCCGGCGGCCCCGGCCCGGCGACGGCCGAGCTGCGCGCCGCCTCGCTGCGCTGGGCGTTCAGGAACACCAAGGCCAAGCGCGAGCTCGGGTGGTCGACCTCGCCCCACGAGGATTGCCTGGAGTCAACCATCGCCTGGTACCGCGAGCGCGACGGGGCGCGCCTGGCCCCGCCCGGCGCCCGCCAGCCGCTCGGGCTGCGCCTGGCCGGCGCCGCCGTCCGTCAGGCCGGTGCGCTGGCGGCCCGCCTCACCTGAGGCGGGGGGAAATCCGCCGGTCCCTGGCTCACCGCAGCCGGGGGTCGACGATCCACTTCCGCGCGCTCCCGCGCGAGGGCGCCGCCAGGGCGCCGGGCAGCTCCTCGAGCCTGATCGTCTCGCCGGCGAAGAGCCGCCAGTCGACGGCGCCCGAGCCCAGGAGCGCGAGCGCGCGGTCGACCTCCTCGCGCGAGTGATGAAAGGCGCCGCGGAGGTCGAGCTCGTCGTAGTGGACGGGGTCGGCGGGAAGGGCCACCTCGCTACCCCCAGGGCACCCGCCCACGAGCACGACGACACCTCCCGGCGCGCCCGCCTGCACCGCCGCCTGCCACGCCTGCGGGCGCCCCACCGCCTCGAAGACCAAGGCATGGGTCCCCAGCCGCTCCACCGTCCGGGCCCCGAGCGCGGCCGCCTGCTCGCGGCGCTCGGCGTGCGAATCGGCGACGGTGACCGAGCGCCCTTGGGCGCCCAGCACCGCCGCCAGCATCAGCCCCATCGGCCCGCCCCCGATCACGCCGACATCGTCGGCGTCGCTCCCCCGGGCGACGGCGTGCAGCGCCGCGGCCAGGGGCTCGGCCATGGCCGCGCCGGCGGCGGGGAGGCCGTCGGGGATCGTGTGCAGCGCGGCGTGCGGGGCGGCGATGAGCTCGGCGAAGCCGCCGAGGACCCAGGTCGGGGCGCGGCAGATCTGCGGGCGCCCGGCGCGGCAGGGAGGGCACGCCCCGCACGCCACCGAGTCGGCCACGAGGACGCGCTCGCCGGTGTCGAGGCGCTCGCCCGCGGTCTCGTGCCCGAAGGCGCAGGGATAGGGGTCGAGGATGCGGTGGCCGTGACGCCACATCTTGACGTCGGTGCCACAGGTGGTGGCGGCGTGGACGGCGACGAGGACCTCGCCCTCGGGGGCGGGGACGTCCTCCACCCGCAGGTCCTCGGGACCGTGGAGGATGGCCGCCCTCACGGAACGATCACCACCTTCAGGCTCTCGCCCCGGCGCTGGAGCTCGAGCGCCCGTCCCACCTCCTCGAGGGGCAGGCGGTGGGAGACGAGCGGTAGGGGATCGATGGTGCCCGCGGCGATCAGGGCGAGGGCCGCGCGCATGTCCTCGGGGCCGGCGGAGTAGCTCGCCGTGACCGTGAGCTCGCGCAGGAACACGGCGGTGCCGTCGAGCGACGGGGGGTCCTCGGGCCCGGGAGGGGCGTACAGGCACAGGGTCCCGCCGGGGGCGAGGGCCGCCGTCGCGGCGGCGATGGCAGCGGGCTTGGGCGTGCACACGATGGCGACGTCGACGAGCTCGTTGCCGTGGTGCTCGGCCCCGGAAGCCTCGGCCACGCGCAGGCGCTCGGGGCGGGGCTCGCGCACCCAGATGGCCTCGACCCCGCGAGCGCGGGCGGCGGCGATCTGGAGCAGGCCCATGGCCCCGGCGCCGACCACGAGCAGGCTGTCACCGGCGCGCACGCCGGCGCGGTCCTGGGAGCGCAGGATGCAGCCGAGCGGCTCGACGAAGGTCGCCGCCACCGCGTCGACCGAGTCGGGGAGGGGGAGGAGCTCCGAGGTGAGCTCGGCGCTGATCCGCACCCGCTCGGCGAACCCGCCGGGCGCGAGCCCGGTGCTCCGGAAGCGCTCGCACAGGGTCTCATGGCCGCGCCGGCAGCGCCGGCATTCACCGCACGGGGCGTGGTGATGGATGGCGACGCGATCACCGAGGGCGACCGAGGAGACGCCGTCCCCCACCGCGGTGACGACGCCGGTGGGCTCGTGCCCGAGGACGGCGGGAAGCTTGGGGGTGACGTACCAGTCGGTCACGTCGGACCCGCACACGCCGCACGCGAGCACGTCGCACACGACCTCGCCCGGGCCGGCGACGGGGTCCTCCATGTCCTCCACCCTGGTCTGCGCCACCGACAGCGAGCGGGCGACCCTCATCGCCGGTGCCGGGCGAGGGAGCTCCCTGCAGCCATCGGCGGATGCTAGCCTGCGCGGACCCCTGAGGGCCGCCTCGCGCCCAGTGGCTCGCGGGACCCGTCCACCCGCATGCTCCGCGCGCGACCCTCTCTACTCCTCCTCGGCCTCAGCCTGGCGCTGGCCCTGGCGCGCGCGGGCGGGGCGCAGGCGGCCGATCCGATCATGCCGCTCTCCCAGGTCCGGCCGGGGATGCAGTGCACGGGGGAGACGGTGATCTCGGGAACCACCATCAGCTCGTTCTCGGTCACCGTCATGAGCGTGGTCCAGGCGCCGCCGCTCGGCGCGATGATCATGGTCAGCGTCTCCGGCCCCGCCGTGGTGGCCAGCGGCGTCGCCTTCGGGTTCTCGGGCTCGCCCGTGCTCTGCCCCGCCGCCGACGGCACGCCGAGCATCATCGGCGCGATCTCGCAAGGGATCGGGCAGTACGGCAACAGCATCGTCCTCGCCACCCCGATCGAGACGATGCTCGGCCAGCCCGTCCTCCCGCCCTCCTCGGCGCCCCGGCTCGCGGTCACCACCCGGCCCCTGGTCGGCCCGCTCACCGTCTCGGGGCTCTCGCCCGCGCTCGCGGCCCTCCTCGCGCAGGCCGGCCGGCAAGCGGGCCGGGACGTGGCCCCGGCGCCCGTCGGAGGCCCGCCCAGCTATCCGGTCCAGCCGCTCGTGCCCGGGGCCTCGGTCGCCGGCTCCTACTCGACGGGCGCGATCGCCGTCGGGGCGGTGGGGACGGTGAGCTACCGCGACGGGGCCAACGTGTACGCCTTCGGGCACGAGCTCGACGGCGCCGGCCGGCGCTCGCTCTTCCTCCAGGACGCCTACGTGTACGGCGTCGTCGACAACCCCAGCCCGGCCGCCGACGGCAGCTACAAGCTCGCCGCCCCCGGCCACGTCGAGGGCACGCTGACGAGCGACAACCCCAGCGACGTGATCGGCGTCGTCGGCGCCCCGCCGGTCTCGATCCCCGTGGACGTCGCGGCCCGCGACCTCGACACCGGCCACTCGCTCGCGCTCAACAGCTCGGTGGCCGACGAGACCGACATCGGGGACCCGATCGGCGACCTCCTCGACACCGTCGTGCCCCTCGCGGTCGCCCAGACGGCGACCGAGGTCTACGACGGGCCGCCCGCCAACGAGTCGGGGAGCATGTGCCTGCGCATCTATCTGCGCGAGAGCAAGCTCCCGCTCGGCTTCTGCAACCGCTACGTGGCCAGCGGCGCTCCCGGCGACCAGGGTGCCGTCCCTCCGGCCCTGGCGCTGGCCACCTCCGACGATGTCGCGACCGCCCTGTCGCTGATCGACTCCGTCTCCTTCGCCGCCCTCCATGTCACGCGCGTGTCGGCGAGCATCGACGCCCGGCGCGGCCTCTACCAGGGGACGATCGTCGGCGCCCAGGGGCCGGCCCGAGCCGTGGCCGGAGGAGTGCTCCCCGTGCACCTGCTCGTGCGCCGCTACCAGGGCCCGCTGGAGGCGATCACCGTGCGCCTGCGGGTCCCGCGCGGGCTCCACGGCGCTGTGGCCGTGACCCTAAGGGGTCCCTCGAGCGGAGGCTCGGGGAGCGCCGCGTCGCTCGCCGCCGCCCTCGCGAGCGCGCTCGGCGGGAGCGGGATCGGCGCGACGGGCGGCGATACCGGCTCCACCTCCGGCACCTCCGCCCCGGCCTCGGTCGCCGCGCTGAGCAGCCAGGTGGCGGCGATCGCCAAGTACGACGGCGTCACCGCGAGCTTCGCCGGCGCCAGCGGCCACGCCGGCTCGGCCCGCCACGCCTACCGCGATCCCGCCCTGCTCATCGCCGGTAAGGCGAGCCTGTTCGTGACCGTCCGCCGCCGCTAGGCCAGGAGCGCCGCGATCGCCTCGCCGGTGACGGGCGAGGCCGCCCCCCGCTCGGTGACGAGCGCGGTCACGAGCTCGGCGGGGGTGACGTCGAAGGCGGGGTTGCGGCACCGTGTCCCCGGCATCGTCAGGGGCTCGCCGCGGGCGAGGCGGACCTCGTCGGCGTCGCGTTCCTCGATCGCGATCTCCTCGCCGCCCGCGGCCTCCGGGTCGATCGACGAGGTGGGCCCGACGACGACGAAGGGAATGCCCGCGGCGCTCGCGGCGAGCGCGAGCCCGTAGGTGCCCACCTTGTTGGCGACGTCGCCGTTGGCGGCGACGCGGTCACAGCCGAGGACGACGGCGTCGACCGCCCCCATCCTCATCAGGCCCGCGGCGGCGGCGTCGACGATGAGCTCGTGGGCGATCCCGAGCCGGGCGAGCTCGTACACGGTCAGGCGCGCCCCCTGGAGGAGCGGTCGCGCCTCGCAGGCGATCACCCCGTCGAGCTGCCCCCGCTCGGCGAGCTCGGCCACCACCGAGAGGGCGGTCCCGCGTCCGGGCCCGGCGAGGGCGCCGGTGTTGCAGTGGGTGAGGATCCGCCGCCGGCCCGCGAGCAGGGTCGCCCCGTGGGCGCCCATGGCGGCGCTGGCCGCCTTCTCCTCGGCGTAGATGGCCTCGGCGGCGGCGCGGGCGGCCGCCGCCATCTCCCCGTCGGGGACGGCGAGGGCGGCAGCGCGGACGCGGTCGACCTGGCGCGCGAGGTTGACGGCGGTGGGGCGGGCGGTGCGGAGCGTCGCGGTGGCGCGGTCGAGCGCGGCGCGGCCGGAGTCGGCCGCGAGCTCGAGTGCCACCCCGAAGGCCCCGGCGACGCCGATCAGCGGGGCGCCGCGGATCGCCAGGCGCTTCAGCGCTCCCGCCACGTCCTCGGCGCTGCGCAGCGCGAGCTCCTCCTCGCGCCACGGGAGCTGGGTCTGGTCGAGCGCCCACAGCGTGTCGCCGTCGAAGCGCAGGGCGACGACGCTGGCGCCCAGGGGGCGGGCGGCGTCAGTGGAGGTAGCCATACTTGCGCAGGAACTTGCCGAGGGCGGCGAGGAACTTCTCGCCGGAACGGTAGTTGAGGCCGTGGAGATCGCCCGCCTTGAGCTCTCGGGCCAGGACGTTGGCGACGAGCGCCCGGTGCCCGAGGCTGTCCTCGTCGGCGGCCCACGCCGCGATCAGGCCGTCGCCGTCGCTGTGGTCGCGATTGAAGGCCTTGAGAAAGCTCGCCGCGTCCTTGGCGATGAGCTTCGGGTACTGGTGGGTGACGTTGACGAAGCTCCCGTGGGCGAAGGTGAGGATCTCGATCGGGAGCCCCGAGGCGGCGAAATCGGTGAACGCGTAGGCGAAGGCGTTGTCGGCGGTGAGGAACTCGAGGCGGCCGTCGTGGCCGAGATCGACGATCCGCTCGCCGGGGTTGCCGAAGTAGTGCTCGCTCCTCACGTAGGACCCGGTGGCGGGATCGAAGGAGAAGACCTGCTCGACGGTGCAGCAGTGGGCGCCGCCGGTGTAGAGATCGAGGACGACGTCGGGCTCGCCGCCCGGCTCGAGGTCGACGACGTGCACTGCCTTGTGGCCCTGGCCGAAGGCGCCCGGGGCGCAGTACTTCTGCGCGGCCGCGTTCGGGCCGCAGTACGTCGAGCTCACCGGCTCGCGGTAGACGACCCGGCCCGAGCGCGAGATCGTCAGCGTCTTCGTCGCATAGGTGCCCTTGGTGGCGGTGAACGCGAACGTCGCCCTCACCGCGCCCGAGCTCGCCGACTGCGTCGTCGCCGCCCCGGCCGCGGGCGCAACGGCGAGGACGGCCATGAGCGCGCCCACGACCGTGCCCGCACGCCAACAACACGGCGCCGCCAGGCGCCGCATAAAAGAAACTGCAGAACCGATGCCTACAGCCGGTTCTCGATCGACAGGGGCGCGGCCTCGCCCTCCGGGGCGGCCTCGCCGTTGGTGGCCTCCATGCCCAGCGCCTGCTGGAGCTCACCGGACTGGTACATCTCGGTGACGATGTCGCAGCCACCGACGAGCTCGCCGTCGATGAAGAGCTGGGGGATGGTTGGCCAGTTCGACAGGCCCGAGAGCTCCTGGCGGATCCGCGGGTCGGGAAGCACGTCGACGGCGGCGAAGGGCTGGTCGAGCGATTCGAGGATCGCCGACACGCGCGCGGAGAAGCCGCAGCCGGGCGCCTCGGGCGTGCCCTTCATGAACAGGAGCACGGGGTTCTCGTCGATCGCGCCCTTGATCGCTTCGCGAATTGGGTTGCTCGTCTCTTCGGTCATGGCTCCTCACTGGGCATGGTTTGGATGGACAGGGCATGGATGCTGCTGCCGACATCGGTGCCGAACACGTCGTACACGAGCCGGTGCTGGGCGATCCTGCTGATGCCCCGGAACGCCGGCGCGGAGACGATCGCGTTGAAGTGGCGGCCGTCGCCGCTGACCTCCGCGCGCGCGCCCGGAATGCCGGCTTCGATGCGAGCTTTCAGCTCTCCCGGGGTCGTCATCACCCCTTAAGCGTAGCGAGGAGCTGACGCTATACTCTTTGAAGCATGATCACTCTGACTGACAAGAGCGCCGTGAAGGTCCAGGAGTTCCTGGCGGCGCAGGCGGCACAGGCCGGCACCGCGGGTCTCCGCGTCGGCGTCCGCGGCGGAGGATGCTCGGGCTTCCAGTATGCCCTGGCCTTCGACGAGCAGCGCGACGGCGACACGGTATTCGAGGACAAGGGCATCCGCCTGCTCGTCGATCGCTCGAGCCTCCCCTACGTGAAGGGCTCGATCATCGACTTCGTCGACGGACTCCAGGGCGCGGGCTTCAAGGTCGAGAACCCCAACGTGATCGCGGCCTGCGGCTGCGGCTCCTCGTTCACCGTCAAGGACGAGGAAGAGGTCTCGGCGGTCTGAAGTCCTAGCGGGGCCCCGTCCGGGCCCGGATGTACGGTTCCATCGTGGGCCGGTACATAGCGAGGGCGCGACGGCGACTGGGTCGCGCCGTACACGGCGCCGGAGGCGCGACGCGGTCGGACATCCTTGCGCTGCACGTAGAGCTCGGCGGGCTGCGAGCCGAGCTCGAGGCCGGGGCCGGGCGCAACGACGGGGCCGGGACCGAGGCGCGGATCGACGCTGTGAGCGCGCGCGTGGACGCGCTCGATCGCGCTCATGACGCCCTGCGCCTGGAGCTCGTCGGGGTCCAGGACATGCTCGCGATCGACGCCTTCTCTCGCTTCATCCAGCGCGCGAGCCTGCACGCCGAGCCCCTCGTCTCCGTCGTCCTCCCCACCTACAACCGCCCGCAGACCCTGGGCCGGGCGATCGCCTCGGTCCTCTCCCAGCGCTACCGGAACTGGGAGCTCATCGTCGTCGATGACGGTGGCGTAACCGATTCCAAGGCCGCCGTGGACCAGGCTCGCGACCCGCGCATCCGCTGGCTGGGCGTCGAGCACGGGGGCGTATGCGCCGCGCGCAACGCCGCCCTGGCGGTGGCCGGCGGCGAGATCATCGCCTACCAGGACGACGACAACGTGATGGACGGGGACTGGCTGCACGCGGCGGTGTGGGCCTTCGGCCAGCGTCCCGAGATCGACGTGCTCTACGGAGCGTTCGTGATCGACGACCTGCTCCGGGTGGGCGGTCAATCCTCGGGGCAGCTGCCTCGGACCTTCCTGCACCCGTGGAGCCGCGAGGCGCTCCGCCACGACAACCTCGCTGACATGGGAGCGATCGCCCACCGCAGCGGGCTACCCGAGGCGCGCTTCGACGAGAGCCTGCAGCAGATGGGAGACTGGGACCTCCTGATCAGGCTCACCGCCGACGCCGACCCCCTCGTGCTCCCGGCCATCGCCTGTTACTACATGACCGACGCCCCCAACCGGCTCACGCTCGGGCCCACGACGGCGTCCGACGGTGCCGCCGTGCGCGCCCGGGCCGCGGTGCTCAGCCGATGAGCGCCGAGGGGAGAGTGATCATGCTCGGGTTCGACGCCATGGACCCGCGGATCACCGAGCGGATGGCCCAGGAGGGCCGCCTCCCGGCCTTCCGCGAGCTCTTCCACGCCGCCGGGCGGCGCCCGATCCGCAACCCGCCCGGCCTCTTCGTCGGCAGTCTCTGGTCGACGTTCTTCACCGCCCAGACGGCGGTGGAGACCGGCTTTCACTGCTGGGAGGAGATCGTCCCCGGCGGCTACGAGCGGCGACTGACGACCGCCGAGATGATCAGGGGGCGGCCGTTCTGGGAGGAGCTCAGCGACGCCGGCAAGCGCGTCGCCGTCCTCGACGTCCCCCACTCGCGCGCCGGTGCTCCCCTGAACGGCGTCCAGGTCTCCGAGTGGGGGTGCCACGATCGCCACTTCGGGCTGCGCAGCGAGCCGCCGGAGTTCGCCGCGGAGATCGTCGCCCGCTTCGGCGTGCATCCCGTGCTCGGCGCCGATCCCTTCGCGGTGCGCGAGTGGGCTCCCGACGACTACCTCTTCCGGGCCGGCCCGCTGCGTACCGGCGAGGAGGACGGAGAGCTTCTCGCCGGCCTCCTCGCCGGGGCCCGGGCCAAGGCGCGGATGACCGCGGAGATCCTCGCCGAGGGACGGTGGGATCTCTTCGTGAGCATCTTCGGCGAGACCCACAGCGCCGGCCACCAGCTCTGGCACGTCCACGACCCCGCCCACCCGCGCCACGATCCCGCCGCGCGGGCACGGATCGGCGACCCCCTCGGGCAGATCTACGAGGTGATGGACGAGGCCCTCGGTGAGGTCATGGCCGGGCTCGAGGAGGACGACACCCTGCTCGTCCTCCTCAGCCACGGGATGGCGGCCCACTACGACGCCACCCACCTCCTCCCGGAGATCCTGCGCCGGCTCGACACCGCCTACCGCTCCCCGCCCGCCCGCTCGCTCGAGGGGCGGACGCTCGGCCGTGCCTGGTCGGCCATGCCCCGGCGCTGGCGCCAGGCCACCGGGCGGCCCCTGGCCGCGCTCCTGCGCACGCGCCTGGAGCGCCGCCGGCTCGAGGCGCCGCGCGACTACGACACCGACGAGGAGCGCAGAGCCCAGGCCTTCTTCATGAGCCCCAACAACTTCGTCGTCGGCGGCGTGCGGATCAACCTGCGCGGGCGCGAGACCGAGGGACGCGTGGACGGCGGTCGCGAGCTCGACGAGCTCTGCGCCCGCTTGGAGGACGACCTCCTGGCTCTCGTCAACGTCGACACCGGAACCCCGGTCGTCAACCGCGTCGAGCGCTCCGACGCCCACTACCGGCGCGAGGCGATCGACGCGATGCCCGATCTCTTCATCGAGTGGAATCACGACCACCCGATCGAGGCGGTGTGGTCGCCGCGCTTCGGCCTGATCCGGGGCCCCTACCTGCATTGGCGGACCGGAGACCACCGGCCCGGGGGGCTCCTCCTCGTGCGCGGCCCCGAGACGGTGCCGAGGGCGGAGCTGGCGGACCTCGAGATCCACCGGCTCGGCGCCGTGATCGCCGACGAGCTCGGGGTCGGGCCGGTCGTGAGCCCTTACAGCGGCGTGGCCTCGAGCGAGCGCCACAGATAGCGGCACGCCAGCGAGCGGTAGGGGCGCCACGGCTCGGCGAGGCGCTCCATCGTCGCGGGGTCGGGGAGCTCGGGGAGCTCGTAGCGGATCATCATCGCCCGGCGGATCCCCAGGTCGCCGACGGCGAGGACGTCGGAGCGCCCGAGATGGAACATGAGGAACATGTGGGCGCTCCAGGTCCCGATCCCCTTGACGGCAACGAGCTCGGCGATCACCTCCTCGTCGGGGAGATCGTCGAGGAGCTCGAGCTCGAGCTCGCCGGCGAGGACGTGCTCGGCGAGCGAGCGCAGATAGCGCACCTTGGCGTGCGAGAGGCCGGCGGCGAGGCGCAGCGCGTCGGGATCGTCGGCGAGGACCTCCTGCGGGGACGGGGTCCGGCCCCCGAAGCGCGCGGTCAGGCGCCCGTAGATGGCGCGCGCCGCCTTGGTCGAGAGCTGCTGGCCGACGATCGAGCGCACGAGCGCGCCGTAGTGGTCAGTCGGGCGGCCGGCGCGGGGGTCACCGAGTCCGCCCGGCCCGACGTCGTCGATGACGCCGCGCAGGACGGGGTCGGCGGCGCGGAGGTACTCGACCGGGTCGAGTACCGTCTCCGTGCTCACCGGGTGGAGGCGGGTTCCGACAGCCCGAGCGCGGCGCCATCGAGGGCACCGAGCGCGCGCTCGACCGAACAGGAGATGCAGGTCAGCGTCGGCGTGTCGCGCAGGGTGTAGGAGCTCGACTCGGTGCCGCGCAGGCGCTGGACGAGATCGAGGAAGTCGGCCGGATTGTCGGTCTCGAAGGCGACGACGAACTCCTGGTCGTCGAGACCGAAGGAGTAGCTCGTGTTGAGCTCGATGCTCGGGAACTCACGTCCGACGCGGATGTGATCCTGCATGATCCGCCAGCGCTCCTCAGCGGGCAGCGCGTACCACGCGCGCGTCTTCACGAACGGATACACGAAGAGGTACTTGGCGTGTGCGGGTCGAACCTCGAGGCGCGACTCCTCGGAGTACTCCGAGGGCTTGGTCATCGCCAAGAACGAATACGGGATCGTGCACCACTTCATCAGCCCGCTCTGCGCCAGGATCACGTGGAACTCGTGGATGCGCTCGAGGTTCTGGGCCTGGCTGAGGAGCATGAGGTCGGCGTCGCCGCGCGTGCCCACCAGGGAGAACGCCCGCAGCAGGTGGCCGTCGGCGAAGTCCCCGCAGGCGGCGATGAACTCGCGCTTGTCGCCCGCGCGGGTCTCGTCGTCGAGGCGGCGCCAGGCGGGCTCGACCCGCAGGAAGGTGTACTTGACGAAGTGCCGGACCGGCATCGTCAAAGGATGATAGGGACCGCCCACCGGCCGCTTTCCGAAGCGGTGCCGAGAACCCCGGCCGGGTTTAGTTAGGCGTTACCATGAGCAACATGCGCATCGCCTTGGTGTCGCCGTACTCGTGGACTTATCCAGGCGGCGTCACGAGGCATATCGAGGCCCTGGCCGAGCGGTTCCTCGCCGACGGCCACGAGGTTCGCGTACTCGCCCCGTACGACCCCGAAGATCGCCTCTCGGCGACGCTCCATCGCGGGGCGCGGCCCCAGCACCGGCCCGCGCCGGAGTACCTCGTGCCGCTCGGGCGCTCGGTCGGCTTCAAGGCCAACGGCGCCGTCTCCAACCTGTCGATCACCCCCTACGGGGTGGCGACCATGCATCGGGAGCTCCGCGCCGGCGGCTACGACGTCGTCCACATCCACGAGCCCATCGCCCCGGTCCCCGGCTGGGTGGCCACCGACCACGTCCAGCTTCCGCTCGTGGGGACCTTCCACAGCTACTCCGAGAGCCGGCTCGCCAACGGGATGGCCAACCTGGTGGGGGCGCGCCGGGTCCTCAACCACCTGCACGTGCGCATCGCCGTCTCCGAAGCGGCGGCGTGGACGGGCCGGCGCTTCTTCGGCGGTCATTACCGCGTGATCCCCAACGGCGTCGACATCCCCGTGGCGCCCGTGGTGCGCGCCTCCGTCGACCGCCTGCGCATCGCCTTCGTCGGCCAGGCGGTCGAGCGCAAGGGCCTGCCCATCCTTCTGCGCGCCTTCGAGGCCCTCAGGGAGCACGTCCCCGCCGAGCTCACCATCGTCGGCGCGAGCCGCGAGGAGATCGCCCCCATGCTCCTCGACGACCAGGGCATCCGCGCCCTGGGCAAGGTCAGCGAGGCCGAGAAGCTCGCCGCCCTCCAGCACGCCGACGTCCTCTGCGCACCCTCGCTCGGGGGTGAGAGCTTCGGGATGGTCCTCACCGAGGCGTTCGCGGCCGGCGCCCCCGTGGTCGCCTCCGACATCGCCGGCTACCGCGATGTCGTCCGCGACGGCATCGACGGCATCCTCGTCCCCCGCGGCGATGCCCAGGCGGTGGCCGAGGCGCTGCGCGATCTGTGGCTCGAGCCCGAGCGGCGCCTGGACATGGGGCGTGCCGCGGCCGAGCGGGCGATGCGCTTCGCCTGGCCGCGCGTGGCCGCCGAGGTGATGACCGCCTACGAGGACGCGATCGCCACGCCGGCGCCCCGAGGCGTGGTGGAGCGCACCGCCGTCCGTATCGGAGCGCGCTCGGCCGACCTCAAGCCGCCGGCCAAGCCCCAGCGCCTCCCCAGCCTCTCGCCGCCCCTGCCCGGCGCCGCACGACCACAGCTCGTGTTCGCCCGGCGCGCGGCGCTCGCCTCGGTCTCCCTGGGCGGCCTCCTCCTCGCCGTGCTCGCCCTGCAGAAGGTCGGCGTCGACAGCGTCTACCACGCCCTCATCGGGTCGAGCCCGTGGTGGGTCCTCGTCGGCCTCCTCGCCATGTGCACGGCGATGGCCCTGCGTGGGCTGTCGTGGCACGCGATCCTCCGGGCGGCGCTGCCCGGCGACCGGATCCGCCTCGCCGACGTCATGCACGGGACCTTCATCGGCGTGCTCATGTCGGCGACGCTGCCCGCCCGCCTCGGCGAGCCCTCGCGTGCCCTGATCATCGCCAGGCGCATCGGGCGCCCACGCGAGAGCCTGCCCGTGGTGCTGGGGACGGTGGTGTCGCAGACCCTGCTCAACATCCTCGCGCTGATCATCCTCGGCGCCGTCATGTTCTCCTCGGTCAACCTGTTCAGCGGCCACCAGAACGCGCTCCTCTTCGCCGCCATCGCTCCCGTGGCCCTGCTCCTCGCCGTGCTCCTGGCGCCCGCGCTCCTGCGCGCCGGGGCGGTATCGCACTCGCGGCGGCTACGGGCCTTCATCGTCCGCGCCCGCCAGGCCCTGATCCGCGTGCGCTCCGGGCTCATCGTCTTCCGGGACCCCCGGCTCGGCGCCGTCGCCACCGTCTCCCAGCTCGCGGCGTGGGCCTTCCAGTGCCTGTCCTGCTACACGCTCCTGATCGCGCTCGGCCTCGATCATCAGACCGGGATCGGCGCCGCTGCCGCCGTCCTCTTCGCCGTCAACATCACCGCCGTCCTCCCGGCCACGCCCGCCAACGTCGGCGTCTTCCAGGCCGCCTGCGCCGCCGTGCTCCACGCCGGCTGGCACGTCAGCGTCGTCGACGGGGTGGCCTACGGGGTCATCCTCCAGGCCGTCGAGGTGTCGACTGCCCTGCTCATGGGCATGCCCGCCCTGCTCAGGGAGGGTCTGTCCTGGCGCGAGGTCCGCCTGCGCGCCCTCCACACCGCGCCCGTCAAGCTCCCCGCCCGCCGCTCCCGCGCCGGGACGGCCGAAGAGCACGGATAGGCGGCTGCTCAGCCGACGCGGGCTGGTCGCGCGCGAGGAGCCAGAGGCGCGGAGATCCGCGCCGTCAGGGCCCGCGAGCGCGCCACCGTGGCGGCGAACTCGGGGACGGGCGCCGGTTCGAAGTAGTCGTCGATGATCGCCCGCAGCGGACCCCGGAGACGGGAGTCGATGAGCTCGAGGAACCCTTCGATGTAGCCTGGGGCGGGGGGAACGTCAAGCGGGGCCGCGCGCTCGCAGAAGCCTCGGTATGCCGCGATCGCCTCGCCGAGACGAGGGTCGCCGCGCGCCCGGGGATCCTCGTCGAGGATCTCCACGAAGCGCTCCACCGGCACCGCCTCCAGGGCGCGCCAGGCGTGATGGCGGGCGACCCGCGTCTCGTGCAGGGGGTGAGGGCCGGGCTGGTCCGGGCGCCAGCCTGCCTTCGAGCACATCACCACCACCGGGTCGATGCCGACGCGGCTCGGTGAGAGTCCGTTGGCCAGTGCCAGCAACGCCACCTCGAGGCACTGACCGCAGGCGCTGCACGCCTGGGCGCCTCCTGCTCCCAGCCAGCACGAGAACTGCAGGTCGATGAGCTCGGGGTAGCGGCGCCAGAGGAGCTCGACGACCTGAGGCGTGTGCAGCGCACAGGTGACAGACCCGAGGTGCACACCGAACTGGCCCAGGAGCGAGTCGAGCGACGCGAGCGTGACCATCGAGGACGCGAAATGAGAGTGCTGGAGGATGCCCCCGGGGCAGGAGGTGTTGTATTGCAGGTCCGCTTCGGAGGCCAGGAAGGCGCGGCTGATTCCGCTCGCGGCCGCCACCGCGACGGTGACCGCCTGGTACAGCAGCACGTCGCTCAGTTCGTTGACGGTGATCGTGCCGCCGTCGCGCGCGCCGAAGCCGTTGTCCCAGCACGAACGGAAGTCCGAGTGCACCTCGACGAGGTCGACGGGCAGTCGC
This sequence comes from Solirubrobacteraceae bacterium, assembly GCA_035552815.1. Lineage (GTDB taxonomy): Bacteria > Actinomycetota > Thermoleophilia > Solirubrobacterales > Solirubrobacteraceae > Palsa-465. The sequence goes on along the minus strand of DASZKU010000115.1, from coordinate 14,542 downwards.
CGCGAGATTTCGGCGAGCGTACGTTGGCGGGCGGCGCCGAGGTGATCGTTGGCCCACGGCACGGGATCGGTCGTCGTCACGAGCAGCGGACGGTCGGTGAGCTCGGCGAGCAGGGCACTCTGGGCGAGGCTGTCCTTGCCGCCGCTGAAGGCGGCGGCCACGCGCTCGCTCGCGATCTCGATCGCGACCGGCGGCAGGGCCGGGCCTGACTCGACCAGGTCGACGGCCCGGCCGGGGGGCGCCACGCTGCCGTACTCGACGAGGTTGACGATCGCTGCCTCGATCAGGCGCATCCAGAACTCGCGCTCCCCCGCTCCCAGGCGAATCGGCAATTCCACGCGGCACGGCCGCAGCAGGGCCCAGTGCGGGTGCAGGCAGATCAGGGCGATACGCCACCAGAGCGCAGGCGGCACCGCCGTCACATCGACGCTCCGGGGAAAGGAGACCCGGAACTCCGTGCGGTGGTAGAGATCGGTGCGAGGTGTGACCTCCCAGCTGAAGCGGACCTCTCCGCCGCCGAGCACCGGTGCTCCTAAGCGAACGCGGTGGCCGCGACCAGGAGCGAGCTTCGAGGCGGTGAGCAAGCGCGAAATGTTCTCAGATCGCTGATAGGGTTGAACCAGAATCGGTAGCGTTGAGGAAGGAGTAGAGGGCTGCTCCGTACGATGTACCGCGAGGTCGAACCGAAAGGATGATGTTCGTGCCCGAGACCCAAAGCAAGTCAGCCGTGGAGGAGAACCCGGTCCGCCGGGGCGCCGCGCTCCCTGTACGTGAGGTATTCACCGCCGCCGTCGACCGTGAGCTGCATCAGGCTCTCGCTGTCGGTGGTGGCTTCAGCGACATTGTCGGGGCTGGTGGGCGCTTCAGCCAGATCACCGTCCGCCCGACCGAGGTCTGAACGAGTAGCGGGGCGCCTGCGCCCATGACGGACCTGGCCCCCGCGCCGGGGTTGGGTCCGGCGCCGGGGTTGGGTCCGGCGCCCGGCCTGCGCCAGTTCATCGTCAAGGTTGCCTCTCGGTGCAACCTCAACTGCTCGTATTGCTACGTCTACAACCAGGCCGATTCCACCTGGCAAGACCGGCCCGCCCGGATGTCGGACGGGACCTTCGAGGCCACCATCGAGCGCATCCGCGGTCACTGCAGCTCGAGCGGGCTAGGGGACGTGGAGATCATCTTCCACGGCGGGGAGCCGACGCTCATCGGAGCCCAGAGATTCTCCTCGATGTGCCGCAAGGCGGGCGAGGGCCTGGCCGGGGTAGCGCAGGCACGATTCTCGATCCAGACCAACGCCACGCGGCTCAGTCCGGCATGGATCACCGCCCTGCGCGAACACGATGTCCTCGTCGGCGTGAGCCTCGACGGTCCCAAGGAGGTAAACGACCGCTACCGGGTCGACCGCAAGGGTGGGGGCTCGCATGACCGGGTGGCGGAGGGCATCGCCCTGCTGCGGGCGGGCGGGGTACCGTTCGGCATCCTCTCCGTGGTCGCGCCCGGAGCGGACCCGCTCGCCGTCCACCGCCACTTCGTCGACCTCGGCTGCCGGTCGGTCTCCTACCTCCTGCCCGCGATCGCGCGCGAGGCGGCGCGTGAGCTCCGCAGGCGCCACGGCCCCACTCCTTGCGCGGACTTTCTCATTCCCATCTTCGACGACTGGTGGTGGAGCGGAACGCTCGAGCTCTCGATCCGGGAGTTCTGGAACATCGGCCGCGTGATCATGGGGGGCACGAGCGAGCTCGACAGCATCGGCAACCCTCCGCTGCCCTTCATCACCGTCGAGACCGACGGCTCGATCCACGGGCTCGACCAGCTCCGGACCTGCGAGGAGGGCATGACCGATACCGCGCTGAGCGTGCACGACGCCGACTTCCGCGATCTCGCGCTCGCGAGTCCCCTCCATGCTGAGGTCATGGCCGGCTTGCCGCTCCCCTCCGGGTGCCGCGCGTGTCCCGAGGCCAGCACGTGCGGGGGCGGATACGTCCCCCACCGCTACTCACGCGAGCGGCAGTTCGACAATCCCAGCCTCTGGTGCGCCGACCTGCTCGCGCTGTTTGCCCACATCCGGATGCGGATGGGAGTCTCGCACGATGAGACCTTGCGGCGGCGCTCGGCGCTCGCCGTCGCGCACCCGGGGCCGGGGCCGGGGCCGCGGGCGCAGCCGCTGGCGCTTCAGGCCGCGAGCGGCGACTCGTCCGCCTGAGCGCCCTTGGGCTCGGGATCGTGGTCGGCGAGCTCGGCGAGATAGGCGGGGTCCTTCCCGGTGCCGGCGATGAGCTCGTCGGAGGCGCGTTGCCCGCCCTTGGGGAGAAAGCCCGACTTCATCCCGAAGTACACGGCCTGAGGATGATGGGCGATGATCGCCAGCGTCGACTGCTCGGGCTCGAGGGCGAAGCCGCCCGAGAGGCGCAGGCCGATCGAGGGCGCGTCGAGGAGCCTGAACACCTTCTCGTGCTCTGACTGGTCCGGGCATGCCGGGTAGCCCCAGGAATAGCGCTTGCCCTGATCGTTGGTGATACCGAGCTCGCGGCGCACCCGTGCGTGCAGCCACTCGGCCATGCCCTCGGCGGTCTGGACGCCGAGGCCGTGGGTGAAGAGCTGCTCGGCGTACTCGCCCTCGGCCTCGAGCTCGGCCATGAGCTCGGTGACCTCGTCGCCGACGGTGACGGCCTGCAGCGCGACGACGTCGGTCTGGGCGCTGGAGAGCGGACGGTAGAAGTCGGCCACGCAGATCCGGTCGTGGCCCGGCTGGCGCGGGAAGACGAGCCGCTCGAGCTCACGCCGGGTGGTCGGGTCCGATTCGGGATCCCAGATGATGAGCTCGTTGCCGTCGGAGTTACAGGGGAAGTAGCCGAGCAGGGCCCGCGGATGCAGGTAGCGCTGCTCGCGCCACATCCGCTCGAGGCGGGGCTGGAAGTCCTCGCGGACCAGGCGTTGCCACGCCTCCCCCTTGACCCCCTTCCCACCCCAGTGGAGCTTGAAGAGCACGTGGGTGTCGAGGTGGTGGTAGACCTCCTCGAGCGGGACCTCGAGCTCGCGGGTGCCCCAGAACGGGGGCTCGGGGACCGGGTTGTCGGTCTGTGCCGCGCTGCGCGTCGAGGCATCGGTGACCGCGGGGCCGACGTCGATCTTCTCGGGCTCGTCGCGGAGCTTTTTCGCCGCCTCGCGGGTCTTCGCGACCAGGGCCGCGCGGGCCTCGGGGTCGACGATCTCGTCCATCCGCGCGAGCCCCTCGAAGGCGTCCTTGCAGTAGAAGACGCCGGGTTCGTAGACCTCGTCGGAGTCCTTGCCCTTGGGGTAGAGGATGCGCAGCCCGAAGTTGCGGTTGATGGCGGCGCCGCCGATGAGGATGGGGAAGGGCAGTTCGCGCTCGTGGACCTCCTGGACGAGCAGGGGCATCTGCTTCGAGGTCGAGACGAGCAGCGCGCTCAGGCCGATCGCCGTGGCCTCGTGCTCGATGGCGGCGTCGAGGATCTTCGAGATCGGAACCTGCTTGCCGAGGTCGATGACCGTGTATCCGTTGTTGGTGAGGATGGTGTTGACGAGCGACTTGCCGATGTCGTGGACATCGCCGAACACCGTCGCGACCACCACCGTGCCCTTGGTGTAGCCCTCGACCTTGTCGAGGTAGTTCTCCAGGCGCGCCACGGCGCGCTTCATGACCTCGGCCGACTGGAGGACGAAGGGGAGGATGAGCTCGCCGGCGCCGAACTTGTCGCCCACCTCCTTCATCGCCGGAAGGAGTACTCGATTGAGGGTGGGGACGGCGCCTATCTTCTCGACGCTGGCGTCGATCCAGTCCTCGACGCCCTCCTTCTTGCGGCGCAGGATGTGGAAGTGCAGCGCCTCCTCGGGCTCCATCCCCTCGGTGGGATCCTTGCGCTCGTCGGTCTCCTCGGTGGCGCCCTTGGATTCGAAATGCCCGATCAGGCGCTCGAGCGCGTCCTCGCGCCGGTTGAGCACGAGGTCGTCGGCGAGCTCGCGCTCGAGCTCGGGAATCTCGGCATAGGGGGTGATGTGGTTGGGGTTGACCATGGCGAGGTCGAGGCCGGCCTCGACGCAGTAGTGGAGGAAGACGCTGTTGATCACCGAGCGGGCCGGGAGGCCGACGCCGAAGCTGACGATGGAGACGCCGAGCGAGGTCTTGACGCCGGGGATCTCCGCCTTGATCCGGCGGATGCCCTCGATCGTCTCCACCGCCGAGGGCTTCCACTCGTCGTCGCCCGTGGTCAGGGTGAAGGTCAGGCAGTCGAAGATCAGCGCCTCGCGGTCGAACCCGTGCTCCTCGCAGCACAGCTCGGTGAGGCGCTGGGCGATCTCGAGCTTGCGCTCCGCCGTCTTCGCCATCCCCACCTCGTCGATGGTCAGGGCGATCAGGGCGGCGCCGTGGGCGTGGGCGATGGGGACGACGCGGTCGAGCTTGTCGCGCCCGGCCTCGAGGTTGATCGAGTTGACGATCGCCCGCCCGGGGATCTGCTTGAGCGCGGTCTCGATGACCTCGGGCTCGGTCGAGTCGATCTGGATCGGTGCCGGCTGGGTGAGCGAGATCCGCTTGACGAGCTGGCGCATCTGCTCGGCCTCGTCCTGGCGCTCGGTGAGGGCCACGCACAGGTCGAGGACGTGGGCGCCCCCCGAGACCTGGTCCTCGGCGATGGTGATGAGGCCGTCGTAGTCGTCGGCCAGGAGCATCTCCTTGGCCTTGCGCGAGCCCTGCGAGTTGACGCGCTCGCCCACCAGGGTGGGCCGGGGGTCCTGGACGAGCGGAGTGGCGGTGATCATGCTCGAGACGTGGGCCTGGCGCCGCTCGGGCCTCGGGGCGGGAGCCTGGTGGTTCTTGACCCGCTCGGTGATGGCGGCGATGTGCTCGGGCGTCGTCCCGCAGCATCCACCGACGATCGATACGCCGTAGCGCTCGACGAAGGATCCCAGCACCTCGGCGAGGGGCTCGGGCTTCTCGGGGAAGATCGTCTCGCCGTTCGGCCCCTGGATGGGCAGGCCGGCGTTGGGGATGCAGTGCACGGGCATCGGGCTGAACTCGCCGAGGAAGCGGACGGCGTCGCGCATGTCCTCAGGGCCGGTCGAGCAGTTGAGCCCGATGACGTCGACGCGCAACGCCTCCAGGGTGGCCAGCGCGGAGCTGATGTCGGTGCCCAGGAGCATCGTCCCGCCCTGGGGGAGAAGGGTGACGCTGCACTGGATGGGGACGGCCCGGCCCACGCTCTTGAAGGCCTCGCGGGCGCCGAAGATGGCCGCCTTGAGCTCGAGCATGTCCTGGGTGGTCTCGATGATGATGAGGTCCGCGCCGCCGGTGATGAGCCCGTGCGCCTGCTCGGTGAAGATGCCCACGAGCTCGTCGAAGGTGATCGCCCCCAGGGTCGGGTCATCGCTCGCGGGCAGGAACCCCGTCGGGCCGATCGACCCGGCCACGAAGCGGTGCTCGCCCGCGGCCTTGCGCGCGATCTCGGCCGCCTTGACGTTGATCTCCCGGGTGTGGTCCTCGAGGCCCCACTCGGAGAGCTTGAGGCGCGAGGCCTGGAAGGTGTCGGTCTCGAGCACGAGCGCGCCGGCCTCGAGCATCGAGGAGTGCACGCCCTCGATCACGTCCGGCCGGTTGAGCACCAGCGCCTCGTGGCAGCGGCCGGGCAGCCGGTAATCCTTCTCCAGGCTGAGCTCGAACTGCTCGAGCGTCGCACCCATACCGCCGTCGAAAACGACGACCCCGTCCCGGATCGCGGCAAGATAGTCGCGCATTGCCGGTCATCCTAGCAGCGAAATGGCCAACCTTGACACGAGCGTGGCAAGGTTGGGGGCGGTGGTCCCGCGGCGGCGCGCCGGCCGCGCCCGGCGGGGTGCGCGCTCGCCGGGCCGGGCGCGGCCGGCGGGATTCGCGTTCGCCGGGCCGGGCGCGCCCGGCGGGGCGCGCGTTCGCCGGGCCGGCCGCGCCCGGCGGGTCCCCGGCGACGCGCGGCGAATCCCCGGCGACTCGATTTACCACAAAGAGGTGGGAACGAAACAACCGCTATCCGGCAAGAATGTCGCCCGCAAGCGCGCGCGGACCCGGCGCGGCCGCGCGGCACGCCCGCCCGCCCGGCCCGCCCCGCCCCGCCCGCCCCGCCCCGCCGCGCCCCGCCCGCTACCGCCCGCGACCCTCCGCCCCCCGCAGCTCGTCGCGGCCCGGCAGGGAGGCGGACAGCGGTGGCGGGGTGAGACCCGCGAGCGAGGCGCTCGTCGCCCGCACGGCCTTCTTCTTGGTCGAGCGGGCGCCCCAGTGCACGTAGGCGGGCTTGTATCTGAGTAGCGCGGCCCAGGTCAGGGAGTCGACGACGCCGGTCACCGCGAGCCCGTGGGCGGCCTGGAACTGCTGCACGGCGGTCTGGGTCCGGGGACCGTAGTCACCGTCGATGGAGACGTGATAGCCGGCGGTGTAGAGGTGCTCCTGGGCCCACACGACCGGGTCGCCCTTGACCCCTCGATTGAGCGAGGCCACCTCGGCGCTGGGGACGAAGCCGGCGAGGGTTGCGGCGGGCGTGGAGATGGCGCGCCAGTTGGCCGTGGTCGCCTCCTGGTAGTCCCACCAGCTGACTCCCTCCGAGCCGTAGGCGGTGGAGAGCTGGCGAAAGCGGATGATCTGGCGGGTGGGCGGGTTGGCGAAGACCTGTCCGAGCGGGTAGATCGGTCGCAGGTAGAGGCGGTTGAACAGGTAGGTGTGGGCGTAGACGTCGTCCACCGTCGTGCCGATGTCCTTCCAGTACATCTGGGGGAGGTTGTACTGGGCGCCGCCGGGGCCGAAGAAGACCGAATAGGGGAAGGCGGGGTGGTAGTCGATCCAGGGAAAGCCGGCGAGTGCGACCGGGAAGTTGGCCCCGACCTGCGTGCGCAGGAGGGTCACGTAGCGCTGGGCCGAGGCGTAGCGGCCCTGGTACTCGCTTTCGGCGTCGATGATCAGACACGACGCTCCCTCCCTGGCCGCTCCCGCCCCGAGCCGGGCCTCGTCGGCCGGGTGCCGGCCGTAGACGTATTGCCAGGCGCACACGCGCAGGCCGGCGGCCTTGAAGTAGGCGATCGTCGCCCGGGAGAACTGCGACCAGGGGGAGGTCCCGTCCGAGCTCTTGATGAAGAGGGTGCTCACCCCGTACTGCTTGGCCTTGGCGGCGATCGTCGCCAGGTTGCCGCGCGAGGAGGCCGGGATCTCCCACACCCACATGGCGCGGCCGTTGAACGGATTGGTGGCCTTGGGCTGGGGCGCCGAGATCGTCGTGCTCGGGGCCGAGGTCGTGGGCGTCGGGGTGCTCGTCGCGCCGCCGCTCTGGACGATGGCCAGCCCCAGGGCGGGGAGCTGGAGGTTGACCGGGATGGGGAGGGGGATGGTCAGCGTCGGTGATCCGCTCGCACCGGCGGCCGGCGCGGAGGAAACGCCCACGCCCACGCCCACGAGCACGAGCACGATCGTCAGGGTGAGGACCAGAAGCACGAACGGCCGACCGAGCCCCGGAACCCGACGACCGCGCGCAGCCCACCGAGCGCGGAGGTCACTCACAAAGTTCACCGTAGCGGAAAACGCATGAAAGGCCTGCAAGTTGCGGTGCGGCGGTGCCTGCGCCGAGCACGCGGCCCGCCGGGCGCGACCAGACCGCCGCTAGGGCGTCACGACCGAGCGGCGGGCGGCTGGTCGATGCGCACGAGATTGCCCGACGGGTCACGCACGGCACAGTCCCGCGTGCCCCACGGCTGATCGGTCGGCTCCTCCACGATCTCCGCCCCGGAGGCACGCACCTTCTCGAAGGTGCCTTCGAGGTCGTCGGTGCGGAAGTGGACGCCGTTCATGGCGCCCTTGGCGACGAGGGCGGCGATGGCGTCGCCGTCGGCGGGGCTGCCGTGCAGGTAGTTGGTGAGGACGATCGCCACGCCGGGCTGGGAGGGGGCGCCGACGGTGAGCCAGCGGAAGCCTTCGTGGGCGACGTCGTCGCGCAGTTCGAGGCCGAGCGCGTCGCGGTAGAAGGCCAGCGCGAGGTCGGGGTCATGGACCTGGACGAAGCAACGGGAAAGACTGAGCTCCATGCCCGCCACCTTAGGGCGCCGGCGCCCCGCGCGCTTCTCCGATCCTGCTCGGCCAGCGGACCGGGCGGGTGAGGTCCTTGGCGACGCAGCCGGGCACGCTCGCGAGCGGGCCGTGGTCCCGGGCCCGGTAGGCCGTCGGCGTCTCGCCCACGAGCTCGGTGAAGCGCGCGCTGAACGAGCCGAGCGACGAACACCCGACCATCATGCACACGTCGGTGACCGAAAGGTCGCCGCGGCGGAGCAGCGCCTTGGCGCGCTCGATGCGCCGCGTCATCAGGTAGGCGTAGGGCGTCTCCCCGTATGTCGCGCGGAACTGGCGCGAGAAGTGTCCGGTCGACATCAGCGCAGCGCGGGCGAGCGCGGCGACGTCGAGGGGACGCGGGTACTCGCGGTCGATGAGATCGCGAGCGCGGCGCAGAAGGGCGAGGTTGGCGAGCTCCTCGGGCGTCACGACGGGAGCGTACCGGCGGGCAGCGGACTCCCGCCCCAAGCCGCCAAGAAAAGCACTGAGGGGCCCGTCCGGTGAGACGAGCCCCTCAGTGACAAAGTCGGGATCAGCCGCCCTTGTAGCCCATGTCAGTCCTTTCCTTCGCGGAGCAATGAGGAGGTTTGCTGAGGTTTATGTTGACTTAGCGGGGGTCGGCGGCGAAGGGTGCAAATCACCCCAATATCTGTGGATAGCTACTGACGGCTCCGGGGCGCCAGTGCCGATACCGGAAGCGTGGGAAGCGCGACGGCGGCTCATCCGGTCGAGGCGAAGCTCCGCTTCAGCGGGGCGCATCGGCGCCCGCTCCGCTCGGCCCCCTTCCGCCATCTCGCGGCGGCGTACACGATCAACGAGCTCGGCAACTGGGTCGGGGACGTGGCTCTCGCCATCCTCGTCTTCGACCGCACCGGGAGCGCGCTGGCGACCGCCGCGCTCTTCCTCGCGCTGCGCTTCGTGCCCGCGCTGCTGGCGCCCCTCCTCACCACCCGCCTCGTCGTCGTCGACGCATCGCGGGTCCTCCCCGCCCTCCATGTCCTCGAGGGGCTGATCTTCATGGCCATCGCCTGGCTCGCGACCCATTTCTCGCTGCCCGCGGCGCTCATCCTCGCTGCCCTCGACGGTCTCCTCGCCATCACCGCCAAGGCGCTGACGCGCGGCTCGACGGCGGCGCTCCTCCTCGCCGACGGGCAGCTGCGCCAGGGCAATGCCATCCTCAATCTCGGCTTCACCGCGGGCGGCGCCGTCGGCCCCGCCGTGGCCGGCGTCCTCGTGGCGGCGCTCGGCCCGGGCTCGGCGCTGCTCGTCGACGCCGGCACCTTCCTGTGCGTGGCGGTGATCCTCGCCACCGCCGGCACGCTGCGCGTCGAGCGCCATTCCGCCGCGGGCGCCGTGAGCCGCCTGCGGGCGGGTATCGGCGAGGCGTGGTCGCGGCCCGGGGTGCGTGTCCTCCTCGCCGCCCAGGCCCTGGCGCTCGTGTTCTTCAGCGCCGTCGTGCCGATCGAGGTCGTGTACGCCAAGCAGACCCTGCACGCGGGGGACTCGGGCTACGGCGCCCTCCTCGCGGCCTGGGGCGCGGGGATGGTCGTCGGCGGGATCGCCTATGCCGCCGCGCCGCGCCTGCGCCTGGTGCTCGTCCTCGCCGTGAGCACGGCGCTCATCGGGATCGGCTACGGCGGGCTCGCGCTCGCTCCCGGCCTCGCGCTGGCATGCGCGTTCTCGGCCGTGGGCGGCCTCGGCAACGGGGCCCAGTGGATCGCCGTGGTCACCGCCGTCCAGCAGGCGGTCTCGGCCCGGGCGCAGAGCTCGGTCATGGCCGTGCTCGAGAGCATCAACCAGATCATGCCCGCGGCGGGCTTCATCCTCGGCGGGCTCCTCGTCGCCTTCGGGTCCCCGCGCGCCGCCTATGCGGTGGCGGCCGGCGGGGTGCTCCTCGTGCTCGCCGCGGCGTCGGTGGCGGGCGCGCGAAGGCGCGCGCGCCCGTAGGGGTTTCCTACGCAATCAAGGGCGTAGTTGCTGCTCCGGTGCACCAGGGCCCGGGCACCGATTAGAAACACAGGTGGAAGTTCTCACGACAACCCCTTCGGCGCCGCGCGGTCCCGGCCGCGTGGTCGTGTGCGCCCAGCGACTCGCCTTCGTGGTCGCCGGGCTGACCGTCGCGGCGACCGCGGGCGGTGACCAATGGCGCCCGTGGCCCCTCATCGCCCTTGCCGCCTTCACGGTGGCGAGCGACCTGATGTTCGTGGAGACGGACTCGCGCAAGCTCAAGGTCTCGGGGAGCTTCCTGGGGTTGATCCTGGCCGCGGTGCTCCTCGGAGGCGGGCCCGCTGCGCTCATCGGCGTCCTCACCATCGCCATCGGCTGGGTGCGCTCGCGCGAGTCCCAGCACTACCTGCGCAACAACCTGCTCACCTATGCCTGGTTCCCCCTGGCGGCCGCCCTGTTCTTCCATGCCGCCACCGGCGTGGCCCACGTCGGTCCCCGTCAGCTCAGCTACTACCTGCTCGTGTTCGCCACCTTCGTGGTGGCCCTGACCATCAATTTCGTGATGATCGCCGGCTACCAGTGCTACCTCGACGGAGACTCGCTCGCCCAGAAGGCGCGCGAGGCGCTGCGCCCGATCCTCGCCTCGGAGCTGTTCTCGGCCCTGCTCACGGTGGCCGCGGTGTACGTCGCCGCCACCCACGGGACAGTCGGCCTGGCGCTCGTCGGCCTCGTCCTCGTCGTCTTCCAATACCTGGTCAGCGCCCTGCTCCTCTCCGAGCGCCGGAGCGAGGCGCTGCAGCGCCTGGCCACCACCGACACGCTCACCGGCCTGGCGAACCGGGAGCGGTTCGTGAGCCGGATCGAGGAGGTGATCGCCGGCGCCGAGGAGAGCGATCCGCCCGTCCCCTTCGCGGTCATGCTCATCGACCTCGATCGCTTCAAGGAGATCAACGACACCCTCGGTCACCTGTACGGCGACTCCCTGCTCCGCGAGCTCGGGCCCAGGCTGGCGGCGCTGGTGGGCGCGGGCGGGCTCGTGGCCAGGCTGGGTGGAGACGAGTTCGCCGTCCTCCCCGCCGGCGACGCCGGCGACCCCGAGGCGCTCGAGCTCACCGCCGTCGAGCTCCTCGCGTGCATCGAGCAGCCCATCGTCGTCGACGAGCTCTCGCTCACGGTGGGGGCGAGCATCGGGATCGCACGCTTCCCCGTCGACGGCGACGACGCCCAGACGCTGCTCCGGCGCGCCGACATCGCCATGTACGCCGCCAAGAGCCGGCAGAGCGGCTACAGGTTCTACGCGGCCGAGCAGGACGTCTACTCGCGCCGGCGCCTGAACGTGCTCAGCGACTTCCAGCGCGCCCTGGGCGCGGATGAGATCGTCGTCCACTACCAGCCCATCGTCGACGCCGAGGAGGGGCGCGTGTGCGGGGCCGAGGCGCTCATCCGCTGGCAGCACCCCGAGCTCGGGCTGCTGGCGCCGGGGGCGTTCATCCAGGTCATCGAGCAGACGCCGATGATCGGGCCGCTGACCCGGCACGTGATCGATCGCGCGATCGAGCAGTGCGCGACGTGGCGGCGGGCCGGCCGCGAGCTCACCGTGTCGGTCAACCTATCCGTCCGCAACCTGCTCGACAGCAACCTCCCCGACGAGATCGAGCGCCTGCTCGCCGCTCACTCGCTGCCCGCCGCCGCCCTGCACCTCGAGATCACCGAGAGCATGATCATGTCCGACCCCGACCGCGCCGTCGCCACCCTGACGCGCCTGAGCGCGCTCGGGATCCGGCTCTCGATCGACGATTTCGGGACCGGATACTCCTCGCTCGGCCACCTCAGCCGCATGCCCGTCAACGAGCTCAAGATCGATCGTTCCTTCGTCACCTCGATGCTCAGCGACGAGAGTGACCTCATCATCGTCCGCTCCACCGTCAACCTGGGCCACGACCTCGGCCTCGAGGTCGTCGCCGAGGGCGTCGAGGACGAGTACACGCTCGAGCGCCTGCGCCTGCTGGGCTGCGACCGGATCCAGGGCTACCACATCAGCCGCCCGCTGGCGCCCGATGCCTTCGGCGACTGGCTCGACCGGACCGGGGCCCGGATGGACGAGGCCCTCAGCGGCTGACGCTAGGGGACCATCCAGGAGAGCGCCCCCGAGGACTGCAGGAGCACGAGCAGCGCCATCGCGAGCACGAGGACGACGCTCCAGCCGATCACCTTGCGGAAGATGTCGCCCTCGCGGCCGCCGAGGCCCACGGCGGCGGCGCCGATCGCCAGATTCTGGGGCGAGACCATCTTGGCCAGCACCCCGCCCGAGCTGTTGCCGGCGGCGAGGAGCACCGCGGACAGGTGCGACTGCTTGGCGGCCGCCACCTGAAGGGCGCCGAAGAGCGAGTTCGACGACGTGTCAGAGCCGGTGACCGCGGTTCCGAACCAGCCGATGATGGGGGAGAGGAAGGCGAAGAAGGCGCCCGCCCCCGCCGCCCAGGTTCCGAGCGTGATCGTCTGCCCCGAGAGGTTCATCACGTAGGCCAGGGCGAGGACGGCGCACACGGTGACGATCGGCCACAGCAGGAGCCGCAGCGTGCGTCCGTAGATGGCCAGCGCCCTCAGCGGGTGGACCCGGAGGACGACGGTGGTGAGGAGCCCGGCCACGAGGAGCTGGCTCCCGGCGGCGGTCAGCCAGTTGAGCTTGAAGAGCTCGCTGGTGGGGGTCTTGCCCGAAGCGCTCACCACGTGTAGGCCCGGCCAGCTGAACTTGGTGGTCTCGAGGTCGAGCTGCTTGGTGATCGAGCTCAGGCTGCACACGCCGAGTACGACGATGACGATCGCGTAGGGGGCGAAGGCCATGAGCATCGCCGAGCGGCTCAGGGGCCTGCCCTCCTCGGCGGCGACGCGACGTTCGAGGGCCGCGTCGGCGCGGTCGGCGCCGGCGATGGCCGGCCGGTGCGCCCCTCTAGCCGGGCTCGCGGACCCGCGCGGCGCGGACCCGCGCGGCGACCACACGCGCGTGAGGGCGAGCAGGCTGGTGGCGGCGGCGAGCGAGGCGAGGATGTCGGTGAGCTCGGGCGAGATGTAGTTCGAGCAGGCGAACTGGACGACGGCGAAGACGAGGCCGGCGGTGAGGGCGGCGGGCCATGCCTGGCGCAGGCCGCGGCGGCCGTCGACCATGAAGACGAGGATGAAGGGGACGAAAAGGGCGAGCAGCGGGCATTGGCGCCCGACCATCTGGCTGAGCTCGTGCTTGGGCAGGCCCGTGACCTCGGCGAGGGTGGTGATGGGGATGGCGATGGCGCCGAAGGCCACCGGGGCGGTGTCCGCCACCAGCGCCACCGCCGCCGCCTTGATGGGCTGAAAGCCGAGGCCCACGAGCATGATCCCGCAGATCGCCACCGGGGTTCCGAAACCGGCGAGCGCCTCGAGCAGGGCCCCGAAGCAGAAGGCGATCATCACCACCTGGATGCGCTGGTCGTCGGACACCGAGCTGAAGGCCCGGCGGAGAACGGCGAAATGGCCGGTCTCCTCGGTGATGTGGAAGATCCACAGGGCGTTGATAACGATCCACATGATCGGGAAGAACCCGAAGGCGGCGCCCTCGGCGGCGGCGTCGGCGGCCTGACCGAAGGGCATGCTGTAGACGGCGAGCGCCACGAGGACGGCGACGACGAGGGAGATGAGCGCCGCCCACTGCGCCTTCAGGCGCACCACCCCGAGCAACACGAACAGGGTGGCGAGCGGCACCACCGCGAAGATCGACGTCAGTCCCAGGGAGTGGGAAACGGGATCGAGAACCTGCTTGTACACCTCAGACTCCTCTCGACTGGAGAGGTTCCCGGAGGCGGGCTGAGGTAAACGGGCGGCGCCCGCAGGCAACGCCCGCAGGCGGCGCCAACGGGCGGCGCCCGCAGGCGGCGCCCGTCGACGCTACGCCGGCTACTTGATGAAGAGGATCTCCGAGTACTTGGGCAGCGGCCAGAGGTCGTCGGCGACGACCTTCTCGAGCTTGTCGGCGGTGGTGCGGGCCTCGCCCATGGCCGGGAGCACCGTGTCGCGCATGTACTTGGCGTCCTCCAGGAGGTCCCCGTCCGGGTGGCTCTCGTCGAGGTTGACCTCCTCGAGCGCGGTGATCGCCTCGATGAACTCGTTGACCAGCTCCTCGGTCTCGGTCGCCAGCGAGGACACGCCCCCTCCGCGCAGCAGGGCCAGGTAGCGGACCGCGGCGGGCAGGAGCATCGTCCGTGCAATCGTCGACGCCGTCTCCGCCTCGATGTTGATCTTGGTCACGTACTGCTCGAGCGAGACCTCATAGCGGGACTCGAGCTCGCGCTCGGAGAGGACGCCGTAGTTGGAGAACACCGTCAGGGTGTCGTCGGTGAGGAGGTAGGGGAGAGCGTCGGGGGTGGCCCGCAGGTTGAGCAGGCCTCGGCGCTCGGCCTCGGCGTGCCATTCCTCGGAGTAGTTGTCGCCGCCGAAGACGATCTGCTTGTTCGCCGCGTAGCTGCGCTGGATGACCGGGCGCAGGGCGTC
>DASZKU010000114.1:0-12538 GCA_035552815.1 Solirubrobacteraceae bacterium | reverse complement strand
GGGCGGGCGAGGTCTCGGGCGTGAGCGACGCCTCGGGCGCGGGCAATGCCTCGGGGGCGGGCGAGGTCTCGGGCGTGAGCGACGCCTCGGGCGCGGGCAATGCCTCGGGCGCGGGCAATGCCTCGGGCGCGAGCGACGCCTCGGGGGCGGGCACCGGGATCGCCGCGCTCCGCGCGACCACCGCAGCCTGAGCAGGCGCCGCCGTCCGCGCCACCACCGCAGCCCCGGCAGGCGCCGCCGTCCGCGCGAGGGCGGGCGACTCAGCGTGAGCTGACCGAGTGGATTCGCCGCGGGGGTCAGTTTGGTGCGACGGGGCGGCTTGGCTCAGCGGTCGGGCCTCGCCGAAGGGCGCGGCCTGCGCGGGGGTCGAAGGCAGGCTCGGTGGGGCGGCCTGGCTCCGCGGGGCAGGTCGGCTCGGCACCGCCGTGCGGCTCGGCGCCACAGCCTTGCTCGGCGCCACGGCATGGCTCGGCGAGGCGGTCCGGCTCGGCACCGCCGCCCGGCTCGGCGCCACAGCCTTGCTCCGCGCCACGGCCGGGGTCGGCATTACCGGCGGGCTCGGCACCGCCGCCGGGCTCGGGGCCGCCGCCCGGCTCGGCGCCACGGCCTGGCCCGGAACGACGCCCGGCTCGGAGCCCAACCCGGCAATGGGCGCCGCCACGTCATCCCGAGCCACCGCTTCGGCCGGCATCGGGGTCGGGGCGGACGCCGGGGGCGGGGTCGAGGTAACTGTCTCGGGCGGCCTGGGCGTACGGGTCCGGGCGACCGCCGGTGCTGGGGCGACTCCTCGCGAGGGTGGGGCAACTCGATTCGGCTCCGCGGGGGGAGGGGACGCGACCGCTTGAGGCGATGTCACTGCCGCGTCCTGCGGCTCCGGCAAGTCTCCCGCCAGCGTGGAAGCAGGCGGCACTACTCCACTCGACGCGAGCGTGGGACCCCCAGACGCGTCGTTCGACCCCGATACGTCCGCCGAACTGGGACTGTCCGCTCGACTACGCGCGACTGCCGCCTGCGCGACAGCTCCGGTCTCCGGCCCGTCGGCCTGACTCCCTGGCGCCGCCACCGCGGCCGGCATCGCCGTGCTGGGCGCCACAACCGGAGCGACCGGAGCGGATGGCGGCACGGGAACAGACCCCTCTGATCGATCCCGCTCCCCCGCCGCACTCCGCGCGATGGCCGATGCCGCCGGAGGCGTCGAGACCGGGACGTCAGCCCGACTCCGAACGGCAGCCGGAATCGCTGCCGCCTCGCCAGCCGGACCGGCCGGTGGGCCAACAGGCGACGGTTCCCCGCGGGTGTCTCGCGTCACGGGCGGACGCGCGGAGAGCCGGCGTAGCCGCGGTGCAGCGCGGGCGACGACGGCGCGTGGCGCCGGGGTCACGGCCGTGAGGCTCTCACCGTCGATGCTCGGCGCGCGAGCGTCGTGACCGGCGAGCGCCGCTGCCGCCGCGGCCCGTACGGCCGGTGCCCCCGGTGGCGCTGGCGCCGCCGGTGCGGCCGGTGCCGCCGGTGCAGGCGGTGCGCCCGATGCGGCCGGTGCCGCTGGCGCGGCCGGTGCGCCCGATGCGGCCGGTGCCGCTGGCGCCGCCGGTGCGCCCGATGCGGCCGGTTCCGCCGGTCCGGCCGGTGCCGCCGGTGCAGCCGGCGATTCGGCTCCGCTCTCGCCGCCGGAATCGCTACCCGGGTGGGGTCCTTGGAGCGCTCCTTCGACATTGGGGCCCCACGACGGGAGGGTTGACGCCCGCGCGATGGTCACCCGCGGCTGAGGACCGCTGGCCCGCGGGCTCGAAGCAACCTGACGGTTTGCACCGGCCGGCGGAGCAGAATCAGGAGGCGGCGGGAACTGGGCGACCGGCTCGCTCGTGTCAACCCTCCCCGAAGGCAGGCTGCCTCGATCGGAGCTCAGCTCCGGCTCGGTGATGCGGGCGACTGCGAGCGCCGGTGAGACGTCTGCTGGCTCGCCACCCGGGTGGTCGTCGTCTGGCGCCATGTGTGTCTCGCCGGACTGCGCGACACCGAGATCCGGCGGCTGTGCCGCCGAGCCCCCGCGCGCCGCGGACCGCGCGTCCTCACCGCGCGCAGCCTCGGCGACTTGGACCGGGAGCGCCGGTGTCCGCGCCGCAAACCGCGTGGCCACATCAGCGAGCACCGCCTGCACGGGCGATGCGAAGGCCGGGACTGCCGGCGCGGGCTGCTCCCCCACGAGTGCCGACGCCGGCATCTCCGCCCCGGGCCGTGGGGTCGCAGGCGCCTGTGACGGAGGCGTAGAGAGTGGAGGTGGATCCGGCACCGGAGCCGTACCCGCGGGGTGGTCTTGGACGCGCGGATTATCCGATGAGTCGTCCGGGGAAGTCCGAGGTGAGCGCGCGACGGTAGCCGGCGCTCGAGTGCTCGCCTGTGGACGTAATCCGACCGCAGCCTTCGCGGACGAGGCCGCCTCCTGCGTCGAGGAAGGGGTCGGGCCAACCTGGGCCGGCAGCTCCGACCGCGCCACTAGGGGGAGGCTGGGCGGGAAACGTCCCATATAGTCACGTTTCCCGCCCAGCCTCACTTTGGCGCTCGCGCCGGGCGCTTGCGCGGTGACTGATGGCTCGGCGATGGCAGCAGACACCGCCTGCCCGCCCGGGTCGGCCGGCGGGCCGGCAATCTCCCGGCTCACCCGTGGCGCCAGCGCCGCCGATTCGTCCGCCAGCGCCGCCGATTCACCCGCCAGCGCCGCCGATTCGACCGTCGATCCGAACGCCGGATCTCCGGCCCCCGGGGGAAGCGCCCTCGAAGCGCCAGGCGCCGCCTCCGCCTCCCTCGCCACCGCCCGTCGGGGCGGCCATGTAATCACCTCCTCGCCAACGACGCCCCGGCCCTGGGCCGGCTCGGGCCCCGAACCTGAACCGTCGCCTCGCGCCGCCGCCGCAGCGTCCCCGCCCGCAGCGTCCCCGCCCGCCGCGTCCCCGCCCGCCGCGTCCCCGCCGGGTGCCTCGCCGCCGTCATCCGACCTCCCCCCGGTCGCCGTCTCAGCGGGGCGCTCCGATGGACCTTCGGCGATCCGGCCCCGCCGCGGCGGCCCAGCGCTCCGCATCAGCTGGGCCCGACTGCGCTGGCGTTCCTGATCGCGTAGCAACTCGGCGGGAAGGATCGTGGTGGGGGCGTCCACAGCTGGTTGCGCTGCACCGTCGAGCATCCATTGCATGGCGGTCTCGCTCACCCCCTCGAGGCCCGGAAGCGGCACCGCCGGCCCAGACGAGACCGGAGCCTCAGGCACCCCCGCCCCCGACGACAGCGACGCCTCGGGCGCCGCCGGCACCCGACGCCGGGACAATCGCGTGGCGGCGGCGAGGTTCTTGGGGCGGTGGCGCTCGCTGACGGACCTTGCCAGGGGAAGGCCGGTCGCGCGCATCATCTCGCCCACAGCGTCTCGGCCTCCTGGAGAAAGCGCCGGCGGTCGGCGTGCTCGAGGTCGAGCACGGTGTCGAGCGACCAGTGCAGGTGGTGGGCGAGGCGGGCCGTCTCCGCGTACAGCTGGCGCGGGGACGGCCTTCTCATTTTGATAACCACGCGTCCTCCACCGGCCGCAGGTCGACGTCGATGTCCGCCGCGCAGCTTGGGCAGGTGACGGTGGCGATGGTGTCGGGATCGCAGTTGATCCGTTCGTACAGGCGCTGGAGGTGATCGAAGTCGGCCGCGTAGAGGTCCTCGACGACGGCGGGCGTCACGGACTCGACGTCGCCGAGCTGGGTGATGACCCGGCTGAGGAGGAGCACGGTGAGGTACGCCTCGTTCTCACGCACCTTGGGGTCACGGAGCGGCTCGATCTCGTCGCGCGCGGTGGCCAAGCGCATGGTGCCGTCGCGGTGCACCTCCCCGTCGGCTCCCACGACGCCGACGGGCAGGGTGAACTCGTACTCGGTCTGGAGCATCCCGCGACTCACTTGACCCGCGTGATGCCCTCGTGGGCGAGATGGACCTCCTCGAGCAGCATTTCGTTGGTATCGGGCACCATGGCGCCGACGACATAGCTGCAGGGCCATGCGTTGACGATGCTCCAGGTCGTCTTCGCCGCGCCGGTGACGTCGACGACGTAGATGGAGCCGTTCTTGCGCTTGCCATCGACGCCTTGGGTGACGATGTCGTTGCGCCACGCCCACAGGCTCATGTCGGTGTCGATGCCCTTCTTGAGCACCAGGTTCTGCCAGGTGAGCTTGCCCGGCACCTTGACGTACATCGCCTTCCCCTGGGCGTTGACCTGGTGCTGGACGATGACGTCGTTCTCGGACCCGATACCGGATATCTCGCGAACGGCGACGGTGGCGAGGCTGTCGAGCTGTACGTAGAAATATGACGCGGCGAGGGCTTCGCCCTGCTCTGCTGCTGACATTTTCTCTTCCTCCTGCGGTCGTTATCTGGGGGTCAGGCCGCGGCGCCCTCGCCGGCGGTGTACTGGCTGATGCGGAAGACGACGAACTCGGCGGGCTTGACCGGCGCGATGCCCACCTCGGTCGTTACCTGACCCGCATCGATCATCTCGGGTGGGTTGGTCTCGCTGTCACACTTGACATAGAAGGCCTCCTCGGGATGTCCCCCGAAGAGCGCCCCGTTGCGCCACTGGATGGTGAGGAAGTTGGTGACGGCGATCTGGAGCTGAATCCACAGGCGCTCGTCGTTGGGCTCGAACACGGCCCACTGCGTTCCTCTCATGATCGAGTCCGCGACGAAGGTGAAGAGGCGGCGCACGTTGATGTAACGCCACTCGGGATCGCTCGAGATCGTGCGCGCGCCCCACACCCGGATGCCGCGGCCCGTGAACGAGCGGATGCAGTTCAGGCCCGAGCGGTTGAGGTCGCCCTGTTCGGCATCGGTGACCTGGACGTCGAGACCGGTGATGCCGAGGATGGCCTCGTTGGCGGGCGCCTTATGCACCCCGCGGGTGGAATCGGTTCGCGCCCACACCCCGGCAACGTGCCCACACGGCGGCACGAGGATGGGAAGCTTGCTGATCGGGTCCATGACCTCGAGCCAGGGGTAGTAGACCGTCGATTGCTTGGAGTCGGCGTTGAGGGTGTTGAGCAGCCAGTCCAGCGCATCGCTGGGGGCATGCCGGCCCGGGGGGGTATCGAGGATCGCCATCCGGTCGCCCATGCCCTCACAGTGCGCGATCAGCTGAACCTGGGCACCCTTGAGCTGGCTTTCGTCGTTCCCGGCGATCGCGACCAGGTCGGGGACGCACACCATCGAGACGTCGACCACGGCCGCGAGGCTCCCGAGCCCCTCGCGGCGGTCGACGTCGCCCTCGATATCCGACGTGGAGACCTGCTCGGGCGGAATCGACGGGACGCTGAGGGGGTAGGTTCCCGGGATCGGCTCAAGGCCCTTGCCTTCGGCGTCACGCCCGAGTCCCTGGTCCTGGAAGGTCACGAAGTCGGACTGGATGTCGCCAAGCTCCTGGGCGAGCAGGCTTGCGTGCTTCTCGGGCTTGTCCCTGCCCACCTGAATCGAGACCGTGTATCGCTTCACCGGCTTCGGGGGCGGATCGCTCTTGGCGACGGCGCCATCGCCTCCCGAACCCTCGCCTCCCGAACCCTCGCCTCCCGAACCCTCGTCGGCGGGGGCGGCGTCGGCCGGCGCGTCCTTCGGGGCACCAGCGGCGCCCGCTCCGTTCGTGCTCGCGGGGAGCTGTGCCCGCGGCGGATCGAGCGAGATGTCGACCACGACGTCGTCACGGACGTGCTCGGGCTGCGGGGTCTTGGCCTCGATCTGGAGAACCATCTTCTTCGGGTTCTCGGCCGCGGCCACGGCGGCGTGCGGCGGCTTGGCGTTCTCGCTCCCGACGCGAACGACCCAGCACAGCTGCCCGCCGTTGGCGAAGAACCCGTTTACGGCGTGGGCCAGGTAGGCGCCGTCCATGAAGGGACTGTGCTTGGCGTCCGCGGGGTCGCCGTAGACGCGCTCGAATTGCGACCAGTTGGAGATCTCGACCGGCTTGTTCACCGGCCCACCGGGGGCCAGGCCGACGAAGGCCGCGGTCGAGGTGCTCACGCCCTCGATCGGCTTGCTGCGCGCCGGCACCTCCTCGACGTAGACGCCGGGTGTCGCGTAGTTCGGCATGTCACTCCTCGATCTCGTGGTTACGTGATTGGCTGGCGATGAGCTCACGGCGCAGGTCGCCCGACCCGCCGGCGGCGATCTCGCGGATCGTCGCCCGGCCCGGGTCCATGACCTGGATGCGACTCTCGTCGGCGGGCCACAGGATCACCGTGGCCTTGGGGGCGGCGATCCTGATCCGGTCGCACAGCGCTCGCGCCGCAGGTTCGAGCGCGAGCACCACGGCGTCGGGCTCGAGCTCACGGGCGATCGCCTCGATCGCCAGCGGCCGGTCCTCTTGGCCGACGACGTCCACCCCGTACTCGCTGAGCATGCAGCGCATGCCAACGCTGGCAACCGGGGTAAGCCCTGCCAGCAGCACTCGGGGTCGGGGTGGGTCGATCGCCACTCGCCCAGGCTCCCGCTCGGACCACCCACGCCGCTAGGGCGCAGCGGGCAGCGATCGGGGCACGAGCCGCTGCCCGCTCGGTCAGCGGGCGGGCGGGGGCATGGTGATCACGAAGAGCTCGCCCGGGACCTCGAGCGTCGCCTCGGTCTCGCGCCCAGATCGGTCGCGCGCCAGCACGGGGTGCGAGCCGGGAGGTACCCCGATGAACGAGAAATGCCCGAGTCGATCGGTCTCGCACACCCGTCCGAGGTCGCGCAGGGTGACCCACACGTCGGCCACCGGCGAGCCGTCGGCCTCGACCGCGGTGCCCGCGACCCGGGAGCGCTCCTCGAGGTCGGGTCGCCGGGTGAGACGATCGCCGACGCCGAGATGCTGGACGCGCACGGGCGGCCCGCGGTGCAGCACCGCTCCCGAGGGGAAGGGCACGGTGACTATGTAGTGGAAGGAGAGCTTGTAGGGACCGCCGACCGCCGTCCAGAAGTCCGGCGTGGCGTCGTGTCCGGGGTGTCCAACCCGGGTGTGGAGCGGCCCGAACTGTTGGCAGACGCTCGCAAAAGGGCTGTCCCCGAGAACGTTGCCCGACAAGTCCGGGTAGCTCGAGAGCGCGGTCAGCGCTTGGGAGAGCAGGCGGTGCTCATCCTGCACCGCACGCGAGAAGGCGGTCAGGGTGTAGGAGGCGTCGAGCCACAGCGGCGGCCGCGTCTCGATCCGCCGGCCGTCCTCGGTCGCGCCGTCCCACGCCGCCGCGCGGCGCTGGCGGTTCTCGCGCAGGTCGTAGAGGAAGAGGTTGAGCGTGGGCTGGGTGAGGGCCTTTGACCATTCGCGGTCGGGCGCATCGAAGGCGATGGCGACTCCCTCGAAGCCCGTGCTCGCGAGCTCTCGCCGCAACAGGAACTCGAGCGCCTCGTCCAGGTCCGCCAGCGCCGTGTTGGGGGCGACGGTGGTGATCAGGGCCATGCGCACACCTCAGCACCACGAGCCCGGCAGATCACGCCCGTCCGCCCGCCTAACGGGCAGACAAGGAGGCAGGAGCCCTGCCCGAACGGACTGCCTAAGGGCTCACGAACTCGCGGCCGAGGGGCGGACGGCCGCGTACAGGCGGTCGAAGTCGGCCTCGAGGGTAAGGCGCCCGAGCTTGTCGTACTCGAGCGCCACCCCGCGCGCGAGGTGCTCCATGGTGATGCGTCCGCCGTCGTCGGCGGCGAGCAGCGCCGCGGCGAGGCTGACGTTACGGATCGACCCTCCCGAGAGCTTGAAGCGGGTGGCCAGGAAGTCGACGTCGATGTCCGCCACGGGAGCGTGCCCCGGAAGCAGTCGGTCCCACAGTCGCACGCGCTCGCGCTCCTCGGGGAAGGGGAACTCGACGACGAGGTCGAGCCGGCGCAGGAAGGCCGCGTCGATGTTCTGGCGCAGATTGGTGGTGAGGATGACCGCGCCTTGGTAGCGCTCGATGCGCTGGAGCAGGTAGGCGACCTCGACGTTGGCGTAGCGGTCGTGGGCGTCGTGCACCTCCGAGCGCTTGCCGAACAGCGCATCGGCCTCGTCGAAGAGAAGGATCGCGTTCGAGCCCTCGGCCGCGGCGAACACGCGATCGAGCTGCTTCTCGGTCTCTCCGATGAACTTCGAGACGACGGTGGCGAGGTCGATGCGGAAGAGCTCGAGCCCGAGGTCGCGGGCGACCACGCGCGCGGCCAGCGTCTTCCCCGTTCCCGACTCGCCGGCGAAGAGGATGGTCATCCCCGCGGCGGTGCCCGCCTCGGCCGCATACCCCCAGTCGCAGAGAACGCGGTCGCGGTGACGCAGGAAAGAGGAGATCATCCCCAGCGCCCGCGCCGTCCGTTCCGGGACGATGAGATCGTCCCACGTGCACTCGCCGAGCTCGACGCGTGCCGCCAGCCCCTCGAGCCCGTGCCGCGAGGCGGCGCGCGCGCCGTGGTCGAGGTCGTCCGCGGTGGGGACATCGCTCCCGCGCACCAGCGCGCGGGACCGCGCGATCTCGGCCGCCTGCTCGATCTGACCGGCGGACAGGCGGAACTTGACAGCAACCCCGTCGACCGGAGCCCCCGCGACCCGCGCCGCCCACGCCGCGCGCCGCTCAACCGAGCCCAGGGGCGCGATCCGGGCCACGAGCATCGGTCCCTGGCCGAGCACGGCGCTCTCGCGCAGGGGGTCCACGCACACGAGCCCGCGTTCCGGGCCCTCGGCGAGCGCGCGCCAGGCCGCGGCTCGGTCCTCGGGCGCGAGCTCGTGAATGCCCGACAGGGCCACCACCGCCCCGGCGAGCGCGGCGCGCAACCGGAGCGCAGGTGCGGGGCGCCCGTCCTCGAGCCCGCGGGCGGCGGCGAGGAGCACGGGCTGCCCGAGCGCCGCGGCAAGCGCGGCGGGAGCGTCGTCCCCGACCACCGCGACCGGCAGCCCGCTCGCACCGGCCAGGAGCTCGCGCAACTCGAACAGGGTCAGCGCCGCGGCGGGCGCGATCGCCGGCACGGGCACGAGCTCGCCGAGCCCGGCGTCCGCGACCGGCGCAACCCCGGCGATGAGCCGCGCGGCGACGGCGTCGGCGCACTTCAGCGGCCGCTCGGCGAGGGGCAGGCGCGGCTCGTCGAGAAGCTCGATTACGCCCAGCCGGCGCAGGGTGGCGCCGGCGTCGAGGCGAGCGAGTATGTCCTCACCGGCGAGCGCACCGCCGGCGAGCAGGGCCGCGGCGAGGCGGGGAGAGGCGAGCTGGCGGGTGAGGTCGTCGTGCAGGTAGCCGTAGAGCCGCCCGTAACGCGAGCTCACCTCGGGAGCGGCGCATACCGCGAGCACCGAGCGCTCGAGGGCGTCGAGGCCGAGAACGGCAGCGAGGTTGTCGAGGCGATCCTCGAGCACCGGCGGGGGCCCGCCGGCGGCGAGGGCCAGCGCCTGCTCATCGGTGATGTAAAGGCCGCGAAAGGGATCGGCGGTCTCGGGCTCGGCGGCCGAGACCTGCTCGACGCCGTGGCGGATGCGCTCGTCGATCTCGGCGAAGCTGAGGGCGGCGCCGTCAGCCACCGGCGCTGCCGGCGGTGCGGTCCGCCTCGCGCTCAAAGCGGTCTCCTGGGTCGGTGACGGTCAGCGGACCGCTGACGGGCGCGCCCCGCTGCTGCACGACATGGGTGAGCTCGTGAGCGAGTAGCTGATCGCCGGTCGCCGTCCCGGGCCGGTACTCCCCCCGCGCGAAGAACAGGTCGCGCCCGGTGGTGAAGGCCCTGGCCTGAACCGAGCGGGCGAGCCCATCAGCGGCAGGGCCGTCGTGCACGCGGACGTCGGCGAGCGTGTCACCCACGAGCGGTTCGATCCGCGCCCGGGCCCCGGGATGCAGGCCGGCGCCCCCACCGCGGAGACGGCCGATCTGGGCCTCGACGGCGGGGTGGACGCGTCCCCCGGCGAGCAGCCCCGAGCCGTCCCGAGCCAGCACTCGCGCCAGCTCGGCGTTGCCGGGGCCAGGGCCGGGATGACCGCCACGCGGTTTCCTCTCCCGCAGCCCGGCCGGATCGGAGCGCGAGTGTTCCCGGGCGTTCAGCTGCTCGCTGCTTGCCATAGAGCGGAGGATAGGGCGCCGGCGCTCAGTGATCTACGCACCCGCCCGCCGAATACGACGATCTGCCCGAACGGGCAGAGGTGGGCTCGGTTCTTGTCAGCGTCCGGGGGTGCCCATACATTGACAACGCGAACATGGTGGCCTTCCTCCTCGAGAACGTGCCGACGGTGTGGCTGGGGCTCGGAATAGTGCTCATCGCGGTTTCCCTGGCGCTGCTGGGACTGATCCTGGTACGCCGGAGCGTCGAACTCAGCCAGCTCAAGGCGAGCCATGAGGTCGCCGGATTCTTGATCGCCATCGTCGGAGTGATCTATGCAGTGCTCCTTGGTTTCGTCGTGGTTATCGTCTGGGAGCAGTTCGGAACCACCGACAGCGGGGTGAGCGCCGAGGCGGTCGCCGTTGGCAATCTCTACCGAGACGCGGTAGCGCTCGGTAACCAGGGTCGTCCCCTCCGTGCCGCGACCCGCAACTATGCCAACAGCGTCGTCACTGTCGAATGGGTCTCGATGGCCGACCACCAGAGGGAGAGCCCGCAGACGGACATTGCCCTGAACGGTATGTGGCGCGCGGTGAAGGACCTGCGGGCGCGCAACGCGACGCAGGGAGACTTTCTCACCAACGCGATTACCGATGTCTCGACCGTCAGCACCCAGCGCAGGATGCGTATCGAGGCCAGCGGGAGCGAGATACCTTCGACGCTGTGGTTAGTCCTGATCGTGGGCGCGTTGATATGTGTGGCCTTCACCTATTTCTTCGGCGTCGACAGCTTCGCCGCCCACGCGCTCATGGTGTCGGCGCTGGCGGCGATCATCTCGCTATCACTCCTGGTCATCCTCACTTTGAACCTGCCCTTCACCGGCGGGGTTGCCCTGGGCCCCGACGCAATGCATTCCGCGATCGCGGAGTTCCCCAGTTACAAATTCTGACGCTCGCGCTCAACCGCGCGTGCCATCCCCGTCACCCATCGCCCGTCGCCACCGCTCGGCCACCGGTGCCCTCCAGCGCGATACATCGACGGCGTTACCCGTAGCCCGCCACAGCGTCGCGGGCCCGTGCGCCTGCATCGCCCCGGCGGGCGGGTCGTCGTCGCGCAGCCCGGCGAGGGTGAGGGCGGCGATGACCCCGGCCTGGCCCGCGACGACGGGCGAGGCAACGGTGTCGGGATCTCCGGTCTCGAGCGTCTCGTCGAGCGTCGGGCGCCCGTCGTAGACGATGCGGGTGCGGGCCCTGAGCGCCCCGTAGCGCGCGTGCGCCCGGCCGAGGACCACCGTCTCGCCCAGGAGCACGCGGCCCGCGCCCGCGAGCTCGACGCACACCGTCCGCCGCACGTCGGCGCCGCGCGCCACCACCAGCGGGGCTCCGAGCCAGGTGAGGCGCCCACCGTCGCCCACCGCGACCTCGACCGTGACCTCAGCGCTTTCTCCCCCGCGCGCGTGGTGAGTGAGCGTCGCGCCGATCTCGACGAGCTCGAGGGCCGCCCCCTCCCCGACGCTGATCGAGAGCTCGACGGCGTCGCCGCGCACGATCGAGGCGCGCGTCTGCACCAGGGCCACGCGCGCGGCCCCGCCCCCCTCCCCGGCTCCGGCGAGGATTCGCGGAGTCCACGGCTCCGTCCCGGAGAGCTCCTCGAGCACCGTGCCGGACTCGCCCGCCGCCGCGGCGATCAGCACGCGAGCGCTCACACAGAGCCGGCGTGGTCGTGGTGGTGGACGTGCGGTGCCGGCGGACCCGGGTCGGCGCTGCGCAGCGACCCGGCGCGCCAGTCCGCGAGCTGCGCCCGCACCCAGTCCACGAGCGGTGACACCAGCCCCCGGTCGCGCACGCTGAGCGCGATCACCGGCCGCCCGCCCCGCTGCCCCCCGGCGTCGGCGACCATGCCCTCGACGCTCACCCCCACGTAGGGGGCGAGGTCGACCTTGTTGATGACGAGCAGGTCCGAGCGGGTGACTCCCGGTCCGCCCTTGCGAGGGACGTCGTCTCCACCGGCGCAGTCGAGGACGAAGATCTGGGTGTCGGCCAGCGCGGGGCTGAAGGCAGCCGTCAGGTTGTCTCCGCCGCTCTCGACGAACACGAGGTCGAGCGGCCCCTGCGCGCGCTCGAGCTCGTCGACGGCGTCGAGGTTGGCGCTGATGTCGTCGCGGATCGCGGTGTGGGGGCAGCAGCCGGTCTGCACCGCCTCGATCCGGGCGGCGGGGAGAACGCCCTCCGAGCGCAGGAAGCGGGCGTCCTCGTCGGTGTAGATGTCGTTGGTCACCACCCCGAGCTCGAGCTCGCTCGCGAGCTCGCGGCACAGGCTGGCGATGAGCGAGCTCTTGCCCGTGCCCACGGGCCCGCCGACGCCGATCCGCAGCGCCCGCCCCAGAGCAGCGCCTTCAGCTGACAAAGAGCCTCCTCTCGCTCCCGGCGTGCACGAGCGCGCGGCGATCGAGCAGGGGCGTCGAGGTGCTCGGGGCCAACGCGCCCGCGGCGCCCGAAGCGCTCGCCGCCAGGCC
>DASZKU010000113.1:0-2303 GCA_035552815.1 Solirubrobacteraceae bacterium | reverse complement strand
GATCCCGCCGCCGTCATCCTCGACGTGCGCTGGGCGCTCGGCGACCCCACCGGGCGCGCCCACCACGAGACCGCGCACATCCCCGGCGCCGTGTATGTCGATCTCGAGACCGAGCTCGCCGCGCCCGGGCAAGCAGGACGGGGACGGCACCCGCTCCCGAATCCGGCCGACCTGCAGGAGGCGGCCAGGCGCTGGGGCGTCAGCGCCGGTTCCCACGTCGTCGCCTACGACGACGTCGGAAATCTCTCGGCGGCGCGAGCGTGGTGGCTGCTGCGCTGGGCCGGCCTCGCGACCGTGCAACTCCTGGACGGCGGCTTCGGGGCCTGGCGGCGGGCAGGCTATGCCACCGAGTCGGGTCCGGTCGTGCCCGAGCGGGGCGACGTGACCTTGGTCGCGGGCGCCCTACCGGTCATCCGGGCCGAGGAGTCGGCTGCGTTGGCGGGGTCTGGGTTACTCCTCGACGCGCGCGCGAGCGAGCGCTTTCGCGGGGAGGTCGAGCCCGTCGATCCGCGCGCCGGCCACATTCGCGGCGCGGTCAGCGCCCCCACGACCGCCAACCTGAGGCCCGACGGCACGTTCGCCGACCCGGCGGCGCTGGCGGCGCGGTTCGTCTCCCTGGGGGCGGACCGGTTGACCCCGATCGGGGTGTACTGCGGCTCGGGGATCACCGCGACGCACGAGATCGCGGCGCTCGCGATCGCGGGCTTCGACGCCGCTCTGTACCCGGGCTCGTGGTCGGAGTGGGTCAGCGACCCGGGGCGGGCGGTGACCGTCGGTCCCGACTGAGGGCACGCGAGCCCTGAGGCCGGCGATTACGGGGCCCGGCGCATGTCGCGCCCGTCGAAGTAGATCGGGATCGCGTTCGCGACGGCCGGGCTCGGGCTCACGAGCGCCCGGAGCGCGGTGCCGAGGGTCTCCGACGGCTGGTCGGGCGCCGGGCCGAACTGACAGGCCGCGCTCGACGATGGCGCCGAGCTGCCGAGCACGGGAACCTCGAAGGGCGCGCGGGTCGTCGTGCGCCCGAACCACAGGCCGAGGGGAAGGGGCACGAACACAACCTGGCGCGGACGCAGGCTCAGCACCTGCACGGGCATGCAGCCGACGAAGGTGACGTCGGGGCGGCCACTCTCGCTCACGGCCAGGTCGAGCGCGTCGGGGTAGAGATGGGCGGAGCGGTAATCGGTCGGGAGCGAGAGCGCGATGAGATGGGCATGGGGCGGGGCGAGCCGCTCGATCTCGGCGAGAAGCCGGCGCGACTCGGCGCCCGCCGTGCGCCAGTCGAGCGCGCCCAGCACGCAACTGACGGCGCACGCCAAGGCCACGACCGCCCACCCGGCCACGACCGCCCTCAGTCGGGCGCGCGCGATCAAGGCGCCCGCCGCGATCGCCAGACCGATGCTCGGGAGGAGGAGGAGGCGGTCGCCGTTCCGGGTGTTGAGGTTCAGCGGCTGGTTGAGGACGAGGATCAGGGCGACCAGGAACCAGGCCCCGCCGGCGAGCGCGAGTCGCTCGCTGAGGCCGCTTCTCCCCCGCCAGGCCCGGTAGAGGCCGGCGGCGAGAAGGACGAGCACGCACGCGGGCACGAGGAGGAGAACCGGATGCTGGAGGAGCGAGAGCTGCGGCGCCGAGAGCCCACCGAGGATGAAGCTCGCGAGCGCACCGCCCGCCCGCGCGGGCGTCACGGCCTGGCCGCCGTATCCCCCGATCCCACCGATGACCAGCGACCGCGGGATGAGCACGAGGACGACGATGGCGAGCATGACGAGAACCGGGCGCCAGTACCCCGGTCGCCTGAGGGTGGGAGATCCCGCCGCGCCGACCAACAGGAGGATGGCGGTCAAGACGGGCAGGACGGTGGCGATCTCCTTGGCGAGGACGGCCAGGGCGGTGAGGGCGGCGATCGCGACGTCGCGCCCGATCGAACGCCGCGCGCCGAGCGCGAGGAGCACGGCCGGCAGCGCCAGCGCCACGGCGAGGATGTCGGTATTGCCGGAGATCCACGCGACCGACTCTCCGTGGCTCGGAAACACGGCGACGGTCACGCCGGCGATCGCCGCCGCCCGGTTCCCGGCGATGCGCCGGACGAGGAGCGCCACCTCCGCGCACACGATCCCGAAGAGGACGAGGTTGGCGACGTGAGCGAAGGCCGGGCTGTGCGAGACGTCGTAGACGGCCCGGTTCCACAGGACCCAGAGCGGGCGGTAGAAGTGCCCGGAGCCCGAGGGCTGGCCGAGGTCGTTATGGGTGAACGGCCACCAGAGGCTGGTGACCCTTCGCACGGTCCGGAGCAGGACCCAGTCGTC
>DASZKU010000112.1:0-18874 GCA_035552815.1 Solirubrobacteraceae bacterium | reverse complement strand
AGGCCGAGTTCGCCGACTACTGCGAGGTGGGACACTGCGTCGGCGTCGCCTCGGGCACCGCCGCGCTGTCGCTCCTCATGCAGGCGTCGGGGATCGGACCGGGTGACGAGGTGATCGTGCCCGCGCACACCTTCATCGCCTCGGCGCTCGCGGTCGCGCACGTGGGGGCGACGCCCGTCTTGTGCGAGGTCGACGACGACACCGCGCTCATCGACCCCGACGCCGCGCGCGCCATGGTGGGGCCGCGCACCGCCGCCGTGCTCGCGGTGCATCTCTACGGACAGGCGTGTGACATCGGGGCGATCGAGGCCTTTGCCCGCCCCCGGGGACTGCTCGTGCTCGAGGACGGGGCGCAGGCCCACGGCGCTCGCTACCGCGGCCGGCGTGTCGGCTCGCTCGGTGCCGGCGCCGCCTTCTCCTTCTATCCGAGCAAGAACCTCGGCGCCCTCGGCGACGGCGGCGCCGTGTGCACCGACGATGCCCAGCTCGCCGATCGCGTGCGCCGCCTGCGCAACCTCGGCCAGCGCCAGAAGGGCGAGCACGTCGAGATCGGCTACAACGAGCGGCTCGACGGGCTCCAGGCCGCCCTGCTCCGCGTCAAGCTCCCCCACCTCGACGCCTGGAACGCGTCCCGGCGCGAACACGCCGCCCACTACAAGGAGCTCCTGCCCGCCGATCTGCGCGTTCTCGGCGAGCGCGACGACAGTCCCTGCATCTATCACCTGTTCCCCGTGCGCGTCGCCGATCGTGATGAGCTCGCGGGCGCCCTCGACACACTCGGGATCGATACCGGCATCCATTACGACCGGGCCGTGCACCGCCACGAAGCGTGGAGCGGGCACCCGATGCGACACGGCGAGGTTCCCTGCGCCGAGGCATGGGCCGCCGAGGAGCTCTCCCTCCCCCTTCATCCCGACCTCGAAGGCGACGAGGTCGAGCGCGTCGCGCAAGCCGTCCACGAGACGGTCTCGGCGCGCCTGGGCAGCTGACTACATGAGCTGGACGAAGGCTCGCTCGATGGGCGAGGCCTGATCGAGGCCCCGGGCGAGGACCTCTCCGACCTTGAGCCCGCCCGCCTGGAGGCGGACGATCGGTTCGGGGCCCACCGCCGAGGGAAGCACCGCCATGTGTCCGGCCGCCGGTGCCGCCGCCGGCCACACGGGGACCTGGGCAGCGGTGAGCGCCTCGCGGTCGGTGTCGCCCCAGAACTCGACGAGCACGGCGCCCGGCGCGGCGCGCGACATGAGGGCGGCGGCGGCGGAATCGATCACGTAGCCCGCGTGTGGCTGCAAGGCGACGAGGACGGCGTCGCAGCCCTCGGCCAGGTCCGATTCGCTGAGCCCCGCCGCCGCCACCACTTCGGCACCGCAGGCACGCAGCCCGCGGGCGATGAACGCGGCGAAGGGGTTATCGCAGAGGACGACGATGCGGCTGCGGTAGACGGCGATGCCGGCATCGTGGAGCTGCTTGACCGCCATCGGCCCGAGAAACGCGAAGACATCGACGGCGGGATGGCACTCGTTGGTCCCCGCGACGAGGATGTCCCGCGCCCGGCAAGCGTCGAGGTCAACATCCTCCGCGCGGTATTCCCAGCTCTCGTACATGAGCGCGACCACGGCGCCGAGCTTCATCTCGCTCACCATCTCAGCGTCGATCGGCCGCACCTGACCGCTGTTGGTGACGATGTCCGCGGCCGCGACGATCTCCGAGTGCTTGTCGGAGACGAAGTGCACCCGGTCGAGGACTCCGACCCGGTCGGCGAGCTCGGAGGTGAGCTCCTCGAGCTCGCCCGAGGTGGCGTAGCGGGTGGGGGCGGCGAGGGCGTGGACCTCTGCTCCCGCCAGCGCCGCCAGCACCGGGGTGACCACGTAGGGGCCGGTGGCCGCTTCGGTGAGGACGGTATGACCGCTGAGGTTGAGCCGGCAGCCCTCGATCGTCGCGTACATGAGCCGCGCGAGTCGTTCGGGGTTGAGGCCGGGACGCGCCGCGCCCTCGGTCATAGGGCTCAGCATAGGGCGACTTCGCCGCCGTCGCCCACCCACAGGCGCATGGCGCGCGGCAGCGAGAAGTCGCGGAATACGCGGGCATCGCGCCCGACGAGGCTCGAGACCAGACGCCCGCCGACGTGCACGACGCTCGCTCCCGGCGAGATGATCGAGCGCTCGATTTCCGCGCCCGCGATGTGCGCTCCCGCACCCACCGACGTGTAGGCGCCCAGGTAGGCGTTCTCGATTCTCGCTCCCGGGCCGATCACCGTCGGGCCGACGATGACGCTGTCGCGGGCCGAGGCCGAGGGGTGGATGAGGACGCGGCCCTCGATCCTGTTCTCACGGCGCAGCGACGGGCGGACGTCGGGCACGAGGCCGTCGAGGGCGATGCGATTGAGCTCGAGGAGGTCGGCTCCGTCTCCGTCGTAGCGGCGCCAGCCTTCGGTGAGCTGGAACCTGACGCTGCCCCCGGCCGCCGCCAGGCGCTCGGCGACGAGGGCGAGGTCGCCCGGTTCCCGCGCCCGGAGGGCATCGGTGGCGCGTCGCAGCACTCCAGGACCGAACACCGCCACCTCAGGCTCCGAACGTCCCGGGACCGAGACTCCGGTGCCATGGTGCTCGTCGCCGAAGACGGTCTCGGTTAGGTCGCGGACGTGCAGTACCAGGTCCGGGGAGCCGTGCGACAGCGAACCCACGAGCGAGGCGACGGGCTCTCCCAGCAGTCCGTCCGCCGGCTGCAGGAGGCAGGGAGAGTCACCCACGAGGGGCGCGACCGCTCGCAGGGTGGCCGCCATGTCGGGGTTCTCCTCGCATGTGACATAGGCGGGCCGGCCGACGCCGTCGACGCCGTCGCCCACGCACTCGCGCACCGCCATCAGGGCCTCGGACTCCCCCACGACGATCGGTGCCGACACCGACGCGGCGCAGATCGCATCGATGACATGCTCGATGATCGGCCGGTTCGCCACCGCCTCCAAGGCGGGGATCGCGTTCGCGCCCCGCATAGGACTGTGGCCGAACGAATACCGCCCAACGACGATCACGGCTTTGACGAGCACGTAGACCTAACGGCGCGAAGTCGCGCGAACTTCTAAAGCGCCGGCTGGGCATGTCGGGACCCGAACGTTGTGCTGCCGACGGTCGCGTGCCATTGTTCGTCGCATGACCCGGGGCCCGGAGGGACAGGAGCTCGCACCCATTCGTGCCCTCATCGTCGACGATCACGACTTGTTTCGCACCGGGCTGTCATCCCTGCTCGCCGCGACCGAAGGCATCGATGTCGTCGCTCAGGCTCCCGGGGGCAAGATGGGGGTGAGACTCGCGCGCGAGCTCAAGCCCGATGTCATCCTCATGGATCTGCGCATGCCCGATCTCGACGGGCTCGATGCCATCCAGGAGATCGTCGAGCACGAACCGGCGGCACGCATCATCGCTCTGACCGTCGGCTCCGACGAAGGTGATGTCGCGGCGGCCGTCGTCGCCGGCGCGTGCGGCTACCTGGTCAAGGACGCCCCGCTCGACGATGTCGTCATCGCCGTGCGCGCGGCGGCGCGCGGCGAGGCATGGCTCTCGCCTCGGGCCGCGGCCGCCTTGCTCGACCGGGTGCGGCGCGACAACGTGGAATCCGAGCCCGAGCCCGAGGTGATCTCGCGGCTGTCCCCGCGCGAGGTCGAAGTGCTACGGCTCGTGGCGCGCGGGCTCGAGAACTCGGAGATCGCCGAGGAGCTCGGCATCAGTCCCCGTACCGCCAAGAATCATCTGTCGAGCATTCTCGGAAAGCTGGGCATGACCAACCGGATCCAAGCGGCGATCTATGCCGTGCGGAGCGGGCTGGCGTAAACACCCGGTCAGAGATCCTCGTGCCGGGCCACGAAGCCCAGCGCGAGCAGGCTCCGCGAGCTTTCTCCCTGCCGCGGCCGTAGCTCGGCGATGGCGTGGCGCAGGAGTTCGATGGCCCCGCCGATGTCGGCCTCGGCACGATCGTGCTCGCCGGGAAGGAAGCGGATGCGGGTGCGCGTCGCCTCCAGGGCGAGCAAGGCCATGCACTCGGTCTCGAGTACCGATTCGAGCGGCGAGGCCGCGTCGCCCTGGTGCTGGGAGCGCCGCTCGTGGTGTCGGGCCGGCGGGAGCGCGCCGGAGTAAGGATCGGGGATGCCCATGGACGGAAAAACTAGTGCAGCGTTCCGAAAGAACTTTGATGATCTGGCGAGTGGCTGGGCGTGCCTGGGCGTGTCCGCCGGCCTTCCTCGTACCGGGCGTACTTGGATGGCCGGTGGTCGCGGCCAGGTGCGTCAGCCGGACGACTCGAGCGCAGCCCGACGAGCGAGGCCGGATGCCGAGCGGGCTGCGCTCGAGGCCGCCAGAGCGCAAAGGGATTTCGAGAACGGTGCACTAGGTCCGAGCATCCTCCCTCGCCACCCGCCGGGCCGCAATAAGCCGAACGGCCCCCTTTAGCGTTCAGTCGCCGACGCGCGCTCGGTCGCCGACGCGCGCTCGGTCGCCGACGCGCCCTCGGTCGCCGACGCGCCCTCGGTCGCCGACGCGCGCCCGGTCGCCGACGCGCGCCCGGTCGCCGACGCGCCCTCGGTCGCCGACGCGCGCTCAGTCGCCGACGGCGGCCTGCGCGAGGCTCACGCCGACTTCGTTACCGCGGACGAGGCCGGCCCGGTCGGAGACCCCGACCTTGCGCACGAGCTCTGAGATGTGCCGGCGCACGGTCACGGGCGAGATCGCCAGCCGGCCGGCGATCGCCGAGGTCGAATGTCCGCGGCGCAACATCCCGAGGATCTGCGACTCCCTGGCCGTCAGGCGCTCATCTCCCCAGGTGGCGGTGCGGAGCTCGCCGAGAAGCTCGATCACCATCGAGCGCGGCACCGTCGCCTCACGATCGGCTCCGGCCCGGACGATCCGGCGCAGCCGCTCGGCATCGAGCCCACCCGGTATGTAGCCGACCGCCCCGGCGCGAACCGAGGCGAGGAGGTCGTCCACGTCGCTCACCCCCGCGAGCACGATCACCGCCGAATCGGGCGAGACCTCGCAGATGCCGCGCACCGCCTCGATCCCGCCTCCGGGAATCTCGAGCCCGACCAGGCAGACATCGGGCTGCGTCCGCGTTGCCGCCGCGATCGCGTCCTCGGCCGTGCCCGCCTCGGCGCACACGACGGCGACGCCCGTGAGCGCCATCTTGGCGCCGAGCCGGGTCGCCGCACAGTCGGCGATGAGAACGCTGGGGCTGCTCACGCCGCGCGCCCGCGCATCGCCCGGACGGGCGCGCCTGACGGCACCACGAGCTCAACCTCGGTCCCGCCCTTGGCCTGCGTCCTCGCGGCCAGGCGCCCTCCGAGCGCCGCGGCCCGCTCGCGCATGCTCACGAGGCCGAAGCCGCCGCCGCTCTGGGAAATGCCGGCGCCGAGACCGACACCGTCGTCGCGGACGCGGAGCACGAGCTCGTCGTCGCGGGGGACGAGCGAGACGACGACCCGCTTGGCGCCACCGTGACGGGCGGCGTTGACGATCGCCTCGCGGACGATGCGAACCATGTGCTCGCGATCCTCGGGCCTGACCGCCTTGACCGCCCGCGGCTCCGCGCGCACGTGGACCTCGATATCGAAGCGCTCGCCGAGCTCATCGGCGACCTGGCGCAGGGCGTGACCGACGGTCGGCGCCTGCGCCGCCGAGAGGTCGGCGATCGCGCCCCGGGAGACGGCGAGAGCGCGGCGGGCGGCGATGGCCAGTGGATATTCGGCGCCCTTCTCGACCGCGAGCTGGTCGCCGTGGGCGGCAATGAAGGCGAGGTCCTGGGCGAGGCCGTCGTGGAGGTCGCGCGCGATCCGGCGCCGTTCCCGCACCGTCGCGGCTTCGGCGATCGAACGATGAAAAGCTTCCTCCTGGCGCATGCGCGCGCGCACGCCCCGCGTGCACAGGAGCGCGGCCACGGCGATGGCGATCCCGATGACGACGTTGACCAGCGACGCCACCGGCGCGAGCGCGTGGACCGCTCCGACGGCGTCGGTCGCCAGCGCGGCGCTTCCGAGCACGCCAAGGCATGCCGCGGCCGCCGCACCCTTCTGCCCCGGGTACTCCGGGTCTGCATATGGGTCATATAGACCCCAAGCATCACCGCGCCGACCATCGCCGGCGCCGTCCTTAGCCCCCTGCATCGACAACCCCCCGGCACTACTTTGCTCTACATTCCTGGTCGGGGCGTAACTTACATCATCGGGGCAGGACACGCAATAGAAACGATCGCCAAACCTCTACTCTTTCGAACGAATCGGTTTCAGATCGACAATGTTTGGGAAAGATAGATAGCTCTTCGCGCAGCGGCGTCGCAGCTTTTGCGCTGCTAGGAGCGCTTCGGGGCTCGTTTGGCTTCGGCGGTGAGAAAAAACACGAGGTCGGGTGCGTTGATCTGGTGTGCCACTGACTCAGCCAGCGGCCGTCGCCGTGCGAGGTCTGGTTCGCCGGTTCGATTCCAAGCCCGCCCTGGCGGGCGTGGACCTGGGGATTCTCCCGGGAGAGATCCACGCGCTGCTCGGACCGAACGGAGCCGGCAAGACGACACTCATCCGCGTCCTCGCCGGCTTGGTCGATCCCGACGCCGGCAGCGTCGAGGTCTCGGGCAGCGTCGGCCTCGTCCCCTCGGGCGACCGTACCTTCTACCTGCGCATCAGCGGCCTCGAAAACCTCGTGTTCTTCGGCCGCCTACACGGCCTGCGCCTGCGCGCGGCGCGCGCCCGCGCGCTCGAGGCGCTCAACGACGTTGGGCTCAGCGAGGCGGCAAGACTGGCCGTCGGCAAGTACTCGCACGGCATGCAGAAGCGCCTCTCGGTGGCCCGGGCACTGCTCGTCGACCCCTCCGTCCTCCTCGTTGACGAAGCGACGCACGATCTCGATCCCGAAGGCGCCCGGCAGATCCGCGCCCTGATCGGCGAACTGGCCGGACGGGGTACCGCGATCCTGTGGACCACGCAACGCGTCGAGGAGATCCGCGACTTCGCCCACGTGGTGAGCTTCATCAACCGCGGTGAAGTGCGCTTCACGGGTTCGGTGAGCGAACTCATCGCCAGGGCCCCCGCCCAGCGCTACGTTGTCCGGATCCGCAACGGCCACCCGGACATCCCACCCCGAGCCGAGGTCCTCCAGCAGGCGCTCGGATCGGTGGCGAGCGTGGTCGCGGGTCCTCGCGGTCAGGATGACTTCGTCCTCGACACCGGGAGTGGCGCCGCCCTCGGCCCCGCCGTGGCCGCGCTCGCGCGAGGGGGATACGAGCTGATGGCGTGCCGGCCCGAGCGCGCCGAGATCGAAGAGGCCTTCCTCGCGCTCACCGACGAGGCACCGTCGTGAGCGCAACCGGCGAGCTCGCGAAGGTGCCCGCCTTCGTACGGCGCGACTTCCGCATCGCCATCAGCTACCGGGCCGGCGTCTTCGGCGGCCTGCTCGGGCTGGCGGCGCACGCCCTCGTGTTCTCGTTCGTCGGCAAGCTCGTCGATCCCGCACGGCTGCCCGAGTTCGGCGGCACCCGCGTCACCTACATGGAGTTCGCGACGATCGGGATCGCCCTGAACATGGTCGTGGTCCTCCTGCTCGCGCAGGTGGCCACGGCGATCCGCAGCGAGCAGATGCTGGGCACGCTCGAGTCGCTGCTCGCGACCCCGACGCGGGTGGGGACGATCCAGGCTGGATCGGCGGCCCTGGCGGTGATCAGCATCCCGCTGCGCCTGGCCCTGTTCATCACCGTGCTCGCGATCATCTTCGGCCTCGATTTCCACGCCGGCGGCATCCTCCCCTCGGCGGTGCTCGTGCTCGCCTTCGTGCCCTTCCTCTGGGGCATCGGGCTCCTCGCCGCCGGGGCGATCCTCACCTTCCGGCGCGGCGTGGGCGCCCTGACCGCGGGTACCGCCGCGCTCAGCCTGGTCTCGGGTGCGTTCTTCCCGCTCTCCGTCCTCCCCGCCTGGCTGCAGACGATCGCCAACGCCAATCCCCTCGCCATCACCATCGACGGCCTGCGCGAAGCGTTGATCGGCGGGTCGGCCTGGGCGTCGATCGGGTCCGATGTCATCGAGCTCGCGCCGCTCTCGATCGTGGCCATGGCGGTCGGCGTGATGGCCTTCAGGCTCGCGCTGGCGCGCGAGCGCCGCAACGGGACGCTGGGCCTCTACTGAGATGCTCCGCGACTGCGGTGAGGTGTGGGCTCGCGTCGAGGAGCTCATCGACGCGGCCCCGTCGACGGAGGCGCTGCGGGCCCACGGCGTGCATCTCCTCGCCGCCGCCGTGTGGCGTTCGCGCGGACGGACGGTCCCTGACGAGGTGCGCGCCGACGAGCGGCGCGCCGCCGCCATGGCGATGGCCGCTCCGCTCCTGCTCAGGCGGGCCCGAGCGGCCTACCCGGGCCCGCTCTTGCTCATGAAGGGGCCCGAGGCAGCCGCCCGCTATCCCGATCCGGGCACTCGGTACTTCCGCGATCTCGACCTGCTCGCCGGCGACGCCCCAGCGGCACAGCGAGCGTTGACCGCCGCCGGCTTCGTCGAGGTCGGGTCCCCGGCCGAGTACGCCGACCGCCAGCATCTGTGCCCCCTGGCGTGGCCCGGGCTGCCCCTCGTCGTCGAGCTCCACCGCGTGCCCAACCGCCCCGCGTGGCTCGCCCCCCCGCCCGCCGAGGAGATCCTCAGGCTCGCCGTCCCCAGCGCCACCGGAGTCGACGGCCTGCTCGCGCCCGCGCCCGCCGCGCATGCCCTGCTCCTCGCCGCGCACGGCTGGGCGCACAAGCCCCTCGGCCGGCTCGTCGATCTCATCGACCTCGCCGCCGTGCTCGGTCCCGGCGATCGCGCGCTCGCCGCCGAGCTCGCCCGCGCCTGGGGATGGGAGGGCATCTGGCGCGTGGCGCTGGGAGCCGCCGACGCTCTCATCGGAGCGCGTGATCGATCCCGGTCGCTGAGCATCTGGGCCCGGCATCTCGAAGGCGTGCGCGACCGCTCCGTGCTCGAGGACCACCTCGCGAGGGTCGCCGCTCCTGCCTGCACGGTGTCCCTGCGCCGACTGCCCAGTGCGCTGGGAGCCAACCTAAGCCGTACCGTAGGGCGACGTGGCCACGAGCGCTGGGCCGACAAGCTCAGGCGATCGCGTCTCGCCGTCGCGCACGCTTTCATGGATAGATCCGAGCACGAGCGAACCCTGCCGTAGAAGCCAAGGAGCGAGCAATGACCCCAGAGCCCCCCAACATCCTGCGTCTGCGCACCGACGAGCTCGAGTGGAAGCAGATCGACGACGAGATCGTCGTCCTCGACGGTCGCGCGTCTAACTATCTGTCGGCCGGCGGCGCGGGAGTCATCCTCTGGCACATGCTCGAGTCGGGGGCGACAGCGGACGAGCTCAGCGCCGCGCTGGTGGACAAGTACTCGATCGACGAGGCCTCGGCCCGCGCCGACGTCGACTCCTTCCTCGCCGAGCTCACCGAGCAGGGGCTACTGGCCACGTGAGGTACCTGCCGACCCTCGCCGAGCTGCGCGCCGCGCGCTGGGCCAACCGCGCGCTGAGCGAGGTGCGGCACAAGCTGAGCGCGGTCCCGCTCTCGGAGCTCGTGATCGCGGCGCCGAAGCGGCTCCCGCCGTCCGGGGACCGTGGCGTGCGGGCAGTGCTCCGCCTCCGGCGTCCCAGCTGCCTCGAGGCCGCTCTCGTGCGCCAGCGCTGGCTGGCCGCCCACGGCGTGAACCGCGAGGTCATCATCGGAGTGGGCTCACCCTCCGAGGACTTTCTCGCCCATGCCTGGATCGAAGGTGAAGAGGACGTTGTCTGCGCCCGGTTCAGCGAGCTCACTCGCCTCGCTCCCCGATGACCCCGGCGACGGGCCTCACCTCGCTCGAGCTCGCCACGGGAATGGTGCTCGGCGCCGGCGACGTCACGCCCCTGCCCCACCCGCCCGGGGCCGGGCCTCTGGAGGCGCTCGAGCGAGCGATCCTCCCCGCCCTCCTGCGCCCGCCGTGCCTGGTGAGCTTCTCGGGGGGCCGCGACTCATCCGCCGTCCTCGCCACCGCGGTGGCACTCGCCCGCCGTGAGGGGCTGGCGCCACCGATCGCCGCCACCAACGTCTTTCCCCAAGCCCCAGCCGCTGACGAGGCGCAGTGGCAGGAACGGCTCGTGCGCCATCTCGGCCTCGCGGACTGGGTAAGGGTGCAGTCCACCGACGAGCTCGACGTCATCGGGCCCTACGCCCAGCGGCTCCTGCGACGCCACGGCCTGCTGTGGCCGTTCAACGCCCACTTCCTCGGGCCGCTCCTCGACTCCGCCCGCGGCGGCTCCCTCCTCACCGGGATGGGAGGCGATGAGCTGTTCGGGGCCGCGCGCGCGCTTCGCCCCCGAGCCCTGGCTGCCGGGATGGCGCGCCCTGAGGCGCGAGACGCGCTGCGCATCGCCTTCGCCTTCGCCCCCCAGGCGCTACGCCGGCGGGTACTTGCGCGCCGTGAGCCGGTCGCCTTTCCCTGGCTGCGCCCGCGCGGGCGTGAGGCGGCCACTGCCGCGCTCGCGGCGTGGAGCGCCGGCGAGCCGCGGGGACTGCGGGATCGTCTCGCCTGGGTCATGAGCTCCCGGTATCTCGAGGTGGCCACCGCCTCGCTCGAGCTCACGGCCGACGACGCCGGCGTCCTCCTCGCCCATCCGCTGCTCTCGGCTCCCTTCTGGGCCGAGGTTGGGCACCTCGCAGCGCCGGCGGGCTTCCGCTCGCGCACCGACGGCGTCCGGCGCGTGTTCGGCGAGGTGCTCCCTGAGGAGATCTGCGCGCGACAGACGAAGGCCCATTTCAACGAAGCGTTCTGGACCGAGCGCTCGCGCGCCTTCGTGCGGGCGTGGGACGGCACCGGTGTTCGGAGCGAGTTCCTCGACGCGCCCGCGCTGAGGGCACATTGGCGGGAGGAGCGACCGGCGGCTAACTCGTTCACCGCCCTTCAGGCGCTGTGGCTCGCCTCAGCCGATCCCGTCGAGGAGCCGGCGTACAGCCTCCCCGGCTGACGCCCAGTCGCGCGGGCGCCGGAGCTCGAGGAAGGGCAGCGCACTGAGCTCGATCAGCGCTTTGGGCTCGGGCGGATAGAGCCGCGCGCCTCGGTGAGCGCCGAGCGTGCGCAGCCGCTCCGATCCCCGCACCGGTCGCACCTCCGCCCGCTCCCCCCAGGACAAGGTGACCCACCCGAGCATGGGGAGCTCGGCCGCCACGGGATCGAGCGCCAGGCGCCAGCGCTCGCGCCCTCCGATCACGCCCATGGGCTCACCCGCCTCGAGCCGGCTCGCCGCGCCCTCGCGAAGGTCGATCGAGCGCGGGCCCGCGAGGGCCCGGCCGTCCTCGAGCACCAGGAGGTCGTCGGACACCACGGGAACACCGGCGCGGGCGAGCGAGGCGAGCAGCGAGCTCTTGCCGGCCTCCTTGTCGCCGAGCAGCCCCCACACGCCCCCGTGGGCGACGAAGGCGCCGGCGTGGAAGGTCTCACGGCCGAGCCAGTTCGCGAACACGGCGGCGACGACCGCCAGGTAGGGATGGACGATCGCCCCGTCGGCGGGCCGGTCGGGGAACGAGTAGGTGACGCGGCCGGACTCGCGGTCGATGGCCACCGATCCTCCCGAGGTGAGCCTGACCAGCGCCTTGTTATCCCCGACGATGTCGGCCGGGGGCTCGGGCGCCGAGGTGATGACCACGTCGAGCTCGAGGGCCGGCCAATGGGGCGGCGCGTCGATCAACAGGGCGCGGGCGCCGGGCACGCCGGTGAGGCCGAGACCATAAGCTCCGCCCGGGGCGCTGACTGCTTCTCCGTGCATTAGCCGTTCACTGTCTGAACGTGGCAATGGGCTCGATGCCTCATTGCAGCATTGCCACGTGTGGTGCATATTGCCATGTACGTAGAGGTTCTACGAGAATGCAGCGCGTAATGGGCATCGCGTGGGGGACCGTTACGAGCTCGACTCATTCGAGCTCCGACATGGACGTCCACCTAACAGTAAGTAAGGGGAAGAAGATGGCACACGTTTCCAATACCGACGAGAACGCCTATCAGCCACCACGGCTGCGGGTGCTCGGGTCCGTGCAGGTGCTGACCCAGTCCACCAAGACCCTTGGTCTTGGGGACGGGATCCTGTTCTGGCAAGCGCCCGGTGGCGGCGGTGGCGTCAGTCACACCTCCTAGCCCCGTAGCGGGCTCGTTATGGCGCCGTCGGGGAGATCCCGGCGGCGCCTTTTTTAATGCCGTTTTGCTGCCGCGGGTGCCGGATCCGCGTGTGCCGGGTCCGCAGGTGCCGGAACCGAGCAAGGACCGGCACCTGCGGTTGCGCCGCGGTAACGCGCGCAGGCGCGCGCCAGGGGGGCCCGGGCGCAACCGAGGTGGCTGGTCAGCGAGCCGTCACGCGAGCGCGAGCTGGGGCTGCGCTCGCGTCGACGGAGTGGAGCTGATTCGCTCCAGCTCGTGCTGCAGGGCACGCCGGCCGCGGTGATGCAGCCCGTGCACTGAGCTCTCAGTTCGTCCCATCCGGTCGGCAATCTCGCCGGGCGAGAGTCCGACGACGTGGCGCAGGACCACGACCTCGCGCTGCTCCTCGGGAAGGCCCGCCAGGACGGCGCGAACGGTCAGGGCATGGTCGAGGTCAGCCCATTCGCCGCGGTCATGGTCAACGACCTCTTCGCGCGGCGTCGAGCGATTGGCCCGCATGTGGTCGATTGCCACGTTGCGCGCGAACCGGACCAGCCAAGCGAAGAACGGCACCCCGCGATCGTCGTACTTGACGATCGAGGTCATGAGCTTGGCGAACACCTGCTGGGTGACGTCCTCAGCCTCGTGGTCGTCACGAATGATGCTCCTCACGTATCCGTACACATTGTTGGAGTACGACACGTAGATGTACTGGAATGCCTCCCGGTCACCTTCCTTGGCACGTGCCACCGCGAGGCTCGTCTGGCGTCGCGCCTCGGGCGAGCCGTCAAACGTCGTCTTGCACCGAAACCCGATCTGCGGTCGCGGCATCGCCGCACCACGAGCGCCCAGCGTCACTGGCCGCCGTTCACTTCTTTCCACGATAGTCATCAGACCCCCTGTTGCCGGACCACGAAGCCCACTGCCCGGGTCCCGCAGTGAGTATTGAGGCCCCCCACCCGGCGATCAATGACCACCCCGGCCCATTTTGCGTTCAAGCGCATGAACACCACGCGGCCCATCCCGGCAGGGAGCCGGCGCGCGACCAAGCCCCTAAACTCAGATCCATCCGGGCGCGTAGCTCAGTGGGAGAGCGCTCGCTTCACACGCGAGAGGTCGCTGGTTCGAGCCCAGCCGTGCCCATGTAGGAAAGGAAAGGTCTAGAAGCCCGCGAGGTTCAGCCTTCGGGCGACGAACTGCCCGCTATCCGGGAACAACGTTGCCTGCAACCACGCGTCGGGGGGGCGAGCGAGCGAGGATTTTCCCGCCCGACGCGAAAGTCAGCGCCCCCACCGGACGATGATCACCCGAGGCAGCCTCACGAGGGTGCCGTCGCCCCATGCTCGCTCACCCCGCTCGGCCGAAGCTCGCCGCCCTCGCCGCCCGCGCCGACCGCGCCGCCCTCGCCGCCCTCGCCGCCCTCGCCGCCCTCGCCCTGGCGGGCGTGCTTCTCCTCGCCCTGGTCATCGGACCCGCTCCCTCGTCGGCGGTCACATCCGCTCCCGTCACCCTGCCCGACCTCACGCTCATGGTCCCGACCGATCTCATCTCGATCGGGATCGACCCGACGTCCGGCGACCGGGATCTCCGCTTCACGCACATGACCGCCGACGTGGGGACGGGGCCGTTCGAGCTCGATCCGACCTACGACCAGAACACGGGGACGTCGACCTTCACCCAGGAGATCTACAACAGCCCGAGTCCCGGGGTGTGGCAGCCCGATCACCCGGTGGCGGTCGCGGTGACGGGAGTGTGGCGGCCTCCGAGCGACTATCAGTTCCCCCTCACCAAGTTCACCCTCGACCAGGTCAACGCCGACGGATCGCTGGGCGCCGTCGTCGCCACGAGCCCCAAGTCCGACTACTGCATGACCGGGGACTACCGGCTCACCGGGGTGGCCAACACGCCGAACCACACCTTCATCCCCCAGAGCGACTGCAACGATCCCACCCAGCCGCTGGGATGGTCGGTGGGATGGGCGGACCAGTACGACGAGACCGATTCCGGCCAGCCCATCGACCTGACCGGCGTGCCCGACGGGACCTACGTCCTGCACGCGATCGTCGATCCCCTCCACGTGCTCACCGAGAGCGACACGGGCAACGACGTCACCGACACCAAGCTCGAGATCGCCGGTAATACCGTCACCGTGCTCGCGCAGAGCAACCCGACCTCGACGCCTCCCACCGTGAACCTGACGAGCCCGGCGTCGGGGGCCCACGTATCGGGCCAGGTGACGCTCACCGCCTCGGCCTCGGCCGTCGCTCCCTCGACCGTCTCCTCCGTGCAGTTCCTCCTCGACGGCCAGCCGCTCGGCAGCCCCGTCACCGCTCCCCCCTACACCTATCAGTGGACGGTGGGCAGCACCGTGCCCGGCGAGCACCAGCTCACCGCCAGAGCGACGGACTCCGAGAGCGACATGGCCACCGCCACTCCCGTCCCCGTCGTCGTCGACGGTCCCCCCGCGACCGGCGGCGGGACCCCTTCACCGGGCGGAAGCCACGGGGCAGCGGGCGTCAAGGTGCGCTCGCTGAGCTGGCGCCACGGCGTGCTCACCCTGGTGGTGGCCAATCTCCCCCAGGACGCGAAGCTCTCCGTCGAGCTCGAGTTCGCCCATCGCCGACCGCACTTCGTGAGCGTCCACGGCAGCCGGCTGCGAGTCCACACGGCGCGGCCGAGAAAGATCGTCATCCGCGTCCTCGAAGGCAAGCGTCAGGTCGGCGCCGCCATCACGGCGACGCTGGGGCGGGCCCCGAGCGTGCGCATCATCAACCCGGTCGCCAAGGAGACGCTGTCGGGCACGGTGCCCATCCTCGCCTCGGCGAGCGACGACGTCGCCGTCTCCTCGGTCCAGTTCTCGCTCGACGGACGACGGCTGGGACGGCCGGTGACGAGGCCGCCCTACGTGATCCACTGGAAGACGACGCGCGCGCGGCCCGGCGAGCACCGGCTATCGGCGACGGCCACCGATCCGCGCGGGAACAGCACGACGGCGACGGTCGTGGTCACGGTCCAGAACCCGGGCCCGGCGATGACGTGCTTCGTCC
Source organism: Solirubrobacteraceae bacterium (assembly GCA_035552815.1). Taxonomy (GTDB): domain Bacteria; phylum Actinomycetota; class Thermoleophilia; order Solirubrobacterales; family Solirubrobacteraceae; genus Palsa-465. The sequence goes on along the minus strand of DASZKU010000112.1, from coordinate 3,673 downwards.
TCCAGGCGCGCGTCAGCGTCCACGTCCACGGCGTCGCGACGACGCCCGCCTTCCATACCGTGATGGCCAAGGAGACGCTGCTCGCCTTCGTGAGCGCCGACGGGCCCGCCGGGGCTTCGCAGCAGAGCGCCGCGGTGAGCGGCGGCGGGCTCATGTGGAAGCTCGTCGAGCGTGCCGACGCGAGCTCGGGGGACAGCGAGATCTGGGCCGCCACCGCGCCCACCATCCTCACGGGCGCGCAGATCACCTCGGTCCTTGCCCGTCCCGGCTATGACCAAGCGCTCACGGTGATCGCCATGGAAGGCACCAAGGGGGTGGGGAGCGCGGCCGCGGACTCAGGGCACAGCGGCCCGGCACACGTCGAGCTCACCACCACCTCGCCCACCTCGCTCGTCTTCGCGGTCGGCAACGATTGGAGCCGGGCCGTGGCCCGCGCCCTTCCCACCGGCTGGGTGCCGCTCGACCGGTGGCTCGACACCGGCAGCGCAGAAACGTTCTGGAGCCAGTACACCAACCAGCCCGCCGGCCGGGCTCGGACCAAGGTGACCGTGCCCGTGAGCGCGCCGAGCGCCGACCAGTGGAACCTGGCGGCCGTCGAGCTCGTCAACAGCGGCGACTGAGCCGCGCGACCGAGGATCACCGCGCAATCCGGCCGGGGGTCATCGTGTCCTCCCCTCGATCTCGAAGAGATCCTCGGACGTAAGCTCGAGGTTCGCGGCGGCGAGGATGGGGTCGACCTGATCGGGGCGCCGGAAGCCGACGATGGCGGCGTCGACGGCCGGGTTGCGCAGCGTCCAGGCGGCGGCGACGGCGCCCGGCGAGCTGTCGTAGCGCTCGGCCACCCCCTTGAGGCGCTCGACGAGAGCGAGGTTGTCCGAGAGCTGGGGCTCCTGGAAGCGAGGGTCGCGCCCGCGCCAGTCGTCCTCCCCCATCGCGGCCACGCGCTCGCGGGTCATACCCCCGGTGAGCATGCCCGAACCCATTGGCGAGTAGACGATGACGCCGATCCCCTCCCGCTCGGCGAAGGGGAGGATGTCCTCCCCGGCTTCGCGCTCGATCAGCGAGTACTCGGGCTGGAGCGTCTCCACCGGCGCGATGTGCTGGATCGCCCGCAGCTGCCCGACGTCGAAGTTGGAGACGCCGATGTGGCGCACGAGGCCCTGCTCTTTCAGCTCGGCGAGCGCCGCCCACCCCTCCTCGATGTCCGCCGCCGGGTTGGGCCAGTGGATCTGGTAGAGGTCGATCGCATCGATTCCGAGCCGCTTCAGGCTGGCGTCGGCCTCGCGGAGGATCGAGTCGCGCTTCAGGCTGTGGAGGACGGTGCGGCCGGGTCCTTCGAGCAGCGAGCACTTGGTGAACACGTACGGTCGCCGGTCGACCCCTTCGAGCGCGCGGCCGACCATCTCCTCGGAGCGGCCGAACCCGTAGCCGGCGGCGGTGTCGATCCAGTTGATGCCCTGCTCGAGGGCGTGGTGGATGGCCGCGATCGACTCCTCATCGTCCTGAGGACCCCAGCCGAATTCCCAGTCGCCGCCGCCGATCGCCCACGCGCCGAACCCGACGCGCGTGATCTCGAGGCCCGTCTGGCCGAGTTGTTCTGTCTTCAGCTGTGTCTGGTACATGGTTGCTCCTATCGGAGGGCGGTGAGGATGGAGGAACACCACCACCACCGCCGCCGCCGCCGCCGCGGGCGAGCAGGGCCGGGGTGGCGGCGAGGATGGCGAGAGCGAGAAGACCGGCGAAGACGAGCAGGCTCACGCGCATCGAGGTGACCTGGGTCAGGGCACCGAGTCCGATCACCGGCCCGGAGAGGCCGAGATAGGCGGCGAGGAACACGCCCGCGAGGGCCTCGGCGCGATGCTCGGGCGTGGAGATCTCCGCCGCGGTGGCGATAGCTCCCTTGAACATGAGACCCGACCCCGCTCCGACGACGATGTCGCCGGCCAGGAAGACGGCGAAGCTCGGCGAGGGCAGCCACACCGCAAGGATCAGGAGCCCGAGGCCGACGAGCTGGGCCGGGATCGCCGCGACGACGAGCTGGCGCGCCGTGCGCGAGCCGGTCAGGGTCTGGGCGAGCGCCGCGGTGGCGAGCCCGGCGAAGGCGACGGCGCCGGCGAGCAGGCGCGAGGGCTCATGGAGCGTCGAGGACAGGAAGGCCGGCGCCAGCGAGGTCAGGAGCCCGAAGACGGCGAAGGTGATGGCGGCGCCCAGGGCGGCGCCGAAGAAGCGAGCGCGCGCGGCCGGGGGCACGGACACGTGCTGCGGGCGATAGCGTGGCCGCGGAGCCGGGGGACGGCGGGTCTCGGGCGCGGCCAGGAGCGCGAGCCATACGAGCACGAGGGCGACCGCGAACACCGCGAAGGGCAGCACGAGCGCGTCGGCGCCCGACTGCGCGAGCGCGCCCGAGATCAGTCCACCGAGCCCGAGCCCGCCCAGGTTGGCCGCGGTGGCGACGATCTGGGCGCGCCGGCCCCGCGCCCCGCCCAGGTCGGCCAGCCACGCTGTCGCCGTCGCGGTGACGGCGCCCACCCCGAGGCCGCTGAGGACGCGGGCGAGGATGAGACCGGGCAGCGCCGGCCAGATGATGAAGACCGCGGCGGCGAGGATCTCGAGCCCGAGGGCGGGGAGGAGCAGGCGCCGACGGCCGTAGACGTCGGAGAGGTGACCGACGAGGAACAGGCTTGCCGCCACGGCCACCGCATAGACGGCGAAGGCGATGGTGACGGTCAGCGATGAGAAGTGGTCGCGCTGGGCGAACAGCGACCACAGGGGAGTCGGCAGGGTGGTGAAGGCCATGGCCGTGGTGAAGGCGACCGCCACCACCCAGAATCCGAGCCGGGCTCGGCGGGCTGGCGGGGGGAATCCGAGCCGGGCTCGGCGGGCTGGCGGGAGGAATCCGAGCCGGGCTCGGCGGGCTGGCGGGGGCGATGAAAGGTCGGTGGCGCTCATGTCGAGGTTCACCATCCCCCATAAACCGATCGCCAGCAACGCAAAACGATGCTTACGGTTATCGCCATCCGCGATAGATTCTCCCGCGTGGAGCTACGGCAGCTCGCCACCTTCGTCGCCGTCGCCGAGGAGGGCAGCTTCACGCGCGCTGCGGACCGGCTCCACGTCGTGCAGTCCGCCGTCTCCGCCGGGGTGCGCAACCTCGAGAAGGAGCTCGGGACGATGCTCTTCGACCGCTCCACCCACAGCGTCAAGCTCACCGACTCAGGGCGCGCCCTCCTCCCCGAGGCGCGCGCCACCATCGCCGCCGCCCAGGCGGCACAGGACGCCGTCGACGAGGCCCGCGGCGGTCTGCGCGGGACGGTCGTGCTCGGGACCATGCAGGCTCAGGGCATGCGGTCCATCGACCTCACCGGGGTGCTGGTGGCGTTCCGGGCCGCCCATCCCGCGGTGACGGTGCAGATTCGCCACTCCGGCGGCTCGAGCGCCATGGCCCGAGAGGTCCGCGATGGACGCCTGGACCTCGCCTTCGTCGCCCTCACCGGCGACGCGAGCGCCGGGCTCGAGCTCCTGCCCCTCGCCAGCGAGCCGATCATGCTCGCGCTCCCCGTCGGCCATCCTCTGGCCGGCAGGTCCGACATCGAGCTCTCGGCGCTCGGGGACGAGCCTCTGGTCGACCTCCCGGAGGGGTGGGGTATCCGCATGGCGGTCGATCGCGCGTTCT
>DASZKU010000111.1:0-10430 GCA_035552815.1 Solirubrobacteraceae bacterium | reverse complement strand
TCGGGATCGAGCGCGGCGAGCGAGCCGGCGGCGCAGCAGATCGCCTGGGGGCCGCCCTCGAGCGGCGCCCCCGGGTCCTCTCCCATCGTGCAGTCGAGGATCAGGAAGGGGACCTCGCCGTCCGCCTCGGAGGGGGCGCGGACGTCCCAGCCCGCAGCGTCGGCGGCGGCGGCGAGCTCGCCGGCGAGGACGGTGCTCCCGGCGATGACGACGAGCCCTTCGCCTCCCGTGACTTCGAGGCGCTCGGGATCTTCTCCTCGATGCCGGCCGCCGGAATAGTCGTAGTAGCCGCGCCCCGTCTTGCGCCCGAGGCGGCCGGCGGCGACCATGCGCGTGGCGATCGGCGAAGGCCGCCAGCGCGGCTCGCCGAAGCTCTGCTCGTAGAACGAGCGCGAGACATCGAGGCCGACATCGAGGCCGACGAGGTCCTGGAGCTCGAACGGGCCCATGCGAAACCCGCCCCCGAGGCGGCAGATGCGGTCGATCTCCTCGACGGGGGCGATCCCCTCCTGCACGAGCTTGAGGGCCTCGAGCCCGAAGGGGCGGTTGCAGCGGTTGACGATGAAGCCAGGGCCGTCGGCGGCGACGATGACGTCCTTGCCCATCGCGGTGCCGGCGGCGCGGGCGAGGGCCAGGGCGGGCTCGCCCGACTCCTCGCCGGCCACCACCTCGAGCAGGCGCATCACCGGCGCCGGGTTGAAGAAGTGCATCCCCACCACGCGCTCGGGATGCGTGGCGGCGGCGGCGATCGCGGTGACGAGGAGCGATGAGGTGTTGGTGGCGAGGACGCAGTCCGCGGCGACGATGGCCGAGAGCGCTTTGAACAGGGCGCGCTTGAGCTCGAGCGACTCGGGGGCGGCCTCGATCACGAGCTCGGCGGGGGCGAGGTCGGCGAGGGTGGGGGCGGGCTCGAGGCGGGCGCTGGCCGCCTCGGCTTGTTCGGTGGTGAGCCGGCCGCGCTCGGCGGAGCGGGTGAGGTGGGCGCGGATGTGCTCGGCGCCTTTGCTCAGGGCGTCGGGGACCGGGTCGTGGAGGAGCGTCCGCGCGCCCGCCAGGCAGGCGAGCTGGGCGATGCCGGCGCCCATCGTCCCGGCGCCGACGACGCCGACGGTGTGGGGTGCCTGGGGTGGCGGGAGGTCGGTCATGGTCTTGGTTTCAGCCTCCCGGGCTAGCGACCGGGGCGCCGGGCGACCCCGCCGCCATCGTCATATCGACGACCCGCTTGACGATGCAGCAGCAGAAGAGGAGGGGCAGGGCCTCGAGGTGGTGCAGGCCGAAGAGGGCGACGCTCACCGGCTGGGCGTCGGTGCCGGCGTCGAGCTTGGCGAGGACGTAGCCCGACTCGCGGAGCGTGAAGTGCTCGCCCATGCGGTGATCTGCGCGCCAGTCGAGCTCACGCTCCCCGAGCTCGATGGTGCCCCGATAGATCCCGCTCAGGCGCAGGAAGCCGCCCGGGACGTAGCGGGCCTGCCTCGTGCCCGTGGCCGCGTCGGTGGCGGTGATGACCCCGCCCGTCGGGAGGGGGCCTCGGCGTAGGGCCCACACCGTGCCCTCGGCCTCGATCTTGGCCCCGAAGCGCCGCCCGCTGCGCAGCGTTCCCAGCTCACCGAGCGTGTAGCGCCCGGGCTCCACGCGCTGGAGCGTCAGCTCGGGCACCGCTCAGGAGGGCACGAGCGCGTTGACCCCGGTCAGCGCGCGGCCGATGATGAGCTTCTGGATCTGCGAGGTGCCCTCGTAGAGCGAGGTCACGCGCACGTCGCGGAAGTAGCGCTCGACGGGGTGATCGTCGACGTAGCCGGCGCCGCCATGGACCTGGATCGCGGTGTTGGCGCAGCGGATGGCCGCTTCGGTGGCGTAGAGCTTGGCGATCGAGGTCTCCGTCGTGTTGGGCTTGCCCGCGTCCTTCAGGTACCCCGCCCGCCACACGAGCATCCGCGCCGCGTCGGTCTCCACGCGCATGTCGGCGAGCATCGCCTGCACGAGCTGGAAGCTCGCGATAGGGCGCCCGAACTGCTGGCGCTCCTTGGCGTAGGCGACCGATTCATCGACGCAGCCCTGGCAGATCCCCACGCACCCGGCGGCGACGCTGTAGCGCCCGGAGTCGAGCGAGCTCATCGCCACCTTGAAGCCGTCGCCGACCTCGCCGAGCATCGCGTCGGCGCCGACCTCGACCTCGTCGAGCGCGAGCGAGGCGGTATCGGAGCCGTGCAGGCCCATCTTGCCGTGGATCTCCTGAGACGAGAACCCCGGGAGCGAGGTGTCGACGAGAAAGCAGGCGAGGCCGCGATGGGCAAGCTCGGGATCGGTCTGGGCGAAGATGAGCGCGAAGCTCGCGTGGTTGCCCATCGAGATCCACATCTTCGAGCCCGAGATCGACCAGCCGCCGTCGGTCTTGCGCGCGCGGGTGCGCTGGTTGGCGGCGTCCGAGCCCGTGTCGGGCTCGGTGAGCCCGAAGCACCCGAGCCACTCGCCGCTGCACGCCTTGGGCAGGTAGGTCCGCTTCTGCTCCTCGGTACCCCAGCGCATGAGCGCCGAAGCGACGAGCGAGGTCTGAACCGAGACGACGGTGCGCATGGACGAGCACGCGCGGCCCACCTCCTCGACGATCAGTCCGTAGGTCAGGTAGTCGAGGCCCGCGCCGCCGTACTCCTCGGGCACGATCGCCCCCAGATAGCCCTGGGCCGCCATCTTCGCCACCAGCTCGGTGTCGAAATGCTCGTTGCGGTCATTGTCTCGAGCGCGGGGAGCGATCTCGCCTTCAGCGAAGTTCCGGGCGGTCTCGCGGACCAGTTCCTGCTCGTCGGTCAGTTCGAAGTTCATGGCCGAGAAGCTAGCTGACGCAGGTGCTACGCGCTGGCGGACTAAACGCGACCGGCCCCCGCCGCTGGTGCGCGGCGGGGGCCGGTTGGGCGCGAGGCGCGACGCCAGGCGAGCCGTCAGCTCACGAGGCGGGTGGCAGGCTCGTCACCGCCGGCAGCGAGACGCCGATCGCCACCGAGCTCGAGTCGGCGCCGACGTTGCCGGGCCCGCCGGAGATGTGGACGCGGAACGTCTTCGTGCCCGGGGTACCGAACGTCCAGTTGAACTGGTATGCCGAGCTGGCGTTCACGAAGCGGGCGGCGACGATGTGGTAATGACCGTCGGCGCCGAGGCGCTCGAGCTCGATCACGTGCCCGGCCTTGTTGGGAGTGACCGACCCGGTGAACGTCACCGAGGATCCCACCGAGGAGGTGGTCGCGCTCGGGTTGATGCTCACCGCATCCTGAACGCCCTCGAAGAGCTGGGCGCTCACGCGCAGCGGGGCGAACGAAGTCCTCACCTGGTAGACCTCGTTGTTGGTCGGGCTGACGGTGAACTTGTAGCTTCCGTCGGTCGCCGTGGGGGAACTGGTGATCGGGGCATACGGCGCGCCCTCTGTGTGACCCCACAGCGTCACCATGACACCAGGATCGGGCGTCGTCGACACGGGCTTGGTGAGGACGCCGGAGATCGTCGCCGAGGTGGTGACGGGGATGATCGGAGCCGAGGTGGTGATGGTGAAGTACGGGTTCTCCTTCTGCTGCACGGACACCGTGACCGAGTCCGATGAGGAGGCGATGTTGCGCGCGTCGCGCGGGAAGAAGACACGCATTGTGTGGTCGCCGGGAAGCGCGAACCGGTACGGGATCGAGAACTGCGATGAGCCGTCGAGACGACCCACCTTGACCGTCTTCCAGCTCGTCCCCGTGGCACCCGACTGCTCCTGGAGGAGCACGCGCTGACCGGCGTGGTTGGGCGCCACCGAACCGGTGAAGAGCACCGGCTGACGGGTCAGGAAGCCGGCGGCCGGCGGCGTGGGCTGGTTGAGGATGAGCGAGGCGGCGACGCGCTCATGGACGGTGCGCGAGTGGATGTTGCCCGCCAGCCCCGGAGCGCGGACGAACCAGCTGCGGTTGCTTTGCACGACGCTCAGGTCGGTGATCGGATTCTGCGGGCGGTTGAACTCGTAGAAGCCGGTCGAGGTGGTCTTCGTGGTGCCGATCACCGTGAAGTACGGCACTGGGTTGATGCGGTGATAGAGCACGATGGTTTGACCGCCGACGTTGCTTCCCTTGAGCTGGCCGTAGATGAGTACGGCATCCCCCGCGATGATCGGGTTGGGGGTGACAGCGATGGTCAGGCCGTGATTGTGGTGAGGAGCGGCGGCGGCCATGGCAGGCACCGCAGCGAACCCCAACACCGCGACGACTGATGCGAGCACAGCAGAGCGCGGACGCACAGGAGCCTCCCTTTCGAGGATTGGTGTTTCCGATGACTCCACCGCCCGATCGATGATCCCCTCACTGGCGGTGGCTAGCTTGACGGACCTGAAAACACGACAACGCGCGTCAAGTTGCGGTAAGTAGATAGACTCTGCGCGGCGGTGGACCCGTTCGCGGTCATTATTTTCGCCGGGCTCGCGGCACTGGTGATCTGGATCATCGTGCTCGGCAAGTTCTCCGGGCGCGGACTCACCCAGCTCGACTGGAAGTCGCCGCGCGAGGTCACCGAGTCACGCGACGCGCTCGAAGCCGAGGACCTCACGCAGATGCTCGAGGCCCACAATGTACGCCGTCGCCGGCGCGGGGAGGCCGAGGTAACCGTCGAGGAGCTCGAGCTGAAGATGATCGAGGAGGCGACCGAGCAGAATCGCCTCCGCGAGCGGTATCTCGCTGGTTTGGAGCTCGACGAGCTTCTCGAGGCGACCAATCGCCGCCGGCGGGCGCGGGGGCTCCCCGAGCGGACGCGCGAGGAGGCCCGGCGGGAGTTGGGCGGACTCGGCGGACTCGGCGGACTCGGCGGATGAGGCGGCTGAGGCGGCTGAGGCGGCGCTACCGGGCGGCGAGGAGGGCGTCGATCTCGCCGGTCGCGTCGGTGAGCCAGGTGCGTGGGCCGGCGCGGAGAAGCGCGTAGGGGATGCTCGACTGCTCGCACTTGGTGTGGACCAGGTCCGCGCCGCCGGCCAGGAGCGCCGGGGTGACGGTCCCCGAGGCTTCGTAGAGGACACCGTGGATCGTCGTGTCGATGACGCGCTGCAGCAGCATGTCGAGCCGCGTGCCGTGGAGAGCCTCGAGCTCGGCCGGGGTTCCGGTGGCGGAGCCGAGGAGGAGGCAGATGACCGCCACGCCGGCGAAGGCAGGGACGAGCGTTCCGACACGGTCGGGATCGGCGAGGAAGGGCTCGGCTCCGGCCGCTTCGATCCCGTCGAGGCGCTGGGGGTCTCTCGTCGTTCCGCGGACGGCGTGGCCGCGGGCTCTGAGCTCGCGGGCGAGGGTTTGGCCGCGGCAGCCGCAGCCGACGATCAGGACGCGCGCCATCGCTCGAGGAGCGGGGCGATGCGATCGAAGAGGTCGGCGAGGATGCGGGCGGTGGCGCCCCACACCAGGTGGTCGCCGACGACGTAGGTGTCGGTCCGGAACGGAAGCCCGCGGCGGACGAGGCGCCGGCGGCCGTAGCCCTCGAGGAGGACGCGGAGGGGAAGCTCGATGACCTCGGCCACCTCCTCGACGCTCGCCGTCCACGCGTGGCCCGGGTCGATCATGCCGACGAAGGGATAGATGGCATACCCGGTCGCCATCGTCGGGGTGGGCTGGAGCGCTCCGAGGAGCTCGACCGCCGAGGCGGGCAGGCCGATCTCCTCCTCGGTCTCGCGCAGCGCCGTCGTGCGGAGATCGTGCTCGCCCTGCTCGGCCCGGCCGCCCGGGAAGGAGATCTCGCCCGCGTGCCTGCGCAGGTCGTCGTGGCGCCGGGTGAGAACGGCGTAGAGCTCACCGTCCTGGACGTAGAGGGGGACGAGCACGGCGGCATTGACGCTGCCGCTCACGTCGAGACTGAGCGCCTCCTCGGGGGAGAGAAGGACGCCCCGAAGATCCTCCCTGATCGAGGCCATGCCCTCACTATATTTGGGTGATGGAGGCACTGATCGTCGTCGACGTGCAGAACGACTTCTGCCCCGGCGGTGCCCTCGCCGTGTCCGAGGGAGACGAGATCCTCGGGGAGGTCAACCGGCTCGCAAGCGAAGCGCCGCTCGTCATCGCCACCCGCGATTGGCATCCCCCCGACCACGGCTCCTTCGCGGAGCGCGGCGGTACGTGGCCGGTGCATTGCGTGCGCGAATCGCCGGGCGCCGAGCTCCATCTCGGCCTGCGAGCCAAGCTCGATGCCATCGTCGACAAGGGCCAGACCCCCGACCGCGAGGGCTATTCCGGGTTCGAGGACACCGACCTCGAAGAGCTCCTGCGCGAGCACGGCGTCGACACCGTCCACGTCGTCGGCTTGGCCCTCGACTACTGCGTCAAGGTGACGGCGTTGGAAGCCCGGCGACGGGGCTTCGAGGTCGTCGTTCACCGCGAGGCGACGCGGGCGGTCAATGTCGAGCCCGGCGATGATGAGCGGGCCGTCGAGGAGCTGCGCGCGGCCGGGGTATCGGTCGTGTAGGCGCTTGCCTTGCGCCGCGACGCTCCGCGCCGGTCAGGCGGGGGCGGGCTCGACGAGCTCGAGGCGCTCGTTGAACATGACCTCGCCGTCGAGTGTCCGATGCACGGGACACTTGGCGGCGATCACCTTCAGGCGCTTGATCTGCTCGTCGGAGACTCCGCGCGGGACGCGGAGCACGAGGTTGAACTTAGTCGGGCAGCCACGCTCGGCTGGCGTGTACTCGCACTCGACCTCGATCGGCCCGACCTCCCAGCCCTTGTGCTTGGCGTACATCTCCATCGTCACCGCGGTGCAGGAGGCCAGGCTCGCGGCCAGCAGCTCCTGCGGGCTCGGGCCGTCGTCATCGCCGCCCTCGTTTCTCGGTTCGTCGATCACCACCCGGTGAGTGCGTACGTCGACGTCATGGGCGAAAGTGCCGGTGCGGCGGGCGGTGGCCTTCATGAGAGGTTCCTTCATGGGTTGCGGTTCCGTGCCCTACTGATCGTAGCGCCGGTGTGGACATCAAGCTGTCGAATTTCGCGCCCCTACCAAGTCAGATCGTTGAACAGGAGCCCGGTGGGTACCTTGGGGAAGAAGTACGTCGACTTCGGGGGCATGCTTTCCCCCGTGGCCGCCACTTCCTGGATCCGCCGTACCGGCGTGGCCCCCATGAAGAAGGCGGCGTCGTACTCGCCGTTCTCGACCAGGCTCAGGGCCTGATCGAAGTCGCGCGCGTAGCCGAGCCCGGCGAGGTGATCGATGTCGTCGTCGGTCATCTCGAGCGCGCCCTTGAGGATCAGGGCCTCGAGCACCGCGGTGTCGAGGCGCCGGTAAGGCTCGGAATGATCGGGGAGCGCCGCGTCGGCGATCGCCGGATCCTTCAGGGTGAGCATGAACGGGCGCTGCAAGTGGGAGTCGATATACCCGATCCTCACCGCGTCGTCATCGCCGCGGGGCTCGAGATCCTTGGTGTCCTCGAGGGGCTGCACGTCGAAGTCCCGCCTGATCGCGTTGGCGAGCACCTCGTGCTGCTCGGGGCGGAGGCCGCGCACCAGGCGGTGGGTGGGGAAGACCGTCAGTCCCGGATCCTCGAGCGCGACCAGGCACATGAGGACATAGCGGTGAGGACCCTCGCCGCCGACCTCCTCCGCGTAGACGCGCGCGGTCTCGTAGCGGTGATGGCCGTCGGCGATCAGGAGCTCGGCGTCGCGGGCCACCGTCTTGACCTGCTCGATCGCCTCGCGGTCACCCACTCGCCACAGACGGTTGACCGTCCCGTCGCCATCGCGGGACTCGCCCCACGGCTCGACTTCGGGCGAGGAGGCGAGCGCGTCCCAAGCGGCCGCGTCGGGGTCGGAGAAGAGCGCGAAGATGGGCGACAGATTGGCCTTCGTCGCGCGCGTGAGGCGCAGCCGGTCCTCCTTGGGTCCCGGGTGAGTGCGCTCGTGGGGGCGGATGCGCCCCGCCCCGTACTCCTCGATGCGCACCCGCGCGAAGATCCCGTGGCGCGTGCGCTTGCGCCCATCCGGACCCGTGTAGGTCTGCGCCAGCGCCCACAGCGCCGGGGTGTCGTCGCGGATCACCGCGCCTTCGCCACGCCAGCTCAGGAACTCGGCGGCGGCCGCCGCGTACGGATCCTCGCCCTCGGGAAGGTCGATGCGCACGACGTTGTAGGGCGAGCGCGCCGCGAGCTCAGCCCGCCCGGCGGCGTCGATCACGTCATAGGGCGGGGCGACGACATCCTGCAGGCCGCCGGTGACCGCCGGATCGTAGATCAGTGCGCGCAGAGGCTCGATGACTGCCATGACCGGCGCCGGAGGCTACCCGACCGGCGATCGGGTGGGGCGGCCGGTGGGGCGGCCGGTGGGGCGGCCGCGGGGACGGCCGGTGGGGCGGCCGCGGGGACGGCCGGTGGGGCGGCCGCGGGGACGGCCGGTGGGGCGGCCGCGCGCAGAGGCTAGACTCGGCGTCCCCCCGGGGCGTGGCTCAGCCTGGTAGAGCATCCGGTTTGGGGCCGGAAGGTCGCCGGTTCGAATCCGGCCGCCCCGATCAACCGCCGCGGGAGAGGCGCCCCGGGCCCAGTGCCCAACGCCCCGCCGAGGGCTTCAGGCCGCGCGCGTACCGTGGAGCCGGGGCGACTCGGCCTTGAGCGTGACCTCGACGTAGCGCAAGGCCACCGGTCCGATGAGGACCACATCGCCGTCGCGGAGCTCGGACTCGATGATCCGGCGCCCGTTGACGAACGTCCCGTTCGCGCTGCGGTCGTCGAGCAGGCGAACCCGCGCGCCCCGCTGCACGAGAATCGCGTGCCGGCGCGACACACGGTGCTCCTCGAGCCGCAGATCGGCAGTGAACCCACGCCCGATATGGGTGACCTCACGCTCGAGCGCGATGAGCATCGTCTCCTCGCCCTCGGTGAGCGACAGGTAGCGGCCCGGCGAGGCCAGCTCCGCGGGCATGGCCCGCCGCCGCGCGCGATGGTCGATGAGCGGAAGCGCATCATTGGTCGGATCGAGCCAGGGAGTCTCATGCATCGCCGTCTCATGCGGATCCGGGCTCGTCGGCGCCGGCGCGTCGACTGGGTAGGGAGGCTGCATTTGGGTTGCCATGACGCATACTCAACTACCCCTAGAGGAGCGCGAGGTCAACGAAAGCGAAGAGCCGCTTAAATCCCGCGCGCGAGAGCGGCCACCTGTGCCCCGCCCCACGCAATACCCTGTGCCGTCGGCCCCCGTAGCTCAGCTGGATAGAGCGGCGGCCTTCTAAGCCGCGGGTCGCAGGTTCGAGTCCTGCCGGGGGCGTGGGGTGAAAGTGCTGGAAACGGGGTGATTTGGGTAAGCGTTCAGTCCTTGGGGCTCAGCAGGTGAGCGCGGGGAATGGGTCGCCGCGGGTGTGGGCGGCGATGAGTTCGTTGAGGTATGTGAACAGCGAGCGGTGTTGCATTCGGCAGGTGACGGCGGCGGAGAGGGCGCGTTCGGCGAACCTTTCGCCGTCCCGGGTTTGGGTTCCGAGCGAGAGTTTTCGGTGGATCACTGGGGTGCGGAGCGCGCGCTCGGCGGGGTTGTTGGTCGGCTCGACGCCGTCGAGGGTGGTGAAGGTCCAGAGTGCGGGCCAGACCTTGAGCAGGTTGTTCGCGAACTGGCGGTGCCAGCGTGTGCGTCGGCTCTTCGGGCTGGCGGCTTCGAGCAACGTCCGGAGTTCGGTCTGGACGGGCGCGATCTCGGTCTGAAGGCGGGCGCGGTCGTGGTGCTCGTGCTGGTAGGCGCGCCAGGCGGCGAATACCTGCTTGGTGAGGGGGACTCCGGTCTCGCCGAAGGTTTTCTGCTCGGCGAGCCCGTCGGCGTGGCGACGGAAGTCGCGCTGCAGGTGCGACCAGCACACTTGGCGCCGGGTCGGGTCGAGATGGCTGTAGCCGTTCCAGCGGTCGGAGATCACGATCCCCGGATAGGAGCTGCCGATGAGTGTGTTGAACTGCGCGCGGTTGCAATGCGCGGCGATCTGGAAGAACGCCGCGTTCTCAGTGGTCGCGGTCCACAACGCGCGCCCTTCCCCGCCGGTCCGCCAGCCGGTCTCATCGACATGCACTACGCCGTGATCCAGCACGAAGTCCTGCAACTGCAGGTGCGGGCCAGCAAGCGCGTCGGAGGCGCGCTGGCAGATCGCGTCGACCGCGCCGGTCGAGAGCGTCACGCCGAACAGATCGCGCGCGAGCTCCACGATCCCCCTGCGGGAGATCCTGTGCCGGGCGGTCAACGTCACGATCGCCGCTTGCAACCTCGGCCCGAACGGAGACGCATCGATCTCCTGCGGCAATCGGGCGCTGGTCCGCGCCAGACAGTCGCGACAGCGCAACTGGTGCGTGCGATGCTCGACCACGATCACGCCGATCGGCGGCAAATCGCAGACCTGATGGCGACCGAACCTCCGCTTCGGTCGACGCTGCCCGTCGGTGAACCCGCGCCCACACCCGCCACACGCATCCGGAAAGTGATCGA
>DASZKU010000110.1:0-2061 GCA_035552815.1 Solirubrobacteraceae bacterium | reverse complement strand
CTCGTCACGATTGGCGCGCTCGTGTTGCTCGGGCGGAGGTTGCGGCCCGGCGATGCCGGGAAGCGGCTCGGGCTCGCGCTCGGGTGGGCGTGGGCGGCATGCCCGCTCACGTTGCTCGCGCTGATGATGCACAGCAACGATGGCCTGATCGCCATGCTCTCGGTCCTCAGCCTGCTCGTGTTCGGCTCGCCGGCCGCTCGCGGAGCGGTGCTCGGACTCGCGGCGACGGCCAAGTTCGCGCCCGCTGCCCTGCTCGGGCTCTATGCCGGCCAGCGTGACCGGGGGACGAAGGGCACGCTCCAGTGCCTGGGTGCGTTCGCGCTCGTGGCCGGGAGCGCGATCGTCCTGTACCTGCCGTCCGGAGGGCTGTCCGAGTTCTACCACCACACCCTCGGCTTTCAGCTGACTCGCTCGGACGTGTTCTCGCCCTGGGGCCTTTACCCCGGCCTCGACGCGCTCAAGACCGCGCTCGAGGTCGCCGCCATCGCGCTCTTCGCGACGCTCGCGTTCATTCCGCGCCGGCGCTCGCTCACGCAGGTGTGCGCCCTGGCGGGAGCGGTCACGATCGCGATCCAGCTGCCGGCCGAGCACTGGTTCTATTACTTCATCGTCTGGTTCATGCCCTTCGTCCTCGTCGCTTTCCTCGCGCGCGGCGACGACGACGGCGAGGCCGGTGACGTCGGCAAAGCTCCGGTCACAGCGACCGAGTCCTCCACGACCGCGGTCGAGCACACGCCGGAGCCGATCCCCGCCGGCGCCTGAACGGATGTCGCGGGTCTGGCGCTCTCGCTCGGCGCTCGTCGCCCTCGCCGTCATGCTCGTCGCGGCTGCGGTGCTCGCCGTCACGCGGAGCGCGCCGACGTCAGTTTTGCCGGCGCGGGCGGCGATCCGCGACGCGCTGCGTAACCAGGCGGTGAACCAGGCGCTCGCCGGGACGCGCTGGAGCTCGGCCTCGGCGTCGCCCCTGGCCTCGCAGCTCGAGCGGGTGACATTCTCCGCGGGCGGGCAGCAGGTGGCCCAGGCGGCAGTCCGTCCCGACGGGACCGTCGACGAAGTCGAGGCGCTCGCCCACGACCGGGTGCCGTACGGCGACTGGATCGCCTACGAGCCTGCGGTGCTTGCCGCCCTTGCCGTCCTGTTCGTGCTGATGGCCGGAGTCGCTCCCTGGCGCCGCCTGCGCAACCTCGACGTGCTCGCCACGCTCTCGCTCGTGCTCCCGGTCCTGCTGCTTGAGCGCGGTTACCTGAGCGGCAGCGTCCTCGGCGCACTGCCGGGCCTCGCGTACCTACTCCTCCGCTGCGCCTGGCGGGGCTTCGCCCGCGCGCCGGAACCTTCGCCGTCGACGGCGCTCTTCGATCTCGTCACGCGGCGCTGGGAGCCCGGCCGGCGGGTGCGCGTCCTCCGTCTCCTCTTGGCGGCGCTGGCGATCGTCTTCTTCATGGTCGGCGTCAGCTCTCCGAACGCCATCGACGTCGCCTACGCCGCGATGGAGGGTGCGACCCGGATCATTCACGGGGTCCTCCCGTACGGGCACATGCCGGGCGACGTGATCCACGGTGACACCTACCCGATCCTGAGCTATGCCCTGTACGTGCCCGTCGCGTGGCTGGCCCCGGTGGAGTCCGTCTTCAGCTCCGTGGACGGCGCGCTGGCCGTCGCGGTGCTCGGCGCGCTCGCCGTCGCCGTAGCCCTGTACCGCGGTGTGGCAGGGCCGCGACCGCCGCAGCGACGCCGGCCGCCCAGCGCCGAGACGGCGGGGCTCCGGGCGGGGCTCGCGTGGCTCTCGTTTCCGCCGGTGCTCATCATCGCTTCGACGGGAACGACCGACGTCGTCCTCGCGGCCATGCTCGCCTTTGCCGTGCTCCTCTGGCGCCGGCCGGCCGCCTCCATGGCGGTGCTCGCCGTGGCCGGCTGGTTCAAGCTCTCTCCGTTCGCTCTCGTACCCCTATGGCTCGCGCCGCTCCGGGGCCCGCGCCTCCTCGCCGCCATCGCTGCCTTCGTTGGCGTATCGGCCGCCGCCCTCGGGCTCGTGGTCGCGCTCGGCGGAGCTGGTGGTCCGGC
>DASZKU010000109.1:0-13395 GCA_035552815.1 Solirubrobacteraceae bacterium | reverse complement strand
GCACGCGACGACGATCAGAGCGGCGAGGGCGGAGCGCCACAGGGCTCCGCCTCTGGACTTCGGCATCAGTCTCATAGAGCGTGGGTGGTGACGGGATCGGCGCCACCGCGACCGGCGCACGCCCACGGTAGCGGACGGGGCGGACCCCACCGCCCGCTCCCGGGCACGCGACAATCCCGCGATGGCTCGCGTCTTCATCACCCGGCGCCTCCCCGGCGCGGCCCTCGCCCGCCTCGAGGCCGAGCACGAGACCGAGGTGTGGCTCGAGCGGCTCCCGCCCCCGCGCGAGGAGCTCCTCGCCCGCACCGCCGAGGTCGACGGCCTGATCTCGATGATCACCGATCGGATCGATGCCGAGCTCATGGATCATGCGCCGCGCCTGCGCGCCATCTCCAACTATGCGGTGGGGACCGACAACGTCGACCTCGCGGCCGCCACCGAGCGCGAGATCCCGGTCGGCAACACTCCCGACGTGCTCACCGACGCCACCGCCGACCTCGCCTTCGCCCTCCTCCTCGCCGCCGCCCGCAAGCTCCCCGAGGCCGCCGAGGCGGTGCGCGAGGGCGACTGGCCCACCTGGGAGCCGATGGCCCACCTCGGGCACAGCGTCCACGGCGCCACTCTGGGGATCGTCGGCTTCGGGCGCATCGGCCGCGCCGTGGCCGCCCGCGCGCGCGGGTTCGAGATGGAGGTGCTCCACACGAGCACGAGCACGAGCACGAGCACCACCTCAGGACTGCCGCTCGACACCGTGCTCGAGCGCTCGGATTTCGTCTCCCTGCACTGCCCGCTCACCCCCGCCACCCGCCACCTCATCGACGCCCGGGCGCTCGGCCGCATGCGGCCCACGGCGATCCTCGTCAACACCGCCCGGGGGCCGATCGTCGACCAGGTCGCCCTGCGCGCCGCGCTCGCGGACGGCACCATCACCGGGGCCGCGCTCGACGTCTGCGACCCCGAGCCGGCGGCCCCCGACGACCCGCTCCTCAGCGCCCCGAACCTCCTCCTCACCCCCCACATCGGCTCGGGCACCGTCGCCGCCCGCGAGCGCATGACCGAGCTCGCGGTCGAGAACCTCCTCGCGGGCCTCGAGGGACGGGCGATGCCGCATCAGGCCAACGGGGTGACGGCGTCATGAGGATCGCCGTCGTCGACGTGGGCACGAACTCGACGCGCCTGTTCGTCGCCGACGTCGAGGACGGGCGGGTGACCGCGCAACTCGCCCGCGAGACGCGGATCACGCGACTGGGAGCGGGCGTCGACGCCCACGGACAGCTCGACCCCGAGGCCATCGCCCGGGTGTTGGCCACCCTCGACGACTACCAGGGGATCATCGAGGCCCGCGGCGCCGAGCGCCGCGTCGCGGTGCTCACCAGCGCCGTGCGCGACGCCGCCAACGGCGAGGAGTTCGCCGCCGAGCTCCGCGAGCGCTACCGGCTCGACGCCCACGTCCTCGACGGCGAGGAGGAGGCGCGCCTTACCTTCCTGGGCGCCACCAGCGAGCGCGACCCCGAGGACGGGACGATCACGCTGGTCACCGACATCGGCGGCGGCTCGACCGAGTTCGTCATCGGCCAGGGCCGGCAGGCGCGCTTTCACGTTTCCACCCAGGCGGGTGCCGTGCGCCAGACCGAGCGCCATCTCCACCACGACCCGCCGCTGCGCTCAGAGCTCGACGCGCTCGCCGCCGATGTGCGCGCGATCATCGCCGCCGCCGTGCCCGAGGACGAGCGCCGGGTCGAGCACGCGATCGGCGTCGCCGGCACCCCGACCTCGCTCGCCGCCGTCGACCAGGCGCTCGACCCCTATGACCCCGACCGCGTCCAGGGCTACCTGCTCGCCCGCCAGACGTGCGAGCGGCTCCTGGAGCACCTCATCGCCCTGCCCCTGAGCGAGCGCCGCCAGGTCCCCGGGCTGCACCCCGATCGCGCGCCGACGATCGTCGCCGGCGCCGCCATCCTCGTGGAGACCATGCGGCTCTTCGCGCTCGAGCACATCGAGGTCTCCGAGCACGACATCCTCCGCGGTGCCGCGCTCGGATTCGCCGCGGGTCCGTAGTTACTACCGACTTGCATAGAGGAAACCTAACTAGACGTATGTTCGATTGATGATTCCTCGTCCAGGGGCCATGATGCAGTCCTGCCGGGGACAAGGTTCGATTCTTCGAAACGGACTCCGGTGCATAGGTCCAGGCGATAGCCGCAAACACCGGCGCCTCCCGCCGCCTGGACCACCCGAAACCAGGCCCTTTTGGCACGTACCCCTGCCCGTCCCATCGGGGCCAACCTGGATCGGAAGTCGCCCACATGAAGTGGGCGACTTTCGTTAAGGATCCGGTCGCGCGCCGTGGGGCGCAGGGCGCGCGGCCGGACCCAGTTTCCTTGCGCGCACGCCCAGACCCGGCTCCTGAGCGCCGCCGGGGACGGCATCGCCGCCGCCTGACTCGCCGGCCCTAGCCGAGGTTCGTCTGGCGTGGGTAGGCCACGCTCGGGTCGGTGAGCACGTTCACGAGCGCGGGCTTGCCCGCCTCGAGAGCCCGTTCGAGCGCGGGGCGGAGCTCCTCGGGGGTGCGCACGAGCGCGCCGTGGCCTCCGAGCGCTTCCACGACCAGGTCATAGCGCGTCTCGGGGCGGAGCTCGGCGGCCACCGAGTAGCCGTAGAGGGCCTCCATCGGGTGCTTCTCGAGCGCCCAGATGCCGTTGTTGCCTATGACCCCGACGACGTTGACGCCGTGGCGGGCGAGGGTGTCGTACTCGAGGCCGGAGAACCCGAAGGCGCCGTCGCCGGCGAGGAGGACGACCTGGCGCTCGGGGTGCGCGAGCTTGGCGGCCAGCGCGTAGCCGGGGCCGCTGCCCAGGCACCCGAAGGGACCGGGGTCGAGCCAGCAACCGGGCTCGTAGACCTCGACCATGCGCCCGGCGTAGGAGACGAAGTCACCGCCGTCGCAGACGATCACGGCATCGCGGTCGAGCACATGGGCGAGCTCGGCGTAGACGCGCATCGGGTGCAGGGGGGCGCGCGGGTCGGCCGCCTCCTCGGCCTCGGCGGCGCGCTTCTCCTCCTCGATGTCCCGGAGCGAGGCGATCCACGCCTCGCGCGACGGCGCGGCGCTCGCGCGAGCCTCCGAGGCGAGCGCGCTCAGGGTGGCGGGAAGGGCGCCGTAGAGCTCGGCGGCTACGGGACGGGGAGGGTCGCGCTCGGGCTCGGCGGTGTCGATGACGACGATCTCGGTCTCGGGCCCGAACGCCTTGCCGAAGCGCAGCCGGAAGTCGAGGGGCACGCCGACGACGAGCGCCACGTCGGCGCCCGAGAGTCCGGCGCCGCGCGCCCGCGAGAAGAAGAGCTCGTGGTCGGCGGGGACGCAGCCGCGGGCGAGGCCGTTGAGGAAGACGGGGATCCGGAGCTCGTCGGCGAGCGCGAGCAGCGCCTCCTCCCCGTGCCCCCAGAACAGTCCGGTGCCCGCCATGATCACCGGCCGCTCGGCGTCGCGCAGGAGCGCGGCGGCGCCGTCGATCGCCTTCGCCTCGGCGCCGGGACCCCGCCACGCATCGCGGGCCCCGGCGGCCACCGGGTCGGACGCGTCTCCCGGCTCGATCTGCCCGAAGACGTGGTCGAGGGGGAAGTCGAGGAAGGTCGGGCCCGACGGCGGCGCCATCGCCACGGCGATCGCCTCGTCGACGAGCCCGGGGATCTCGGCGGTGCCCTCGGAGGTCGAGGCGAGCTTGACCAGGGGGCGGACGAAAGGCAGGTGATCGATCTCCTGGAGCGAGCCCTGGCCCCAGCGGAACTGGGGCGCGCGGCCCCCGAGGACGAGCACCGGCGAGTGGTTCTGGCTCGAGGAGGCGATCCCGCTCATCCCGTTGGTGACGCCCGGCCCGGCGGTCAGGGCGGCCACGCCGATCGTGCGCGTGACCTTGGCCCAGCCCTCGGCGGCGAACACCGCGGTCTGCTCGTGGCGGACGTCGACGATGTCGATCCCCTCGGCCCGGCAGCCGTCGTAGATGGGAAAGATGTGCCCGCCCGAGAGCGTGAAGAGCTTGGTCACGCCATGGGCACGCAGGCGCTGGGCGACCAGGCGCCCGCCGCTGAGCTGGGTTTCCGTCTCCGTGCTCACGTGTCCACGCCTGACGCTAACACGAGCGCGCGCGGGCGAGTGGCTAGCATGGGAAGCAGAGACCGACGAAGGGAGCACAGCATGGCCGACCCGCAGATTCCCACCGATGCTCACCCCGGCTTCGACAAGATCTGCTCCGAAGTCGAAGACTTCGAGCCGCTGCCCACCGTCACCCCCCACCCGGCCGCCCCCGCCCCGGACCTCGAGGAAGAGGAGCGCACCGCCCCCCTCGACGAGCTCATCCTCGCCGGGCTCGTATCGCTCTAGCCCTACCGGACCCGGAAGTTCGCGTGGCGCACGAGCTCGAGCGCGAGCTCGGGCCAGAACACGCCCGAGGGCGGCGCTCCAGCTCGGCAGGTGCCGCCGGATACCCCGGGGTTGGCGATCCACGCGAAGGCGTCGACGTTGGGATACCCGGTATGCGTCGTCGGCAACGGTCCGAGCCCCCGGCGCGGCGGATCGCACAGCACCTCGTTGCCCTGCTTGGCCCGGTGCCGGGGACGGAGGGGGCCCTGGCCGTTCTCGGCGGTGTTGATGACGAAGTGCTTGCCGCCCGTGAGCCGCGAGACCTTCTCGCCGTAGGCGATCTCCTTCGAGGTCCAGTCGAAGTGGGTCGAGTTCAGGAAGAACCCCTGGATCTGCGCCACCCCGGCGCGGCGCAGGAGGCTCGCGGTCACCCGTGCCGGGAGGGCATCGGCGGCACCGGCGTCGAGATAGGTGACGAGGTGAGGATCGTTGGAGAGCACGTTGATGGCGTCGCGGAGCTCGTGCATGCGCACCGCCACGCCGTGGGGCGACAGGCACCCCACCGTGATGAGCGAGTCCATCTCGAGGAAGAGCACGGCCGGATGCGCCCCGATCCCCTGGGCGATGCCGGTGATCCAGTCGTGGTAGGCGGCCTGCTCGAGGGGAGGGTCGGACCAGTGCCCGCAATGACCGTAGACGAGACGGTAGGTCGAGAGCATCGGCACCGCCCCGGGCTCTTGGGAGCCGAGCCGGTTGAGGTAGCTCCATACGTTCCACCCTGGGTATCCGCCGTTCCATGCCCCGAAGCGCTGGACGTTGGGCTCATCGGCGATCACTGTCACCTTGGCGGCGGCCGAGGGGTCACTGGCACTCCAGGCCAGCGCCTGGCGCGCGGGCAGGCTCTGGAAGTAGTCGGCGGCGAACTGAGCTCCGCTGAGCGGGTTGCCGCCGAGCGGCGTCGAGGGCAGGGCGAGCGGATTCGCCGGGTCGCGGATGTAGAGCGCCGAATGGGGATCTCTGATGTCCACCCTCTCCGTCGCAGGTGCCACGACGCTGAGGGGAGAGCCGCCGTAGAGGTCTACCTCGAGGGAGCCGGGTAGGTAGGGGACGCCGTTGATGCTCAGGGGAACGGTGATCATCTCGTACGCCTGCCCGGGGGGGAACGCGAGGACTCCGGTGAGCGGGGGCAAGGCGGGGTAGCCCGATGCCGTGGGATCCCAGACGCGGTAGGAGACCTCGCCGATACCGTCCGTGTTGTCACGGTCGACCGGCACCTGGAGGTAAGTCATGCCGCTCGAGAGCTCGGGGAGGAGGCCCGTCAGCCTCCCCGCTTCGAGATGGAACCCGGACCCCGCGACGGGCCCGAGCTCATTCGACGCCGCCGACGCGCTTCCGCCGGCGTAGTGCGCGGTGAAGACAACCCGCAGGCGCGAGCCGACGTCGGCCGCCGAGACCAGGTAGTAGGGGGATCCCGGATACGAGCTCACGTCCTGGCAGGTAGCGGAGCACCGCTGCCACTGCACCTGGAACGACTCCCCGGCGGCGAAGTCGGGGTTCCAGCTCCCCTCCCCGTAGATGAGGGAGTCTCCGACGTGGACCCCACCGCTGAAGGTCTCGGCGGTGTCCACGGCCTCCGGCGGCGAGACGTTGAGGACCGTCGGCGGCGAGAACGCCTCGACGCTCGCGAGCGCGCCCGAATCGCCCTCACCCCCGGCGACCATCACCTCGCCGTCGGGGAGCGACGCCGCGACGGCGCCGTAACGAGCGGTGGTCATCGATGCCACCGGCTCCCACGCGGGCATGGATGTCGTCACCGACGGCTCGTAGACCTGGGCGGCCGTCGAGCCCATGGACGCCGCCAGGGAGGGCAAACCGCCCGCCACGACGACGTCACCGCTACCGAGGGTCGCCGCCGACGCCATGTACGGGGGCGACTGCATCCAGGAGGGCGACCAATCACCGGTATCGGATGGGCTGTGCAGCCCCCACCCCGGGATGAGGCTCGAGCCTGCCAGGTCAAAGCCGCCGGCCGTGAGGACCTGTCCGTCGGCCAGCGTGGCCGCCACGCCGCCGGCGATCGACGGGGTCCCCGCGAGCGCTGACCAGGAGTCGGTGGCCGGGTGGTAAAGCTCCGATCCGGGGGCGACCGCGCCGCCGATGACCCACACCGTCCCGTCGGGCAGGGCCGACGCCGTCGCGCGCTCGCGCGGGTAGGCCATCGCCGCCGCCGGCGCCCAGCTGCCGCTCGTGGCGTTGTAGATCTCCGCGCTCGCCGACGGCGATCCACCGACGTCGCCGCCGACGACGAGGACGCGGCCATCGGACATGGTGGCGGCCGCCGCGAAGGCCCGCGCGCTGGCCATCGACGCGCCCGGCGTCCAGGTTTCCGTGGCCGGGCTGTAGATCTCGGTGCTCGCGGTCGCGTTTCCGGCCCCGTCGATCCCGCCGGCGACGAGGACCCGGCCGTCGCTGAGGACCGCGGCCACCGCCCCGTAACGCGCTGTCGTCATCGAGGGCAGCGGGGTCCAGGAGCCGAGCGAGTCGGCCCGCGCGGCCGGCGCCAGGGCCAGCCCCAGCACGACGATCCACAG
Organism: Solirubrobacteraceae bacterium; assembly: GCA_035552815.1. Lineage (GTDB taxonomy): Bacteria > Actinomycetota > Thermoleophilia > Solirubrobacterales > Solirubrobacteraceae > Palsa-465. The sequence goes on along the minus strand of DASZKU010000109.1, from coordinate 6,444 downwards.
TGCTCTCCGTATGGCCGTGGCAAATCCCCCTACCACGGGTGTCGGTATCGCGCCTGGACGGGTTGATCGAACATCCGTCCACGGGAGGGGCGGCGGCGCTAAAGCTAGGTCTTCACCGTGGTGGAAGCGTCGAGCTCATCGGGCTGGCAATCCGCCGCCACGCTCGCGTCGGGGAGCGCCAGCCCCGACAGCCGCATCGAGTTCACCACCCCGCCGGCGAGGATGATGATGGCGAGGACGTAGAACCAGGCGAGGACGATGAGTACGAAGACGATCGTCGTCCCGAACTGCGCGATGGTGGAGATCTGCGTGAGGTAGAGGGGGAAGACGAGGGCGAGGACGGCGATGAGCAGGGTGGCGGCCGCCGCGCCGGGCCACACGGCGCGCCAGGGGACCTGGCGGTTGGGCACCGCCCGGTAGATCACGCACAGGCTCGCGAACAGGAGCACGAGCGCGAAGCCCAGCGAGAGCCGGTACACCAACCCTCCGATCCGAGCCAGGTCAAAGGGCAGCGAGCGCGCCCCCGCCTGGAGCAGGCTGATCACCGTGGGCGCGGCGACCATCGAGAGCATGAACACGAGGAGGACGAGGAGCATGGCCAGCCCGAATCGCTTCTGCGCCCACCAGTTGCGGGCGGGAACGTGGTAGATGCGGGCAAAGGCCGTGTCCAAGGCCCCCCAGAACGACGCTCCGAACCACACCGAGGCGACCAGGGCGAGCACTCCGGTCTTCGTCGTCGAGACCCGGATCTGCCTGAGCAGGGTGGTCAGGGTCGACTTCGTCGCTCCCGGGAAGATCTCGCTCAGGTCGCGGAGCACGCTGTGCTCGACCGAACCGCTCTTGAGCACCTGGCCGGCCACGAAGAGTCCGAGCAAGGCGACGGGGATGACGGTGAGGAGCATCGCGTAGGCGAGCATCGAGGAGAGGCCGGTGACGTTGGCCTCGAAGAGGATCTTGAAGAAGCGACCGACCGACCGCCGGACGCGATGGGGTGCTCCAGTCAACCGCTCACGCGCCGATCGGCGGGGGCGTGCATGGCGAGAGTGTGACGCGGGGCTCGGCGCCCCGCCAGGGCAGGGGTCCGAGCGCAACCCCTGGGCGCGGGCGGCTCGGGCGCGGGGGCGTGCCCTGGCGTGTTGGCGGTCCCCGGTGCTAGCCGGGGCGCGTCGCCACCATCGGCGTGCGCGCCCAGGCGGACGCCTCGCCGAGGCTGGCCTCGCCCGCGAACCAGCGCGGGCCGACCCCGAAGGCGGGAAGCTGGGTCACGCCCATGGCCATCAGGCCGCGGGCATTGGCCGCGAGCGGGCGCTCGTGCTCGGCGTTCTCGATCGCCTCCAGACAGGCATCGATCCCGATTCCGGCGGCGGCCGCGGCCTCGACGAGGACCACGGGATCCTCGAGCTCGAAGCCTCCGCAGAATGCGAGCCGGCTGGCGGCGAGCGCGAACGCCGCTCCCGCCCCGGCCTCGACGGCGTGGACGGCGACACGGAGGACCGACGTCCCCGCGGGCGGGAAATGATCGGGCCACACGATCGGGAGCCTGAGCTCGGCGGCGCGCCGCTCGGCGAGGACGCGAAGCAGGCGAGCTACCCGCGGATCGGACCACGGCTCGTCGGTCCCCAGCGCGGCAGCGCTCACCGGGATCCACTTCACGGCCGCGAACCGGCGCTCGACCCGCTCGGCGGCGAGATACGAGAACGGGCAGGAAGGATCGAAATAGAAGGTGGCGGGCGCACCCGCTCCCGCGGCGGCGTCCTCGGCCGCGATTGAATCCCTGATCCTGCGCCGCTCTCGGCGCTCCGTGAGGTCTGTGACGTCGGCCATACCCATGTTTCGGCGCGAACGAGCCGCCCCATTAGTCCCCGGAACCGGCAATTTCAAAAACCGCCTAAAAAAAACCTCGCCAGGGTCCAACCTTGCCGTTAATGGGTACGTTAATCTGCAAGGAGGAGGTTTGTCGGAAGACCGTCCACCGGAGGAACGCTTGTGCCGCAAGTACCACCGCCCAAACGCCACCCCTACAACCAATGGTCGCCCGATGCGCGAGCGCTCGATCTCGTCGGCGACAAATGGACTCTGCTCATCGTCCGTGACCTCGCGGCCGGCCCCCGCCGCTTCGTGGAACTCCAGCGCGTACTCCCCGGTATCTCCACCGAGCAGCTCCGTTCGCGCCTGAACCGGATGGTCGCCGACGGCATGCTCACGCGCCAGCGCTTCCGCGAGGTCCCGCCCCGCGTCGACTACGAGCTCACCGACCGGGCCCGTGAGCTCCTGCCCGTCCTCGGCGAGCTCGCTCGCTGGGGCTACGAGTGGACCTGGAGCTCGCCGCGGGAGAACGAGCTCGTCGACATCGGCGCCATCATCCGCCTTGCCCCCGGACTCGTGCATCCGAACGCCAAGCTCTCGGGCACGGTCGAGCTCCTCGTCACCAACACGAGCAAGGACGGCGGAGCCGTCCCCTACCTGCTCTCCGTCTCCCGCGGGACGGTCACGCTCACCGAGCGCGCCGATTCCGAGGCCGCCGCCCACGTCTCGGGCACCGAAGAGGCGTGGATCCGCGCCTTTGCCCCCGACGGAAGCCGCGACGGACTCGAGAGCTCCGGCGATCAGATCCTCGCCGACAGCGTCCTCGACGGACTCGCCCAGACCCACAGCGCCGCGCACACCGCCGCCGAAGCGGCCTGAAGTTCTCACAACTGTGGCAAATTACCGATCCGCTCCGGCGGTTCAGGCGTAAGAATCGCCATTACAGCGTCCCGTTTCCGCGACCCCGGATCGCGAAGCGGCTCGCGACAGGACTGCGATGCTTACGCGGAGCCAAGGAGTGGCACCATGGGTGGGCCCGAGGGAGCGCCAATAGGGGGTGATGTGCCGGACTTGGCCGGCGGGGGCGTCGAGACCAGCGGACCCGATGCCCGCCCCGGGCTCGAGCTCATCGTCCGTGATCTCGCGCGAGCGCTCGACGCCGAGATGGCGCTGCTGGCGGTGGCCGGCCCGGCGCCCGACGAGATGGAGGTGCTCGCCGCCTGGGGCGCGGCACCGGCACCCATGGGGGTGGTGGCCCGGGTGCTGCAATCCCGCCAAGCGGTCATCGAGGCGATCGAGCTCGACCCCGGCGGCCTTGATCCTCACGCCGCAGCGGCGGCGATCACCCACGTCGTCGCCGCCCCCGTGCGGGCGCCGGCCGGCCCGACCGGGGTGCTGTGCGCGGGGCTGGCGAGCGGTTCCGTGCCCGACCTGACGATGACGCTGTGGCTCGCGAAGTCCTACGCGCGCCTGGCCTCCCTGTGCCTGCAGGATCCCGGTGCCCTCGATGGCCTCCTCGCCGGCGGGGGCCACGACGCCCTCACCGGCTGCCTGACCCAGGCCGCCCTGGTACACGAGCTCGGCCGCGAGATCGCCCGCGCCGAACGTGACGAGCGTCCCTTCTCGTGCTGCTTCATCGACCTCGATCATTTCCGGCGCGTCAATGACGGCTATGGCCACCTGCACGGCAGCCGCGTGCTCGCGAGCGTCGGCGAGATCCTCCGGGCGGCCGTCCGCACCGCGGACACGGTGGGTCGCTACGGCGGAGACGAGTTCGTCGTCCTCCTCCCGGGGACCGACGAGGCGACCGCGCTCGAGCTCGCGGCGCACGTGCGCGCGACGATCGCCAGGACGATGATCAACCTCCCCCACGATCCCCTCGACGCCTCGATCGGCGTGGCCGAGTGGCATCCCGGGGCCACCCCCGAGGCGCTCCTCGGGGCCGCCGACGAAGCGCTCCTGGCCGCCAAGGCGGCGGGCGGGGCCACCGCGGTGGGAGCCAGCGGACTGAGCACGGGGACGGTGACGGTCAAGGACGTGCTCGACGTCGGCGCCCAGTTCGACGAGTCCGGGGGCGCCAGCGTCGAGCTCACCGCGTGGGAGCTCGACACCCAGGTGGTGCGGGTCATGCCCGCCTGGTCGCGCGCCATCAAGCACGGCCTGCTCGAGCCCGTGGGCAAAGACCCGCTCACGGGCGAGGAGATGTGGCGCCTGAGCGACGAGGGCCGCCAGGCCTTGGAGTGCCCCGCTACTTAGACGGGTAGGTCGCGGGCTGGACCTGGGCGGACTTGGTCGGCTCGCCGATCAGGTTGCCGAGCGGGGGGGCGACCCAGCACGGGATGTTGCCCGTGCCCGGCGGGATCGATCCGTCGCCGGGCGCGCCGGTGTTGTTGCAGTCCCACGAGGGGAGGATCCCGTGCTGGCCGAGCACGGCACCCTGGCCCCCGACCGGGGGCGGATAGGTGTTGCCGCGGTTGCCGGAGAAGCGGCTCGGATAGATGGCCAGCGACTGCGCGCCGAGGGCGGTGTACTGGGGCAGGTAGTGCCCGGTCCCGCCCGAGAACGACGTCGTCTTGCCCGCCAGCGCTCCCCCGCCGATGGAGAAGAAGTCAGAGATGAGCTGCTGGTGGAGCGAGAGCCAGTTGAGGATCGGGTTGACCTGCTCGAGGAAGGGCCCGAGCGAGCTCAGGAGCGGGGAGGCGCCGTCGAGGACCTGCGCGAGCGCGGGCAGGCCGGTCTTCGAGGCGGTGATGAGGGGATTGAGGTTGACGAAGAGCGAGCGCAGGTCGGGCGAGAGGGTGCGCACCGAGCGCAGGGTGGGACCGAGGTTGGCGGCCACGGGCATGAGCTGCTTGAGGAGAGGGTCGGTGTTGGTGGAGAACGTCTGCAGCCGGGCCATCGTCAGCTTCGTCTCGTTGAGGAAGGTCGGGAGGACCTTGAAGGTCTCAGCCAGCGCGTTGTCGTTGACCGCCGTGGTGTGGAAGGTCTCCTGGGCGCTCGTGATCAGGTTGGAGAGCGCCGTCTCGTTATGGCTCAGGGCGCCGAACACGATGCCGCCGTTGCTGAACAAGCGGGTGACGGCATCGTGCTCGATGTTCAGCGTGGTGAGAAGCTGGGAGCCGTCGGCGGCGAAGGTGGGCAGGTTGCCGAGCACCGAGTTGAGGTTCTGCCCGTTGCCCCCGAGTGCCTGGGCGAGCGACTGCTGCCAGACCTGGAAGGCGTGGCGGGTGGTCGGGTCGAAGGCGTCGAAGATCTGATCGAGCTGGACGGCGGGGACGATGTTGGCGCGCGAGAGCAGCCCGCCGTCGGGGATCGCCGGAGCCGAGTTCGGGCCCGGATTGATCTGCACGTAGGTCTCGCCGATGATCGTCTTCTCGCGCAGGATCGCCGAGGCGTCGGCGTGCAGGGGGGCGAACTGGTTGTCGAGCTGGATCGTCGCCATCGTCCGGTTGCCCTGGGGATCGAGCCCGACCGACACCACCTTGCCCACGGACACGCCGGCGATCCTCACGTCGGCCTGGGCGGCGAGCTCCTGCGCGTAGGGGAAGGAGGCCTTGATCCGGTAGCCCTGGGGGGCGAAGGGAATCCCGCCTCCGAACGACAGCCACAGGAAGAGGAGCAGGCCGAAGCACGACAGCGCGAAGAGGACCATCGTCGCGATCTTGCCGAAGGAGGGAGCGCCTTTCTGCATCAGGGGGCGCCCTTCAGGAGCGAGGACTGCGAGAGCGGCGCCGGCAGCGCCGGCACGCTCGGGGCGGTGGCGGCGCCGATCTTGGCCAGGTGCGGCTTGAGCGTCGAGTCGTGGGCGATGGCCGCCGCCTGCTGCGGGCACAGGCCGAGGTTGGAGAGGATCGGCGTCAGGTTGTAGAGCGCCTCGGCGCCCGGGAAGCCGTTGGCGATCGAGGCCAGGGTCGCGCAGTTGGCCTGGAGGAAGATGGGCCGGTAGTCGCCATTGGCGTCCTGCGTCGAGAACAGGGTGCGGCCGTCGTGGAAGAGCCAGGCGAGCCAGAACAGGTAGCCGTGCTCGGTGTTGCCGGGGTTGTAGCCGAGCATGTTCACCAGGTTGTTGGCGACCCCGAGGACCTTGCTCAGGTTGGGGGTGGCGGTGGCGAGGTTGACCGCCGCCGGGTGCAGGTTGCGCACCACCGGGCGCGCCGCGCGCACGAAGGGGCGGATCTCGTTCTGGACGATGGGCGCGCTCGGCTTGGCCAGGGCGGCGAGCGCCGCGTTGGCGGCGGGGAGCGCCCGCGCCGCGGGCAGGAGGCCGGTGGCGGTGGGCCCGAGGACGTTGGCCAGGGTCTGCACCTTGGCCAGGGTGGCCGTCGCCTGGCGGAGCGTGCCCGGGAGCAGGGTGACGGCGGAGCTGATGTTCTGATTCTCGGCGGCGAGGGCGTGAAAGACCTGCGAGCCCGCGGTGACGAGGGAGACGAGCTGCGGGCGCTGGGCGGCGAGATCACCGTCGAGGCGCCGCAGCGAGTCCACGAGCTGGCGCAGGTCGGCCCCGCGCTGGGCGATGGCCTGGTTCACGCGCGCGAGATCCCGGTGGGTAGGCTCGAAGCGCTCGAGCACCTGGGTGAGGTCGTTGGTGCGCCCCTTCAGTCCCTGGCCGGCGCCGTTGACGAGCAGGTTCAGGTAGTC
>DASZKU010000108.1:0-4475 GCA_035552815.1 Solirubrobacteraceae bacterium | reverse complement strand
CTGGTTCGTGCTCGTGGTCGTCTTCAGCGCCATCTTCGTCGCCGCCGGCAAGCGCCACGCCGAGTTGCGCCGCGCCGGGGTGGGGCAGGCGGGACGGCGCCCCGTGCTCCATGTCTACACCGAATCGCGCCTGCGCCTCGCGCTGACCGCGAGCATGCTCGCCGCCTTCGCCGCCTACGTGCTGTGGGCGGTGGCGGGACCCCTGGTCGAGGGCGTGCCCTGGAGACTGACCACCGTCGTCCCCTTCGCCGGCTGCCTGCTCCGCTACGGCCTCCTGCTGCGCCGGGGTGATGGGGAGGCGCCCGAGGATCTCGTTTTCGGCGACCGCTGGCTGCGGTTCTGGGCGGTAGCCTGGATCGTCACCTTCGCGATCACCATCCATGCCACTCACTGACGCGGACACGATCGTCGCCCGTCACGCGCAGGTGCACGGATGGGGCGGAGGTGGTGGCGCGAGCGTGACGATGCTGCGCCCGACCGACGAGGCGCAGCTGGCCGAGGCGCTCGCCGGGTGTCGGCGCTCGCAGCAGCCCGAGATCCGCTCGGGTGGGGCCATCGCTCGCGGCCTCGGGCGCAGCTACGGCGACGCCGCCCAGCTCAGCGGCGGACACGTGCTCGAGATGACCGGCCTATGCGGCTTCTCGTTCGACGGCGACGAGGGCACCGTGACCGCGCAAGCCGGTGTCAGCCTCGGCGAGCTCCTGGCCACCGTCGTCCCGCGCGGGTGGATGGTCCCGGTCGTGCCCGGAACCCAGCATGTGACTGTCGGCGGCGCCATCGCCAGCGACATCCACGGTAAGAACCACGGCAGCGTCGGCACCTTCTCCACCCATGTGCTCCGGATCGGCCTCTTGACGGCGGCGGGCGAGATGCTCGAGCTCGAGCCCGGAGACCCCTCGGGGCTGTTCGAGGCCACGGCCGGCGGCCTGGGCCTCACGGGCCTGATCGTGTGGGCTGAGATCGCGCTCCTGAGGGCCGGAAGCGCGCTCATGTCGGTCGATACGGACCGCGCGCGCGACCTCGACGAGGCGCTCGCCCTCCTCGCCGGCCCCGGAGGCCCACACCGGGTCGCGTGGCTCGACCTGCTCGGCTCGCGGGCGGGCCGCGGCGTCGTCACCCGCGCCGCCCACGCACCCGCGGAGGCGCGGGCGGAGGCCACCGCGCGCCGCGACCGCGCGACGGTACGCGCGAGCGTCACCGTGCCCGAGCGCTGGCCCGCGGGAGTCGTGCGCGCGAGCACGATCCGCGCCTACAACGAGTTTCGCTACCGGCGCGCCCCCCGCCACGGTCGGGGCCACTTGGAGGGACTGGGCGCCCACATGTTTCCGCTCGATGCGCTCGCGTCGTGGCCGCGCCTGTACGGAAGCGCGGGCTTCCTCCAGTACCAGTTGGTGATCCCGCCGGGCCAGGAGCAGGTTCTCCACGCCGTCCTCTCCGGCCTGCGCCGCGCGCGCGTTCCCTGCTTTCTCGCCGTGCTCAAGGATTTCGGTCCCGCGAACGGCGCCCCGCTCTCGTTCCCGCTCGAGGGCTGGACGCTCGCCCTGGACCTGCCGCGCGCGGCCCGCGGAGTCTACGGCCTCCTCGACACCTTCGACGATCTCGTGGCCGGCGCCGGCGGGCGGGTCTACCTGAGCAAGGACGCCCGCTTGCGCCCCGCTACGGTGCAGGCGATGTACCCCCGCCTGGCCGAGTGGCAGGAAGCACGTGCCAGCGCCGATCCCGACGGCTTGTGGCGCTCTGATCTCGCGCTGCGCACCGGCCTCGTGAGGGTCGGCGGCGCGTGAGCAGCACGGGCGCGGACGCTCGGGCGCCGCGACGACTGCTCCTCCTCGGGGGCAGCTCGGAGATCGCGCTCGCGATCGCCCGGCGGCTCGCCGCGGACGGGCCCGTGCGCGCCTACCTGCTCGGGCGCGACCGCGAGCGCCTGGAATGGGCGGGGCACGAGCTGGCGCGGGAGGGACTCGAGGTCGGCCCGATCGACATCGTCGACGCTGGCGACACCGACGCGCACGCCGCCGTGATCGCGCGTGCCTTCGAGCAATCCGGGGGCTTCGATGTCGTCGTTCTCGCCGTGGGCGTCCTCGGCGCCCAGGAGGGTCTCGACGCCGACCCCGCGCTCGCCGAGGCGGTCATGCGCGTCAATTTCCTCGGCAGCGGGTCCTTGCTCCTCCATGCCCTGCGCGCTCTGCGCGACCAGGGTTCCGGTACCCTCGTCGTCCTCTCGACCGTCGCCGGCGAGCGCGTCCGGGCCAGCAACGCCGTCTACGGCGCCGCCAAGGCCGGCCTCGACGGGCTGGCCCAGGGGCTCGCCGACGCCACCGCGGGCACGGGTGTGCGCGTGCTCGTGGTGCGGCCCGGTTTCGTGACCACGCGCATGACCGCAGGCCTGCCGCGCGCGCCCCTGGCCACCACGCCCGAGGCCGTGGCCGACGCCACCGTGAAAGCTCTCGGCGGCCGCGCGCACACGATCTGGGTCCCGGCCACCCTGCGCCCCCTCTTCGCCGTCCTGCGCCACCTGCCGCGGCCCGTGTTCCGCCGCCTGCCGCTGTGAACAACCGGGGCCGGCTCGTGGTCGACGTCCTCCTCGCCGCCGTGGTGGCCATCCTCGTCCTCGTCCTCAGTCCCGGGCTCGGGGTGGTGGCGATCCTCGTCGGGCTCGTGGTCCTCTTCTCGGCCATCAGCTTCGGAGTGGGGGTGATCACGCGCCGCTGGCGCGGCCCGCCGGTCCGCCCCGGAGCGCGGGACGAGGGCGGGCGCTGAGCCGAGGAATCCGGTTGGGTAAAACTGTTGGGATCGGATGACCAGCGTCGATAACCGAGCCGAGAGCCTGGCCATACCGGAGCCACGCTTGTACGCGGCCGAACGGGCACGCGAGCTCGCGGCCCGGCTCATCCGCGTGGTCCCGTGGTGGATCTGCGTCATCACCGCGCTCGCGGCCGCCCTGCGCTTCGCCGAGCTCGACGACGTGGTCGGGAACCCGTTCTACGACGCCGCGGTCCACAGCATGGGGCTGTCGTGGCACAACTTCCTCTTCGGCGCCTTCGATCCCGGCGCGACCCTGTCCGTCGACAAGCCGCCCCTCGACCTCTGGCTCCAGGTCGCGAGCGTGAAGGCGTTCGGATGGAGCTCGTGGGCGCTGAAGCTCCCCGAGGCGGTGGGGGGCACGCTTGCGGTGCCCGTGCTCTACGACGTCGTGCGGCGCGTCGCGGGGCGCGGCGCCGGTCTCGCCGCCGCCGTCGCACTCGCGGTGACGCCCGTCTCCGTGCTCACCTCGCGCAGCGACACCATGGACTCGCTGATGATGCTGTGCGTCGTCGCCGCCCTGTGGCTGACCGTGCGCGCGGCGCAACTCGGCAGCCGGCGCTTCCTCATCCTCGCCGGGGTCGCGCTCGGGCTCGCCTTCAGCGTCAAGCTCGGCGAGGGCATGGTCGCCGTCCCCGCCCTGATCGTCCTCTACGGCGTCGCCGCGCCCCTGCCGCGCGGCCGGCGCGCGGCCGACATCGGCCTCGCCGGGGTCGCCCTCGTCGTCGTTTCGCTGTCGTGGGCGGTGGCGGTCACGCTCGCCCCCGGGCGCCATCCGGTCCCGGACGGACCGAGGACCGGAACCGTGTTCGACGCCATCTTCAGCTTCAACGGCCTCGGTCGCCTGACCGGCACCCAGCCGAGGGGAGGCGTCTATTCGGCGCCGCCGGGCGTGTTCCGCCTCTTCGACGGCGTCGGCAGCCTCGGCCGTCTCTTCGGCGTCATGCTCCTCGCCGCCCTCGCCCTCGGCGGCGCTGCCCTGATCATCGAGTGGCGCCGGCGCGCGCGCGGGGAAGCGGCGCCGAGCAGCCGCCTCGCGATCGCCTTCGCCCTAGCCATGGTCGTGTGGCTCGGATCCGCGGTCGCGCTCCTCAGTTACGTCTCGCTCCTCCACGCCCGCTACCTGGAGATGGTCACGCCGGCCGTGGCCGCGGCCATCGGCCTGGGTCTCGCTTCGCTCGTCGACTCGCTCCGGCCTGCCGGACGGGCGGGCACCTCGCTCGCGGGCGCTCTGTGGGCGGGCGGCCGCGCGCGAACCTCGGTCCTCCTGCTCGCCGCGGGGCTCGCGGGCGTGTGCTGGTACACGTCGACCCTGCACTCATCGTCGGTCGTCCGCTCGTCGGTCGTGGCTGGCGCTGCCGTCGTCGTCGCCCTCGCCGCCACCTTCGGCGGCCGCGCGGCCCGGCCCCTCGCCGTGCTCGCCGGCGTCCTCGCCCTCGCGGCCTGCCTGAGCTTCCCCGTCAAGGAGTCTGACCGGGTCATCGTCCAGGCCAAGTCGGACTCCGTCGGCCTGCCGGTCCAGCCCCGCAAGGTCGAGGCCGCGATCTCGCGCTATCTCGCCCCGCGCACCCGGGGCCTGCGCTACGAGCTCGCGGCCGATAACTCGATCGAGCTCGCGCCCCTGCTGATCCACGACTCGAGGCCAATCCTCCCGCTCACGTCCTTCGCGTCCT
>DASZKU010000107.1:0-6590 GCA_035552815.1 Solirubrobacteraceae bacterium | reverse complement strand
GCTCCGCGGTGAGCGGGAGCATGGGCACGGCGAGGGCGAACGTGAGCGTGACCGTGACCCTGGTGCGTGCGGGGACGCTCGTCGCCGGGGTGCGGACGACGACGCGCGCGGATGGGTCGTGGGGGCCGGTGGACCTGAGGTCGCTCACCCGGGCGGCGGCCGCGGGCTTCGGCGATGACCGCGACAAGGTCTTCGTCGCCTACGGCGCGGGAGGACCGCCGTCGGAGACCATCCTCACCGGCAACGGCGGCAACCCCTTCACCGAGAGCGGCTGGACGGGATGGTTCGACCTCGACCACGGTTACGCGGTGGCGGCAGGCTTCGGGAGCGGCGGCGTCCTCATCGGCCCGTGCTTTCAGACCGGCGTGCTCGAGCTGACGATCGGCCGCGCCCTCGCCCCCTCCCCGGTGAGCCAGTGCGGGACCGAGACCGACGTCTCGATCGTCCACACCGGGTCGATCGCCCCGGGCGCCGCCGTGCGCCTCGAGAGCTCCGACAACCGCGGCGTCACCGCCCGCAATCCCAACGGCGCCCTCGTCAGCCTCTCCGTGCCCCTCGGGGAGGCGAACGCCGCCTCGCTCCTCGATAACCGCCAGCTCCTGTTCCGCCCGAGCGGCTTCCCGACGTGCACGGCGAACCTCCGCTCGGAGCGAGTGAGCTGCTCGGGCCTCGTCCCCGGTACTCGGTACACCCTCACCCGCCGCCGCGGCCACGTCACCGTGCACGCGCGCGCGGACGGCCGCGGGGTGAGCGCGGCCGCCGCCTTCCCCGGGGGCCGGGGACTGATGGGCGGCGACGTGGTGACCCTGACCAACGCCGCCCACCTCACCCTCACCACCCTCCACGTCGCCCACCTCAGGGTCAACCTCATCGGCGCTCAGACGATCATCGCCTCGGGCACGTGCGAGGCCGGCAAGTACTACGGCTCCGCCCCCACCACTCCCCCGACGAACGCCGCCGTCGGCGCCCCGGGCATCGCCGGCACGGGCAAGATCTGCCCCGCGAGCGGGAGCGCCAAGGGCCTGCCCGCGGCCCACATCGAGGAGACCGACGACCTCAGCGGCGGCGTCACCCTCACCCAGGTGCCGGAGCTCGCGTTCACCGCGCCGAGCGACGGCGCCACCCTCTACGGCCCCTTCACCGCCCTGGCCGGGGCCGGGGTCCCCACCCCCCAGCACGCGGTCATCGCCAACGGGTCCCGGGTGGCGCTGACCATCACCTCGGGCTCGGGCTCGGGCTCGGGCGGGGCCGTCGTGTTCCACACCGCGAACGTCAACACCGCGGGCGGCGTCCCCGTGGCAGCCCTCGCGCGCGGCGCCTACACGGCCAAGTGGGTGCTCACCGACGCGGCCGGCGATACCCGCACGGTGGTGACGCGCTTCGTCGAGGCGGGTTAGCGGAGGGGGCCGGCGTCGCTCTCGCCGCGCTCAGGCCACCATCGGCTGGGTGAGTGCCTTCACGAAGTCCTCGAGCTGATCGGTGCGCCAGCACTCGAACGCCGTGCAGTGGCGCTCGTAGGCGGACATCACCGAGTCACCGTAGTTCCAGTACAGGCGCGGCTCGGGATTGAGCCAGAACGTTCTCCCGGCCTTGGCGGTGATGAGCGCGAACACGTCATCGCGCGGAGGCCGGCCGTTGGTGCGTGCGTCGCCGAGGACGATCACCGTGGCCCGGGGGTGGAGCTCGTCCTCGATCAGGGCCAGGAACTCGGTCCACACGCGCCCGTAGTCGGTGTAGCCCGAGATGTCGGCGACGCCGGCGTCGCGTCCGATCGCCGCGCTGGCGGCGCGGAAGTCGCGTTCGCGCTCGAGCACCTCGGTGACCTCCGAGATCCGCTCGATGAAGACGAAGGACCGGAGCTTGCGGAAGGAGTCGTGGAGCGCGTGGAGGACGCTGAGGAAGAAGGTGCTCGCGCTCGTCACGCTGGTGGAGACGTCGCAGAGGACGAAGATCTCCGGGCGGCGGGGGCGGCGTGGCCGGTACTTGAGGTCGATGGGCACCCCGCCGGTCTGCAGCGACGCGCGCATGGTCCGGCGCACGTCGACGTGGGCGTGGCGCTTGCGTCCCCGGACCTCGTGACCCTGGGTCGCGAGGCGGCGCTTGAGCTGGGCCACCACGCGGTGCACGGCGGCGAGGTCCTGCACCGGGCCGGTGGGGAGGGCGCGGTCGAGATCGCTGAGGGGCCGCTTGGGGGGCAGCGAGCGGGTGCGCTCGATGGCGTCGCGCTCGAGCTCCCTCCTCAGGTGCGCTTCGAAGCTGCGGATCTGCTCGCGGGGAAGGCCGTCGCGGCGCGGATCGCCGTCGGGGAGGTCGGGCTGGGGCTCGGCGCGCAGGCCGAGCGAGCGGCGGATGCGCTGCACGTCGACGCCGACCACGCCCGAGCCCTCGCCGCGGCCGAAGGCGGCGATGGCGAGGCGGGCAAGGTCGCCCATCATCCCCTCGGCGCCGTCGCGCAGGGCGGCGGCGATCTGCCGGCGCAGCGCCTCGAGGTCGATCTCGTCCCCGCCCTGAAGGCCGCCCTGCTCGTCGATCTCGTTGCGGGTGGCCTCGGCTTCGGCGGCGCGGAAGAAGAAGCGCTCGAACACGAGCTCGAACACGCGCCGGTCCTCGGGCGACTTGGCCAGGGTCGCGGCCAGCGCCTCCTTGAAGGCCGTGCGCTCGGTCCACGAGACATGCTCGAGGGCCGCGAAGGCGTCGAGGAGCTCCGAGGTCCCGAGCGCCATCCCCTCGGAGCGGAGATCCTCGGCGAAGGCGAGGAGCTGGCCGTCGAAGCCGCCCGGCCCCGGGTCGGGGAGCCCCCCGTACAGGGCGCTATGCGGCCGGGCGGGTGGCATCGGGCGCCGGCGTGAGCTGAAGGCCGACGCGGGCGGCGACCGTGTCGAGGTCGGTCCGGTGCTTGACGATCACGCTCATCGTCTCGGCAAACGTGCCGGCATCGATGTCGCGCGCGCCGAGGAGGAGAAGCGCCCGCGCCCAGTCGATCGACTCGGCGATCGAGGGCGGCTTCTTGAGATCGAGCTCGCGGACCTGGTGGATGACCTCGACGAGCTTGCGCGCCAGCGCCTCGTCGAGCTCGGGCGAATGGAGCCGCACGATCTCGAGCTCGTGGGCGAGGTCGGGGTAGTCGAGCCACAGATACAGGCAGCGCCGCTTGAGCGCCTCGGTGAGCTCGCGCGTGTTGTTCGAGGTGAGGAGCACCACCGGCTGCGTGCGCGCCTCGATGCGCCCGAGCTCGGGGATCGAGATCTGGAAGTCGGAGAGGAGCTCGAGGAGCATGGCCTCGAACTCCTGGTCGGTCTTGTCGATCTCGTCGATGAGGAGGACCACCGGCGTCTCGGACGCGATCGCCGTCATCAGCGGCCGCCGGAGGAGGAACTCCTCGCCGAAGATGTCGTCCTGCACGTCCTGCCAGCCCGCCGCGTCGGCCTCGGTCTGGATGCGCAGCAGCTGCTTGCGGTAGTTCCACTCGTAGAGCGCCTTGGCCTCGTCGAGACCCTCGTAGCACTGCAGGCGCACGAGCGTCCGATCGAGATACCGCGCCAGCGCCTTGGCGAGCTCCGTCTTGCCCACCCCGGCCGGCCCCTCGACAAGCACCGGCTTGTCGAGCTTGGTGGCCAGGTAGGACACCAGCGCCGTCGTCCCGCCCGCCAGGTATCCAGCCTCTCTGAGGCCGGCGGCGACCTCCTCGACCGATCCGGGGATGATGGGCATTCCGGGCAGGATAGGTCACCGCGCGCGCCGCGAGCCTGGCCCACGGCGCCGCGAGCCTCGGCCACCCGGCACGCACCTCCGGGCCGTCTGGGATGCTCGTCGCGGTGCTCACCTACCTGGCAGCCGGAAACCCCTTCCCGACCATCCCCTTTCTCACCGTGGCCGCGGGCTTCGTCATCGCGACCTTCGGCCACATCTACAAGTCCCGCCCGGTGATCGTCGTGGGCCTCCTCGTCATCGCCGGGGTGAGCGTGTACGTGCTCTACATGGTGCGCCCGCCGTAGGGTCCGCCTACGTCCAGGCCGGTGGATCGCCGTCGAGCGGGATGCTCAGCTGGTGGGGGCCGTCGGCGGGCTCGACCAGGCGCATGGGAGCCGTCGGGGCGGGCTTCGCGGACTTCGCGCGCGGCTCGGTGAGCCCGGTAGGCTCGTCCCAGGTCACGGGCTCGGCCCACGCCGCGCGGCGGCTGCGGCGCGCCAGGGCGGCTGCGGGCGCCGGCGCGCTCGGCGTTTCTGACCGCCGGGGCGTGTCGGGCCGCTGGGGCGTCTCGGGCCAGGGCTCGGCATCCTCCCCGGGCAGCGGGGGCTCGGGAGTGTGGGCGGCGCGGATCCGCGATCCCGCGTAGGCGAGCACGCCGGCGACGCCGAGGGTGATGAAGATGCCCCATTCGATACCCGAGGTGGTGGCGAACTGGCCGCGGCTGCTGACACCCTGCTTGTCGAAGATCCGCCAGATCACGAGCAGGCAGGTCCAGCCGCCGGCGACGGTGACGATGATGCCGTCGCCGCCGGGGAGGTGAAAGGCCCTGCCTTCGGAGCGCAGGAAGATGAGGGCGAGGACGCCGACGGCGACGAGGAGCACGGCGGCTTCGACCCATGAGAAGGCGGCCCAGCCGGTGAGGGAGACGGTGGCCGTCTGAACCCCGCGGCCGCCGCTGGCGAGGCCGGTCTCCTGGTACCAGGGGAGGAACAGGGTGAGGAAGAGCCCGAGGGCCGCGCCCGCCGCCAGCCGGCGGTCAGCGGGCAGCGCCTTCCATGCCCGGCGCAGGCGCACCGGGACCGAGGCGGAGCGCTCGGTGCTGCGCTCGATCGTTTCCTCTCCGCTCATGCCCGGGCTGCCGTCGCCGCGGGTGGCTCCGGCGGCCCGGTGAGGATCCAGCTACGGGCCACCGCTCGATTGTACGCGCGCCCCCCGACGCCGAGCGCGCCTGCGCCCACGCCCGTCAATCCCAGTTGATCGGGATGTCCTGGACCTCGGCCGGTTCTTCGGCGTGCTTGTCGAGGCGCTCGAGATACCAGTTGATCAGGGCCCGGACGGCGAGCAGGAGCTCCCGCACCGCCTCGGCGAGGCGTTGCTGGAGCTCGGGCGGGATCAGGTCGCGCAGTGATTCGAGGAGCTGGACGAGGAGGTCGAGGTCGCCGCTGCGCCCGGGGGCCTCCTCGGTCTCCGGCGCCTGCCAGCCCGCGGGCGGAGGACGCCGGAAGGCGTCGGCCGCGCGGGTGGCGGACTCCGCGGCGGCCTCGGCGATCAGGCGCTCGGCGGTATCGGAGGCGCGGTCGAGTCGCTCGCTCAGGCGCCGCAGCGTCTCCTCCTCCTCGGAGGGCTCAGGCCCGGCGCCGGCGCCCTCGGGGTCGTCAGCCGCGCCGGGGTGAGGTGGATCGTTGCGCGCCATCGAAGGTGACCTCGAGCGCCCCTGCCTCGAACGTGGCCTCGCTGGGGCGGAAGGAGGCGAGCGCGGGGGGGAGGATGATAGTCCGCTTCTGGCCGTCGACCCGGACGATGAGCTCGAGGCCGATCTTCTTCAGGGTGACGTCTCCCTTGCGGGCGAAGGGGAGGGCGAGGCGCAGGCGCGCGCCGGTCTCGGACACCGTGAGCTCCTGGGTGATGGCATCGTGGAGCACCGCTTCGGGGTCGTGGCCGTCGAAGAGCGCGGAGCCGAGGCGGTCGAGCATCTCCGCTCCCGCCACCTCCTGCTCGAAGTAGGGGGCGCGGAGTACGGGGACGGGGGCGAAGGCCGACTGCACGAGCTCGAGATGCTCCTCCTGGAGGGCGCGCCAGCGGGCGAAGTAGCGGCCCACCTCGCGGGGGAAGACACGGTTGACGATGACCGCGTCGGTCAGGTAGCCGTAGAGATTGAGGTACGTGAAGGTCCGCATCGCCTCGCCGATGACCATCTTGTCCGGGTTCATGACCAGGCGGATGGTCGAGCGCTCGCGGTCGCGGAGGATCTCGTTCATGGCGATGAGGCTGCCCGAGAGCCGCTGGATGTCGGCGAACACCGCCTCGGTGGGAAGGGGGATGTCGAGCAGCGAGCGCGCGATGGGGCGCGCGGCAGCGAGGATCTGGCGTTCTCGCGGGAACACCTTCTCGATCCACCACCGCGCGATGTCGGGGAACGACAGGAGTCGCAGGGTCTCGCCCGTGGGGGCGCAGTCGACGACGATCACGTCCCAGTCACCCGAGACGTGGTGGGCCTGGAGGCGCAGGAGCGCGAAGAGCTCGTCCATGCCGGGCGGGACGCTGAGCTCCTCGGCCGAGATCCGGTCGACGCCGCGCTCCACGAAGAGCTCACCGAGCCAATCCTGCACCCCCGACCAGTGACGCTCCATCTCGTCCTGGGCCTTGACCTCCTGCCCCCAGAGCTTCGCTGCGACGTGCACCGGTTCGGCGCCGAGCTCGGTCTCGAGCGACTCGGACAGGCTGTGGGCGGGATCGGTCGAGAGGATGAGCGTGCGCAGTCCGTTCTGCGCCGTACGCCGCGCCGTGCACGCGGCCACCGAGGTCTTGCCCACTCCGCCCTTGCCGGTGTAGAGGATCGTCCGTGGGCGCATGCGGTGAGCGAGTCTACGAGGGCGCTACGCCATACCCCCCGCTGATGG
>DASZKU010000106.1:0-1718 GCA_035552815.1 Solirubrobacteraceae bacterium | reverse complement strand
CCGCGATCGCGAGGTGCCGGTGACCCTCATCTGTGGCGAGCCGCGCCTGCCCTATGACCGTGTGCGCCTGTCCGAACTCCTCGCCTCCGGCGAAGATCCCGAAACCGTGGCCCTTCGGCCCAGCGAATGGTTTGCCGATCGCAGGGTTCGGGTCCTGACCGGTGCGCACGTCGCTCGGCTCGAGCGAGAGCGCCGGGCCCTCGTCCTCGCGGACGGCTCTGCGCTGGCCTTCGCGCGGCTCGTCCTCGCCACCGGGTCCCGCCCCCTCCTGCCTCCCATCCCCGGCATTGATCTCGACGGTGTCTACGCCTTCCGAGGCCCGGAGGACTGCGACGCCATTCGTGCGGCGGCGTCCTCGCCGGGCGTGCGCCGCGCCGTGGTCATCGGAGGCGGCCTCCTCGGCCTCGAGGCGGCGCGGGGCCTCGTCGCCCAGAGGTGCGCCGTCACCGTCGTCCACCTCATGGACCGGGTCATGGAGCGCCAGCTCGACGCCGGCGCGGCCGAGCTCCTGCTCCCGCGGCTGCGCGAGCTCGGGGTCGAGGTCCTCCTCGAACGCCAGACCGACGCCGTCATCGGTGAGGACTGGGTCCGCGCGCTGCGCTTCCACGGCGGCGAGGAGCTCGAGGCCGATCTCGTCGTGGTCTCGATCGGGATCCGCCCCGAGGCGTCGCTGGCGCGGGAAGCTGGCCTGCGGTGCGAGCGCGGGATCGTCGTTGACGACCACATGCGCACCTCGGTCCCCGAGGTGGTGGCGGTCGGCGAGTGCGCCGAGCACGCCGGCGTCGTCTACGGGCTCGTGGCCCCCATTCTCGAGCAGGCCAAGGTGGCGGCGGCGACGCTGCTCGACCGTCCTGGCCATCCCTATCGAGGATCCGTGCCCTCGGCCAAGCTCAAGGTGGCGGGGATCGACCTCGTCGCCATCGGCGCCGCCGAGGGGGACAGCGAGGCGATCAGCGTCGACGCCGGGGCGGGGATGTACCGCAAGCTCGTGGTCCGCGACGGCCGCGCCGCTGGCGCTGTGCTCCTCGGCGATGTGCGTGGCTCAGAGGCGCTGCTGGCCGCGATCGCCGGGGCGGAGACCGTCATCGATCCCCTGGAGCGGCTGGCCGCTGCCGCCGCCCTGGGCCCCGAGGACCTTCCCCAGGAAGCCCAGATCTGCAACTGCAACACCGTGTGCAAGGGCGAGCTCATCGCCGCCGTCAGCGAGGGCGGGTGCGCCACGCCCCGCGAGGTGATGGCGCGCACCCGGGCGGGGACGGGGTGCGGCTCGTGCCGGTCGAGCGTCATCGCCATCGTCGCCGCCGCCACCGGCGGCCTGAACGACGAACCCGCCTACCTGTGCCCGTGCGAGCGCCAGACGCGCGAGGAGCTCGCCGCCTCCATCCGCGAGGGCGGGTGGCAGTCGGTGAGCGAGGTCGCAAACGCCTGCCGGACCGGGCGCCAGTGCGGGGCGTGCAAGCCCGCCCTCGCCTACCTCGTCTCCGAGGTCAGCGACAACCGCCACCAAGAGGAGCGCCACGCCCGTTTCATCAACGACCGCGTCCACGCCAACATCCAGCGCGACGGCACCTTCTCGGTGGTGCCTCGGATCCACGGCGGCGTCGTCACCCCCGATCAGCTCCGGCGCATCGCCGACGCCGCCGACAACAAGTACGACGTGCCCATGGTCAAGGTCACCGGCGGTCAGCGCATCGATCTCCTCGGCGTGCGCAAGCAGG
>DASZKU010000105.1:0-7230 GCA_035552815.1 Solirubrobacteraceae bacterium | reverse complement strand
CCTCGTTCTCCATGTCCATGTGAGCGTCGAGGGCGACGAAGGCCCCGTCCTCGAGCTGGGCGAGCGGGTTGATCTCCGCGAGCGTCATGTCGTACTCGAGGAAGAGCCGGGCGAGCCGGGCGAGGATGGGGGTGAGGCGGTTGAGCGCCGAGCCGGTGACCCCCAGCGAGGCTATGACCTGCTTGGCCTGCCAGTCGGAGAACGGGCGCAGGGTCGAGAAATGCCCGCGCGCCACGTGGTCGGGATGCTGATCGGCGACCTCCTCGATGTCGATCCCGCCCATGTCGGAGAAGAGCATCACCGGCTGCTTGCGGATCCCGTCCCACACCACCCCCGCGTAGTACTCGTGCTTGACCGCGGCGCGCGAGTCGACGAGCACGCCCCGCGGCATGTGGCCGCCGATCTCGAGCTCGAGGATGTCCTCGGCGTGCCGGGCGGCCTCGTCGGGGGTCTCGGCGAACTGGACGCCGCCGGCCTTCATCCGCCCGCCGGTGAGGACCTGGGACTTGATGACCACCGGGCCGGCGATCTCCTCGGCGATCTCGCGCGCCTCGAGCGCGGTCTTCGCGAAGCCGTGCTTGGTCACCGGGATCCCGGCCTTGGCGACGATCGCCCGCGATTCGTACTCGAAGAAGCGCATCCGGCCGCGGGAACCCTACAAGAGCTTGGTCGCGTAGGGCCGTCAGCCGACCTCATTTCCGACAATATGGATAATCTGGATAAACAAGCTAGTATTTACGAACAGGAGCGCACCCTTGAGACCGGAATTGACCAGGGCGGAACGGAAGCAGAGCAGACGCGCACGCGGAGTCGCGGGGCTGCGGGTGGTGGCGAGCGCCGCCGCCACCGCCGCCGTGCTCGCCGCCTGCGGCGGGTCATCGGACACCACGAGCAGCGCCAGCTCGACGAAATCGGCGGCGACCAATGCCGGGAGCGGGGTATCGCTCTCGCTCGTGGCCTACTCGACGCCGTCTTCGGCCTACGCCAAGCTCATCGCCGCCTACGAGCAGACGGCTGGGGGCAAGGGCGTCAGCTTCACCACCTCGTTCGGGCCCTCGGGCACGCAGAGCCGCGCCGTGGCCGCCGGGCAGCCCGCCGACGTCGTCAACTTCTCGCTCGCCCCCGACGTCACCCGCCTGGTCAAGGCCGGCATCGTCGCGCCGAGCTGGGACTCCGGCCCGACCAAGGGGATGGTCACCGACTCGGTCGTCGCCTTCGGCGTCCGCCCCGGGAATCCCAAGCACATCACGAGCTGGGCCGACCTGATCAAGCCCGGCGTCAAGGTCATCACCCCCAATCCCTTCACCTCGGGCGCCTCGCGGTGGAACCTCGTCGCCGCCTACGGCGCCCAGCTCGAGCTCGGCAAGACCCCGGCTCAGGCCCAGGCCTACCTGCAGGCGCTGCTCAAGAACGTCGTGGCCCAGCCGAGTGCGGCCAGCGCGGCCCTGCAGACCTTCGCCTCGGGCGAGGGCGACGTCGTCCTCGACTACGAGGACGACCTCATCCACGCCAAGAAGAAGGGCATCGCGGTCTCCTACGTGGTCCCGGCCCAGACCGTCCTGATCGAGAACCCGATCGCCGTCACCGTGAAGAGCGCCCACGCCGCCCAGGCCAAGGCCTTCGTGAGCTGGCTCGAGTCCCCGGCGGGCCAGGCGCTGTGGGCCAAGGAGGGCTACCGCCCCGTGCTGCCCTCGGTCGCCGCCCAGTACAAGTCGAGCTTCACCCAGCCCGCCAAGCTCTTCACCATCGCCTACCTCGGGGGCTGGACGTCGGTCACGAGCAAGTTCTTCGACCCCACCAACGGGGTCGTGACCAAGCTCGAGCAGGCGCAGGGAGTGAGCACTGCCGCCCCCTGACGTCATCGCGGCTGAGCTGGCCCCGGCTCCGGGTTCGCCCGCGGCCCCGGGCTCGCCCGCGGCCCCGGGCTCGCCCGCGGCCCCAGGGGGCTCGGGCCGCGGGGCCGGCGGCCTGCGCTTACGTGCCACCGGCCGTCGCCGGGCGCGGGGCCGCCGGCGGCCGGCCGGCCTCGGCCTGGGCGTGGCCACCGGCTACCTCAGCGTCATCGTCCTGCTCCCCATCGCCGCCGTCGTCGCCAGTGCCTTCAGCGGCGGCGTGGGCGCGTCGTGGAGCGCAGCCACGAGCCCGGTCGCGCTCTCGGCGCTCAAGCTCACCCTGATCTCGGCCGCCGTCGTCACCGCGATCAACGCCATCATGGGCACCCTCATCGCCTGGGTCCTGGTGCGCGACAGCTTCCCCGGGCAGCGCATCGTCAACGCCGTCGTCGACCTCCCCTTTGCGCTGCCCACCATCGTCGCCGGGCTCACCCTGGTCGCGCTCTACGGCCCCGACAGCCCGCTGCACATCAATCTCGCCTACACGAGCACGGCGGTGTTCGTGGCCCTGCTCTTCGTCACTCTGCCCTTCGTGGTGCGCTCGGTCCAGCCCGTGCTCCACGCCCTCGACGCCGAGATGGAGGAGGCCGCGGTGTCGCTGGGGGCGAGCTCGGCGACGACCTTCCGCCGCATCGTGCTCCCGAACCTCATGCCCTCGATCCTCAGCGGCACCGCGCTCGCCTTCGCCCGCGCCGTGGGCGAGTACGGATCGGTGGTCCTCCTCGCCAGCAACATCCCCTTCAAGAGCCAGGTCATGAGCGTGTTCATCTTCGGCGAGGTCGAGAACGGCTCGCCTCACGCCGCCGCCGCCGCCTCGGTGCTCCTGCTCGCCATCTCGCTCGCCGTGCTCCTGGGCATCCGCGGGCTCGCGCGCCTCGGAAGAGGCCACCGATGAGCGTGCCCCGCCCCGCTCGCCTCGGCCTGCGGGCGATCGCCCTCGGCTACCTGGCGCTCCTCCTCCTGCTCCCGGTCGGGCTCGTGTTCGAGAAGACCTTCGCCCACGGGTTGTCCTCGGTGTGGGCGTCGCTCAGCACCCCGGCGGCGGTCAGCGCCCTGTGGCTGACCCTCGAGATCACCCTCATCGCCGTCTTCGCCAACACCATCTTCGGCGTCGTGTGCGCACTCGTCCTCGTCCGGGGAAGGGGCCGCGCGCGCTGGCTGCTCGACCTGGCCATCGAGGTGCCCTTCGTGATCTCCCCGGTCATCGTCGGCCTCTCGCTCATCCTCGTCTACGGCACCACGGGCTGGTTTGGCAAGTGGCTGGCCACCCACGGCATCGGGGTCATCTTCAACCCGCTGGGGATGATCCTCGCCACCATGTTCGTGTCCCTGCCCTTCGTGGCACGCGAGGTCGCGCCCGTGCTCAGGGAGGTGGGCACCGAGCAGGAGGAGGCCGCGGCCACCCTCGGCGCCTCTCGCCTGCAGACGTTCCTGCGCATCACCCTGCCCTCGATCCGCTGGGGCCTGGCCTACGGCGTCGTGCTCACCACCGCGCGCGCGCTCGGCGAATACGGCGCCGTGCTCGTCGTCTCGGGGAACATCTCGGGCCACACGCAGACCCTGCCCCTGCTCGTCGACACCCGGTTCTACAACTTCGACAGCACCGGCGCCTACACGGCGGGCGCGCTGCTGGCGGCGATCTCGATCTTCGTCCTGGTGATCATGACCATGACGGCACCTGACAAGCGGAGGCTCTGATGGCGATCTCGCTTCACGACGTGCACAAGTCCTTTGGCTCCTTCAAGGCCGTGGATGGCGTCTCCCTCGAAGTCCCCGAAGGCTCGCTGAGCGCGCTCCTGGGGCCGAGCGGATCGGGGAAGTCGACGCTCCTGCGCCTCATCGCCGGCCTCGAGGAGCCCGACGCCGGGGAGATCGCCATCGGCGGCGAGGAGGCGCTCGCCCTCCCGCCCCAGCGGCGCGGGATCGGCTTCGTCTTCCAGCACTACGCCGCCTTCAAGCACATGACGGTGCGCGACAACGTCGCCTTCGGACTCACTGTGCGCCGCCGGCCCAAGGCCGAGATCCGCGAGCGCGTCGACGAGCTCCTGGGCATCGTCGGGCTCTCGGGCTACGCCGACCGCTATCCCTCCCAGCTCTCGGGCGGGCAGCGCCAGCGCATGGCGCTCGCCCGGGCCCTCGCCGTGCGCCCCCGGGTGCTCCTCCTCGACGAGCCCTTCGGCGCCCTCGACGCCAACGTGCGCGCCGAGCTCCGCTCGTGGCTGCGGAGCCTCCACGACGACCTCGGCGTGACCACCCTGATCGTCACCCACGACCAGGAGGAGGCGATGGAGGTCGCCGACCAGGTGGTGATCATGCGCGCGGGACGGGTCGAGCAGGCGGGCGCGCCGCGCGAGGTCTACCGCCACCCCGCGACCGACTGGGTGATGGGCTTCCTCGGTCCCGTGAGCCGCATCGGCGAGACCCTGGTGCGCCCGCACGAGGTCTCCCTCGCCCTCGAGCCCGAGGGCGACGCCGTCGAGGCGATGGTCTCGCGCGTCGTCCACCTCGGCTCCCACGTGCGCGTCGAGCTCGAGCTCGCCGACGGGGGACAGGCCCACGCTCAGCTCACGCCCGAGAAGGCCGACGAGCTCGAGCTCGAGCGCCGCGACATCGTCTACCTCCGCCACTCCCAGCCCGCGGTCGCCCTCAGCGCGTGACCCAGGCCTCCGGGTCTTGGGCGAGCTTGATCACGTTGGCCGGGAGCTTGTCGGCCGCGACGTCGGCGAGGGTGACCCGTTCGAGCACGCCGCGCAGGCTCGCCCGCACGGCGATCCACACGTTGGGGAGGGGGGCGGCGGCGCCGTTGTAGGTGACGTTCTCTGGCGGGCCGCCGCGGATGCTCGCCAGCGGTCCGTCGACCGCCCTGATCACGTCGGCGATCGTCACCTCGGCCGCGGGCTTGGCGAGGCGGAAGCCCCCTTCGGCGCCGCGCTGGCTGCGCACGACGCCGGCGTGGCGGAGCTCGCCGAGGATGTTCTCGAGGAAGTTCAGGGGGATTTCCTGGGCGGTGGCGAGGCGCTCGGCCTTGACCGGCTTGTCGCCGGTGGCGGCCGCGAGCTCCACCGCCGCGCGCACCGCGTACTCCGCCTTGGCCGAGATCCGCATTCGTGCGAGCTACCCGACGGCGGACGGCGACAGGCCATACGCCTCGGCGAGCTCGGGATCCTTGCGGGCGAGCATCTCGGCGAGCGAGAGCATCACCTGGCACTGCTTGTAGGTGGCGTCATCCTGCATCTTGCCGTCGATCATGTGGACGCCCCGGCCGTCGGGGATCGCCTCGATGACCTTTTTGGCGAACCTGACCTCATCGGGATCGGGGCTGAACACCTTCTTGGCGATCTCGATCTGCACCGGGTGCAAGCACCACGCCCCGACGCAGCCGAGGAGGAACGCGGCGCGGAACTGGGCCTCGCAGCCCTGGACGTCGCGGATGTCCCCGTAGGGGCCGTAGAAGGGGAGGATGCCCGCCGACGTGCAGGCGTCGACCATGCGGGCGATGGTGTAGTGCCACGGGTCCTGCTGCGCGGTCGGGCGAGGCGCGTCGGGATCGTCGGGATCGGGGTCGGCGATCACCCGGTAACCGGGATGCCCGCCGCCGACGCGCGTCGTCTTCATCCGTCGCGACGCGGCGAGGTCGGCGGGGCCGAGGCTCATGCCCTGCATGCGCGGGCTCGCGGCGGCGATCTCCTCGACGTTGACGACGCCGAGTCCGGTCTCGAGGATCGCGTGGACGAGGAGGGGGCGCTCGAGCCCGGTCTTGGCCTCGAGCTGGGCGAGCAGGCGGTCGACGTAATGAATGTCCCACGCCCCTTCGACCTTGGGAACCATGACCACCTCGAGCTTGGCGCCGATCTCCGTCACCAGCGTCGTCAGGTCGTCGAGCACCCAGGGGGATTCGAGGCTGTTGACCCGCGTCCACAGCATCGTCTCGCCGAAATCGACCTCGCGCGCGACCCGGACGAGGCCTTGGCGCGCGGCCTCCTTGTTGTCGACCGAGACTCCGTCCTCGAGGTTCCCGAGCACGATGTCGGACTTCGCCGCGAGGTCGGGGACCTTGGCGACCATCTTCGCGTTGCTCGGATCGAAGAAGTGGATCATCCGCGAGGGCTTGAAGGGGATCTCGAGCATCGGCGCCGGCGCGCCGAGGGCGAGGGGTTTTCCGAAATCGCGGGGATTGCGCAAGGATCGTCTCCTGGTGAGGGTGCCTGAGTCCCCGTCGTGGGTCGGGGCAACGGTGCTCACGACGGGACCACTTTGGCAATCGTACCCGCGCAGCCCGCGCGTGCCCGGTGCGGGACTACGCCACCGCCAGGGCCGGGCGCTCGCTGGTGTGGGACTACGCCACCGCCAGGGCGGGGCGCTCGCCGGTGCGGGACTATGTCACCGCCAGGGCGGGGCGCTCGCCGGTGCGGGCCTACGACACCGCCAGGACGGGGCGCTCCGCCACCCAGGCGTCGCTGATCTCCCGCAGGATGTCGAGCATGGCAGCCGCGGCCGGCGAGCGATAGCCGGTGGGGAGGGCGACGAAAATCGGTCGTGGGGGTGGCGGTCGATCGAGCGCCCGCACGACGACGTCGGCGCGGATGCCGCGCGTCGCCATGTCGGGGATCAGGGCGACGCCGACGCCGGCGGCCACGAACCCGAGGATCGCCGGGTAATCGTCGTGTTGCAAGGCGATCTGGGGCTCGAACCCAGCCGCGTGACATGCCCGGAGGAAGAGGCGAGAGTCCGGGCAGGTGTGAGTGGTAGCGAGCATCCATGGCTCGGTGGCGAGGCTCGCGAGGTCCAGTTCGGCTGCCTCGGCGAGCGGATGTCCGGTGGGCATGGCGACGTACATCGGATCGTCGAACAGGTGGAAGAGCTCGATGGCACCGGACGCGCTCACGGGCCCCAGCTCGGCATCGTGCGAGAGCGCCATATCGAGCTCACCGGCCACGAGCTGAGGGAGCGAGTAGGCAGGGTCCAGCATGACGATGCTGAGCTCGACGGCGGGGTAGCACTCGCGGAAGCGAGCGATCGCAGGTGGGATGATCGAGGCGGCGGCCGAAGCGAAGGAGGCGATTCGGAGTCGGCCGCCCTCGACGCCGGCGAGCGCACCTAGCTCGGCCTCGGCGTCCTCGAGCCGCGCGAGGATCGCCTCGCCGCGGTCGACGAGGAGCCGACCGGCGTCGGTGAGCACGGCGCCCTTGGGCACACGCCGAACGAGCATGGCGCCGACCTCGGCCTCGAGCGTCGCGATCTGGCGCGAGACCGCGGGCTGCGTGTAGCCGAGCGACGCCGCCGCGCCCGAGAACGAGCCGTGGCGTGCTACCTCGCACAGCACCCGGAGCCGCCGCAC
>DASZKU010000104.1:0-18550 GCA_035552815.1 Solirubrobacteraceae bacterium | reverse complement strand
TCGCCTCCGCCATCGTCCCGTCGTCAGGCGCACCGACCTCCCCGGGGGTCCGGCGCGCGGCCCGCTCGGCGCGCATCAGCACGATGCACGGAACGATGGCCACTGCGGTCAGACCGACCGCCACCCAGAACGCCGTGCCGTAGGCTGATGCCGCCGCCGACAGGGAGTGGGCGCCGTCCAGCCCGCGCTGGAGCACGACCGCCAGCACCGCGATCCCGATCGACCCGCCGACCCGCTGCAGCACGTTGAGCTGCGGGGTGGCGTCCGACAGCTCGCTGCGCTCCAGCGACGCGAACGCGGCCGACATCGCCGGCATGAACGCGAACCCGATGCCGAAGCCCCGGACGACCATCGCGACGCACAGCCACAGGATCGACGTGTGAGCGCCGATCAGAGCGAACGGGATCGTCGCCGCCGCTGTCAGCAGGACCCCCAGCAGGGCCAGGGGTCCGCCGCCGAAGCGGTCGGTGAGACGGCCGGACAGCGGCATCACCAGCGCGGCGCCCAGACCCTGAGGGGCCGTGAGCAGACCGGTCACGACCACGTCCTCGTGGCGGATCGTCTGCCAGTACAGCGGCAGCAGGATCATGCCGCCGAACAGCGCGGCGCCGATGCAGAACATGGCGATCGACGCCGACGAGAACGTCGGCCGCCGGTACAGGCGCAGGTTCAGCAGCGGCCGCGGCACCCGCAGCCCGTAGACCACGAACGTCCCCACCAGCGCCACCCCGGCAATGATCGGGCCCAGCACCTTCAGCGCGGTGAAGGTGCCGGTGGCGCCGACCTCGGCGAGGCCGTAGGTGATCAGCGGCAGCCCGGCGGCCAGCATGATCAGCCCCCGGTAGTCGAGCGGCTCGGTCCGCTGGCGGGCCACCGTGGGCAGGATTCGCACCGCTGAGATCACGGCGACCAGGCCGATCGGCACGTTGACGTAGAAGATCCAGCGCCAGCTGGCGTTGTCGAGGATGAGCCCGCCGATCGTCGGACCGAGGATCGGCGCCAGCATCGCCGGAACGGCGACGATGCTCATCACGCGCCCCATCCGCTTCGGTCCGGCCGCCTCGGCCATCATCAGCTGGCCCACCGGGAGGATCATGCCGCCGCCGATGCCCTGGAGCACGCGGAAGACGATCAGCTCCGTCGTGGAGGTGGCGAGCCCGCAGAGCGCGGAGCCGGCCGTGAACAGGATCAGCGACGTCAGGTACACCCGCTTGGCGCCGAACCGGCGGGCCGCCCAGCCGGTCACCGGAATCACCGCCGCCAGGGCCAGCAGGTAGCCGTTGGCCACCCACTGGATGTTGGCGATCGTCGAGTGCAGCTCGCGGCTGAGGGTTTCCAGCGCGACGTTGACGATCGTGGTGTCGAGGATCGACATGATCGATCCGATCACCACCACCGCGCTCACGCGCCAGACGTATGCGTCGATCCGGTCCGGGTTGGAGTTCGAGCTCATGGGCAGTTTCTCGGCAGATTGGCGGGGGACCTAAAG
The DNA here is from genome assembly GCA_035552815.1 of Solirubrobacteraceae bacterium. Lineage (GTDB taxonomy): Bacteria > Actinomycetota > Thermoleophilia > Solirubrobacterales > Solirubrobacteraceae > Palsa-465. The sequence continues at coordinate 17,061 of DASZKU010000104.1, read as the reverse complement.
ATTCGGCACCGAAGATTAGGAACCGAAAGATCTGGCGTCAAGTCGTTGTCGGCGATCGCGCAGCTATCTTCCGTGACCGATGACATCGTTTGCCGACCTCGGTCTCTCGCCCGAGCTCCTGGAGGCGCTGGTCGACGTCGGCTACGACGCGCCGAGCCCGATCCAGGAGCAGGCGATCCCGCCGCTGCTCGAGGGCCTCGACGTCATCGGCCAGGCGCAGACGGGATCTGGCAAGACGGCGGCGTTCGGTCTGCCGATGCTCCAGTACGTCGATCCGGACGAGGACGACGTCCAGGGGCTGGTGCTGACGCCGACGCGCGAGCTCTGCATCCAGGTGACCCAGGCGCTGCGGACGTACGGCAAGCGGAAGGGCGTGGACGTGGTGGCCGTGTTCGGCGGCGCTCCGATCCGCAGCCAGCAGGCGCAGCTGAGAGCCGGCGGGCAGGTCGTCGTCGGGACGGTCGGACGCGTGAAGGACCTGATCTCCCGCCACTCGCTTGTGCTGCACGCCGCCCGCTTCGTCGTGCTCGACGAGGCCGACGAGATGCTCGACCTGGGCTTCCTCGAGGACGTGGAGCGGATCCTCTCGCTGACCCCCTCCAGCCGGCAGACGGCTCTGTTCTCGGCCACGATGCCTCCGGAGATCCGCCGCCTCGCCGACCAGTACCTGTACGACCCGGTCACGATCAAGGTCAAGGCCGCGACCCTGACCGTCGACACCGTGGAGCAGTTCGCGCTCGAGGTTCCCTCCCGCGATAAGCCCGACGCGCTGGCCCGCGTCCTCGAGGCTGAGCAGCCAGACCAGGCGCTCGTCTTCGTGCGCACGAAGATCCGCTGCGATCAGCTCTACCGCTCCTTGCGCGACAAGGGCTGGAACGTCAAGGCGATCCACGGCGACATGACCCAGGGCGCCCGCGACGGGGTGATGATCTCCTTCAAGGAAGGGCGCCTCCCCCTCCTCATCGCCACCGATGTGGCCTCCCGCGGCCTCGACATCAGCGGGATCTCCCACGTCGTCAACTTCGACGTCCCCACCTCGCCCGACGTCTACGTGCACCGGATCGGGCGCACGGGCCGAGTCGGGCGCAGCGGCCGCGCCATCACCTTCTACGAGCCCCGCCAGCAGCGCGAGATCGCCGCCATCGAGCAGCACGCCGGCGTCAAGCTCTCGCCCTGGGTCAAGGACGCCCATGTCGCGCCCACCCCCGTCAAGCCGCCCCCGCGCCGCCACTCCAAGCCGCGCGACCCCACCAACGGCGACGGGCCGCTGCGCAAGCTCATCGTCTCCGGCGGGCGCGCCGGAGGCCTCGAGCCCTCGGACATCATCCACGCCATCACCTCGGCCACCGGCCTCGACGGCGAGGCCGTACGCAACGTCCGCATGCTCGAGCGCTTCGCCTTCGTCGAGGTGCCCGAACAGGAGGCCGACCGCGTCGTCGAGCGCGTCAACGGGACCGAGGTCCGCGGCCAGCCGCTGCGACTCGAGCTCGCCCGCACCTAGCCACACCTAGCCGAGAGCGCGTCAAGCGGGCGTAAAGCGCCGCCGGGGGGGCCGCGACTTCCCGCGCGGCCTCGTGTTCAGAGAGAAAGCCGGGGCCCGATTCCAACCACTGGAGGCTCTCATGCATCTTCCTCGCCTGCGCCGGCGCCCATCGCCATCGATGGTCGTCGCGCTCTTGGCCCTGTTCGCTTCGCTCGGCGGCGTCGGGTACGCCGCGACCAACCTGCCCGCGAACAGCGTCGGTACCACCCAGCTACGGAACGCGTCGGTGACCAATCACAAGATCCTCAACGGCTCGGTGGGGAACTTCAAGCTCTCCTTCGGCGCCGTCGGCCCGCGGAAGATGGAGAACGGCGCCGTCGGCACCGCCCAGATCAACACGAGCCAGGTCCAGTCCCGGGTCACGGGCACCTGCACCGCAGGCGCCGTGACCTCGGTCACGACCACCGGCGCCGTCGCCTGCAGCTCGGCCCCCGGGCTCGAGTTCGACACGAGCTCGTCCACCCCGGTGACCGTTCCCGCGGGCACCGCGGCCACCGCCGTCACCACCGAGCCCCTCCCCGGCGGCTCGTCGTACCTGGTCACCGCCAACCCCTACGTCCACGTCACCGGCGCCACCGCCGGCCAGCAGGTCGAGGTCGACTGCACACTCGCCGCCGGTCCGGCGACCACCGCCGTCCAGACGCGGAGCTGGACCACCGAGATCGGCGCCAATGCGCTGCCCCAGACCAACTCGATCCCGCTCGTCATCACCGTCCCCTCGAGTGCCAACAGCATCACCGCCGGCGTCGCGTGCACGAGGTCGATCACCGGCACCGAGACCACCACACCAGCGGTCACGGTCAGCACGAACATCAACGCCATCCAGACCGCGAGCAACACCACCACCACGCACGCGCGTTAGGCCTGGCATCGCCGGCCCTCGAGCGCTGACGGCGTGCAGCGCGAGGGGGCCGGCGCTCTGGCGAGCCTGCCAGTTGTTAGCCTCCAGGACCATGCAAACCAAAGCCACCATGAAGACCACAGCGGGCGCGATCGTCATGGATCTTTTCGACGATGACGCGCCGATGACGGTTGCCAACTTCCGCGAGTTGGCGAGCAAGGGGTTCTACGACGGGATCATCTTCCACCGGGTCATCCCCGATTTCATGATCCAGACCGGTTGCCCGGAGGGGCAGGGGACGGGTGGTCCCGGCTATCAGTTCGAGGACGAGTTCAACGAGCACAAGATCGTGCGCGGTGCGGTGGCGATGGCCAACGCGGGCCCGAACACCAACGGCTCGCAGTTCTTCATCGTCACCACCGAAGCGGCGCCGTGGCTCGACGGCAAGCACACCGTGTTCGGTGAGGTCACCGATGGGATGGAGGCCGTCGACGCGATCGAGGGCCTTCCCACCGGCGGTCAGGACCGGCCCGTCGACCCGCCGAAGATCGAGTCGATCGTCCTCGATCCCGCCTAGCCAGGATGGCGAGCGTCGAGCAGCGCATGCATTCGGAGACCGACGGCGGTACGGCGGCGGCGAGCATCGCCGTCGAGAACCCGGCCACGGGTGAGCTCATCACCACCGTCCCCAGCCTCGGGCCCGCCGAGGTCGGGGACATGGCCGCGCGGGCGCGGGCCGCGCAGGCGGGCTGGGCGGCGCTGGGCTTCGAGGAGCGCGGGCGGGTGTTCCGCCGCGCGCAGAAGTGGATGCTCGACAACGCCGAGCGGGTCACCGACGTCGTCACCGCCGAGACGGGCAAGACCGTCGAGGACGTGCAGATCACCGATCTCGGCTGCACGGTGGCGGCGCTGGGGTTCTGGCCCAAGCACGGGCCCAAGTACCTGGCCGACGAGCGCGTGCCCTCGTGGACGAGTCCGGTGACGCTGGGCAAGAAGCTCGTCGTCCGCTACGCGCCGCTCGGTGTCGTCGGCGTCATCGGCCCGTGGAACTACCCGATCCTGAACTCGTTCGCCGACTGCATCCCGGCCCACGTGGCCGGCAACAGCGTCATCCTCAAGCCCAGTGAGGTGACGCCGCTGAGCTCGCTGCTCATGGAGGAAATGCTCGATCGGTGCGGGATTCCCGAGGGGGTGTTCCAGGTCGCCACCGGCGACGGGGCGACCGGGGCGGCGCGGATCGAGGCGGTGGACTGCCTGATGTTCACCGGGTCGACGGCGACGGGCAAGAAGGTGGCCAAGGCGGCGGCCGAGGCGCTCATTCCTTGTTACCTCGAGCTCGGCGGCAAGGACCCGATGATCGTGTGCGCCGACGCCGACGTCGAGCGCGCCGCCAACGCCGCCTCGTTCTATTCGATGAACAACGCCGGGCAGGTGTGCATCTCCGTCGAGCGCGTCTACGTCGAGGCGCCGGTGTACGACGAGTTCGTGGAGCGCGTGACCGAGAACATCCAGGAGCTGCGCCAGGGCGCGCCGGACGGCGGCCCGGGCACGGTCGACGTCGGCGCGGTGATCTTCCCGCCCCAGATCGACGTCGTCGACGAGCACGTTCGCGACGCGGTGGGGAAGGGGGCCAAGGTCCTCACCGGCGGCCATGTCCGGCCCGGCGCCGGGCGCTTCTACGAGCCGACGGTGCTCGTCGACGTCGACCACTCGATGAAGTGCATGAACGAGGAGACCTTCGGCCCCACCCTCCCGATCATGAAGGTGCCCGACGTCGAGGAGGCGGTCAAGCTCGCCAACGACTCCAACTACGGCCTTCAGGCGAGCGTGTGGACGAGGGACGTCCGTCGCGGCGAGGTCCTCGCCCGGCGGATCGAAGCGGGCGTGGTGTGCGTCAACGACGCCCAGATCAACTACACCAACCTCGGCCTCCCCATGGGGGGGTGGAAGAGCTCGGGTCTCGGCACCCGGCACGGCGCGAACGGGATCCGCAAGTACTGCAAGGTCCAGTCGCTGCTCGTGACCCGCGTGGCTCTGAAGCGCGAGCTCTTCATGTTCCCCTACCGCCCCGCGCGCAGCCGCCTGCTCCGCCGCGGCTACGCCCTCCTCTACGGGCGCGGCGACCGCGGCTAGGCGGTCAGTGACGCCAGGGTGCTGTTGGCTCGCGCCTGGACGTCGGCCTGCTCCTGCTCTCGCAGTACGTCAAGCCCGCGAGCACCGACACCAACGACTACTTCAACCACTTCTCGCTCCTGAGCAGCATCGAGCAGCTCTTCAGCCTCAAGCGCCTCGGCTACGCCAACGACGTCCAGCTTCCCGCCTTCGGCAAGCCCGAGTACAACAAGTACGCGGGCTGAGCCCTACATCCGCGCGATCGCCGCGGGGTCGGCGGCGGTGAGCTCGGTCATCGTCACCCGGGCGTCGTGCTCGGAGCTCGCCGAGCCCCGGTAGACGCCCTTGATCGGCGGCACGTCGGCGTAATGGCGGCCATGCCCGATCTTCACGTGGGTGGGGCCGGTGAGGCCGCGGTTGGTGGGGTCCGCGCCCACCCACACCGGCTCTGAGCCGTCGAGCGCGGGAAGCAGGGCCTCGAGCCAGGCGTGGGTGTCGACCTCGATCGACTCCTGACGCCCGCCGGCGGGGGCCGCGTACAGGTAACCGGAGACGTAGCGGGCGGCGATCCCGTGGTGGCGGAGGAGGCCGAGCCCGAGGTGGACGAAGTCCTGGCACACTCCGGCGCCGACGTCGAGGAGGTGGGCCACCGTGCTGTCGACGTAGGTGGCGCCCTTGCGATATTCGAAGCGCTCGGGGATGAGCTCGGTGATCAGGAGCAGGGTCTCGAGCGGCGAGGGCGCCGCGGCGGTCGCCTCAAGGAGCTCGCCGAGAGTGGCGTGCTCGGCGCCGTCGGTCTGGAGGAGGAATTCACCCCCCGCCTCGCGGTAGGCGGCTTGGCGCAGCGCCGACCACGGCGCGCCGGGCGGGTCGGGGTCGTCCTGGGTGACGACGCGCGCCCGCACGTCGATGCTCAGGTGGTCGTGCGGGCGCGAGACCTCGAACTCGACGACCTCGGTCCCGAAGTAGTCGGCGTGGCGGTGCAGGCGCACCTCGGGGTCGAGGCGGACGCTGAACTCGTCGCAGCGCTGGCGCTTGTTGGCCGCGGGCTTGACGCGCAGGGCGTTGAGGTTGTCGACGACGTCGCCGTCGTAGCGGTACTGGGTGAGGTAGCGGATGGCGAAGTTCACGGGCGGGACCGGCGCTAGAGGTGGACGGCCGCCACTGCCGCCATGGCGAAGTAGCGGTCCTCGATGTCGCTGTCGACGAGCTCGAGGTCCTCCTGTACCCGCTCGAGGGTCTCGTCGAATCTCGCGTCGGCATCCGGGGCTCGACGCTGGAGCTCGAGATCGGCGAGCAGGCGACCGAGGCGGAGCACGGGAGAGGAGGAGCGCGGGAGGGCGTCGGCGGTGGAGAGGGCCATGTGCAGGGCGGCGACCGACGATGCCACCGAGCCCGGATAGGAGCTGTCGTAGAGGAGAAAGCGCGCCACCGGCCCCACCGTGGGGGCGGCCCGGACGGCGCGGCGGTAGGCCTGGAATCCGCCCACGGCATGGAGGAGGGCGAGCGCCTCGCCCTCGCTCCCCGAGCGCTTGGGTTCCGGCGGGACCGCCACCCGGAGCAGTCTCAGCACCATGTCGGCGGCCTCGATCCGCCCCCCCGCCTCGAGGAAGGAGTGTCCCTCGTCGCGGAGCATGGTCCGCGCCACCAGGCCCCAGAAGAGCGCGCACCCCTCCTTGACGTCGTGGTAGACCGAGTAGGGGCCCGAGACGAGGGCGGCGGAGAGGTCGCGGCCGGCGAGCCCGAGGTGGAAGGTGTTGAGCGCCTCCCACATCTCCGTCGACATCACGTCCCTGAGCCCGTGTCCGCGCTCGCGGGCGCGGGCGACGCAGGAGACGATCGACGCCTGGCTGTCGGTGTCGAGCGTGAGCAGGCTGGCGACGACGGCGCGGCCGAGCGGCCGGCGGGCCACCGCCTCGGCGGTCAGGGCCTCGAACTCGCTCGTCGTCCCGGTGTCGATCGCGGCGGCGGGTCCCGGCGGCTTCTCGCCGATGATGGCCAGGAGCTCGGCCCAGCTCAGGGCGATGTCGCGCTCGCCCGCCGCGCCCGCGACGTCGGCGTGGAAGACGCCGTCGAGCATGCGGGCGGTGTGCTCGGCGCGAGCGAGGTCGCGCCCGAGCCAGAAGAGCTCCTGGGCGATGCGGGCCAACATCGCGCCTACGGCGCTTGCGAGATTTCCCTCAGGGAGATCTCGCTGTTGGTATCGCGGGCGCTATGTCGCTGTTGCTGTTGCTGTTGCTGTTGCTGTTGCGCCTGCCCGCGCCAGCCGCCGTAGCGGACGTCGGGGAGCCGCGGCGGCGGCCGCTGGGCGGGCAGCGTTCCCGGCACGAGGTCGACGGCGCCCCCGTCGTCGAGGACCCAGGTGTCCTTGGAGCCGCCGCCCTGGGAGGAGTTGACGACCATCGAGCCTTCGCGCAGGGCCACCCGGGTCAGGCCTCCGGGGACGATCCGGATCTCGTCGCCGAAGACGGCGAAGGGGCGCAGGTCGACGTGGCGGGGGACGAGTCCCCCGTCATCGGTCTCCGTGGGCACGGTCGAGAGATGGACGAGCTCCTGGGCGATCCAGCGCTCGGGCTCGGCCTCGATCCGCAGCGCCTGGGCGGCGCACTCGGCCGCGCTCGCGTGGGGTCCGATGAACACGCCCTTGCCGCCCGACTCCGAGGTGGGCTTGACCACGAGCTCGTCGATCCGCGCCAGCACCGCCTTGCGCGTCGCCTCGTCCTCGAGCAGGTAGGTGGGGACGTTGTCGAGGATGGGCTCCTCGCTCAGGTAGAAGCGGATCATCTCGGGGACGTAGTGGTAGATCGCCTTGTCGTCGGCCACTCCGGTCCCGATCGCGTTGGCGATCGCCACCGTCCCGGCCCGGTAGGCGCGCACGAGGCCGGGGACGCCGAGGAGCGAGTCGGGGCGGAACTCGAGCGGGTCGATGTAGTCGTCGTCGAGGCGGCGGTAGATCGTGTGCACGCGCTCGAGGCCGGCGGTGGTGCGCATGCAGCACACGGCGTCGCGCACCACGAGGTCCGACGCCTCGACGAGCTCGACTCCCATCTGGCGGGCGATGAAGGCGTGCTCGAAGTAGGCGCTGTTGGCCGGGCCGGGCGTCCACACGACGACGGTGGGATCGGCGTCGACGGCCGGGGCGACCGCCCGCAGGGCGTCGAGGAGGAGGCTCGGGTAGTGGTCCACGGGCCGGACGCGGTGGCCGGCGAAGAGCTCGGGCATGAGGCGCGTCATCGCCACCCGGTTCTCGAGCACGTAGGAGATGCCCGAGGGCGTGCGCACGTTGTCTTCGAGCACGCGCCAGCGCCCGTCGCCGCCGCGCACGAGGTCGCACCCGGAGACGTGGCAGTAGACCCCGCCGGGCGGGCGGACGCCGTGCACGGGCCTGGCGAAGCTCGGCCGGCTCACCACCAGCGACCAGGGCACGACTCCGGCGCGGACGATCTCGTGGGCGTGGTAGACGTCGTCGACGAAGGCGTTCAGGGCCCGGATCCGCTGCGCCAGGCCGCGCTTGATCGTCGTCCACTCCTGGGCGGGGAGGACGCGGGGCACGAGGTCGAGGGGGAAGGGGCGGTCGCGACGCTCGCCGTCGGTTCCCGCCACCTCGAAGGTGATCCCCTGCTGCATGAAGATCCGGTCGCGGCGGCGCCCGGCGGCGGCCAGCGCCTCGGGACCCAGGCGCTCGAGCGTGGCGATGAGCGGCCCGGCGTGGGGGCGGGGCTCGCCGTTGGCGTCGATGAGCTCATCCCGGCAACCGGCGGGGACTCGGTAGTCGTCGAGGAGACCCGTTTGTGTAGCTTCGGCCATCGACCCTAAATGTCTAGCGCGTTCGCGCCGCCGCCGCCACCGGCCGGGCGGCCAAGGCGCTGCCCTCGCCGCTTGGCCGTGTGGATATCCAGTGCATCGCCCCGCCGACCCGATCAGCCGACCCACGCGCCGTGAAACCGAAGCGGAGCGTCGATTCTGCTCATAGCAACCACTGAGCCGGCGCGGTCGGTGCTCCTCATCGGCGCCGGGGCTCTTCCCCGTGCGGTCGAGCTCGCCCTGACCCGCGCCGGAGCCAGTGTGCACTGGCTGCGCAGTCCCACCGACCGTGAGATCGCGTCGGTCCTGACCCGTGACTTCGACGTGACGATGGTCGTCTCCCGTGACGACATCGAGGTTCTCCGAATCGCCCTCGTCGTCGAGCACGCCCGTCCCGGCCGCCGGCTGATCGTCACCGTCTTCAACCGCACGGTGGCGGGCCAGCTTCGCAAAGCCGTGCCCAGGTGCCAGGTGACCTCGATGGCCGACGCCGTGGCGACGACGCTGGCGGGGCCCTGCATCGCCGAGGGGCTGGAGTCGCTCGCCCAGCTGCCCGGCGGGCTCGCCGGCGTCAGCGAGGCGGGTGACGGTGTCGAGGTGGTGCCGCTGCGCATCGGCCGCCGGGGGCGCTTGGTCCGCGCGCTCCACGAGATCCGCGGCGCCTTCCGCCCCTTCGACCTCAGCGCGCGTTTCCTCGTCGCCGGGCTCAGCGGCTTCTTCGCCATCCTCGCCCTCGACACCGCGGTCTCCGGCGTGGTCCTCCATCAACAGCCGGTGCAGGCGTTCTACGACGCCACCAAGGCCCTCGTCACCGTCTCCTCCAATCCCGCCGTCGACAGCGCGGGCGCGGGGAGCAAGTTGTTCGCGGCGGTACTCATGCTCGCATCCCTCGGCTTCGTCGCGATCCTCACCGCCGGGATCATCAATCGCCTGCTCGATCGCCGCCTGACCGGGATCGTCGGGCGGCGCGCGATCCCCCGCTCGGACCATGTCGTGGTCGTCGGCCTCGGACAGGTCGGGCTGCGTCTCTGCGTGCTCCTGCGCAGCCTCGGGATCGGCGTCGTCGCCGTCGAGCGCGACCCGTCCGCGCCCTCGGTCGGGCTTGCCCGCGACTACAAGATCCCGGTGGTGCTCGGGTCCGGCGCCGAGCGCACGCTCCTCGCCAAACTGAGCCTCGACCGGGCACGGGCGCTGGCGGCCATCACCTCCGATGACGGCGAGAACATCGCCATCACCGTCGCCGCCCTCGCGGTCCGCGAGGACCTCCGGGTCGTGCTCCGGGCCGGGGACGGCGACGTCACCACCGAGATCCGATCCCTGTTCAACATCGGCGTGGTGCGCGACGTGCACCGCATCGCCGGCGACCTGCTCGCCGCCGCCGCCCTGGGCATCGACACCGCCGGCGCCGCGGCACGCGACGGCGAGACGTGGCTGGTGATGAAGGACCGCAGCACCTGCCACGTCAACGAGCTCAAGCTACCCGGCGCGCCACCGGGCGATTAGTGAGGGGTGGACGACAGATGCGCCGCGAGCCTCTACCCTTGCGGCGATGAGGCTTCTGGTCACGGGGGCGGCGGGCATGCTCGGCCGCGACGTGGTGAGCGCCGCCGCGGCGGCCGGTCACGAGCTCACGTCCTTCGGGCGCGGCGAGCTCGACGTCACCGATGCCGCCGGCGTCGAGACAGCGGTGGGCGCGGCGCGCCCCGACGCCGTCGTCAACTGCGCCGCGTGGACCGACGTCGACGGCGCCGAGACCGAGATCGAGGCCGCGCTGGCGGTCAACGGCTCGGGCGCGGGCAACGTCGCGCGGGCCGCCGCCGCCGCCGGCGCGTGGATCGTCCACGTGTCCACCGACTACGTGTTCTCGGGCGAGAAGCGCTCGCCCTACCTGGAATCAGATCCCACCCGACCGCAGTCCGAGTACGGGCGGGGCAAGCTCGCGGGCGAGCGCGCGGTGGCCGAGGCCGCCCCCTCCGGGCACACCATCGTCCGCTCGTCGTGGCTCTTCGGGGCCGGCGGCCAGTGCTTTCCCGCCACCATCCTGCGCGTGGGGGCGCAGCGCGACCAGCTCACCGTCGTCGACGATCAGGTCGGTTGCCCGACCTTCACCGGACACCTGGCGACGGCGCTCATCGCTCTCGCCCACGATCGCGTCCCGGGCCTCCTCCACGTCGCCGGCGCCGGCCAGTGCTCGTGGTACGACTTCGCGCGCGAGATCGTCGGCCTCGCGGGCCTCGGGTGCGAGGTGGTGCCGGGAACCACGGCCGAGCTCGGGCGCCCGGCCCCGCGACCGGCCTACTCCGTGCTCGGGACCGAGCGGGCGCAGGCGCCGCGGCTGGCGGAGTGGCAGGAGGGCCTCGAGGCCTTCATGGCGGCGGGGGTCCCGTCGTGAGGCTGCTCGTGTGCGGGGGCGCCGGCTTCATCGGGTCGACCTTCGTGGGCCTCCGGGTGCGCGAGCACGGCGACGAGGTCACCGTGCTCGACAAGCTCACCTACGCGGGCCGGCGCGAGAACCTGCGCGCGGTCATCGACGACATCCGCTTCCTCCACGGCGCCATCGAGGATTCCGAGGCCGTCGCCGAGGCCGTCGACGGATGTGAGGCGATCGTCAACTTCGCCGCCGAGACCCACGTCGACCGCTCGATCGCCGACCCCCAGGGCTTCATCGTCGCCAACATGCCGGGCACCCTGCTCGAGGCGGCCAGGGAGCGCGACCTGCGCTACGTGCAGGTCTCCACCGACGAGGTCTACGGCTCGATCGACGAGGGCACCTTCACCGAAGCGTCGCCGCTGCAGCCGTCCTCGCCCTACAGCGCCACCAAGACGGGCGGCGACCTCCTCGTCGCCAGCTACTTCCACACCTACGGCCTGCCGACGGTGATCTGCCGCGGCTCGAACAACTACGGCCCCCACCAGTACCCCGAGAAGCTGATCCCGCTGATGATCCTCAATGCCCTGGCCGGCGACCACCTGCCCGTGTACGGCGACGGACGCAACGTCCGCAACTGGCTCTACGTCGAGGACTTCGCCCGCGGGATCGGCCACGTCCTCGCCCACGGCGCGCCCGGCGAGGCCTACAACTGCGGCGGTCCCGACGAGTGCGAGAACCTCGAGGTCGTCCGCCGCGTGCTCGAGTTGACCGGAGGCGATGAGTCGCTGATCGAGTACGTCACCGATCGCCCCGGTCACGACCGCCGTTACTCGCTCTCCTCGGGCAAGCTCCGCGAGCTCGGGTGGGAGCCCCGCACGCGCTTCCACGAGGGTCTCGAGCACACGGTCGCCTGGTACCGGGACAACGCCTGGTGGTGGGAGCCGATCCGCTCGGGGGCGTACCGTAGTTATTACGAGCGCCACTACGGCAGAGCGCTCAAGACCTGATCGGGAGCACATGCAGGAAAGAGCACCGGCGCCGCGCCGGAGGCACGCGACGGCGCCCGCGACGCCCGCGACGCCCGCGACGCCCGCGACGCTGGCGGCACTCGAGCGCGAGATCGTCGCGTGCCGGCGGTGCCCGCGCCTGGTCGCCTGGCGCGAGGAGGTCGCCACCACCAAGCGCGCCGCCCATGCGCACGAGCGCTACTGGGGACGCCCGGTTCCGAGTCTCGGCGACCCCGACGCGCGCGTGCTCGTCCTCGGGCTCGCCCCCGCGGCCCACGGGGGAAACCGCACGGGGAGGATCTTCACCGGGGACCGCTCGGGAGACTGGCTCTTCGCCGCCCTGTGGCGCGCCGGCCTCGCCAACCAGCCCGAGTCGCGCGCCCGCGACGACGGGCTGCGTCTCCGGCGCTGCTACGTGACCGCGGCGGTGCGCTGCGCCCCTCCCGAGAACCGGCCCCTGCCCGAGGAGCGCGACCGCTGCGCCCCCTACCTCGTCCGCGAGCTCGAGCTCCTGCCCGCGGTGCGGGTGATCGTGTGCCTGGGCGGCTTCGCCTGGGACGCGGCGCTGCGGGCGCGGGCAGCCCTGGGCGTAGCCACGCCGCGCCCGAAGCCCCGCTTCGGCCACGGCGCCGAGGTGCCCGGCGAGCGCTGGCCCCTGCTCGGCTGCTACCACCCCAGCCAGCAGAACACCTTCACGGGACGGCTCACGGAGACGATGCTCGACGAGGTGATGGCGCGGGCCCGCGAGCTCGCGGGGCTGTGAAGGCCGAGCTCGCCGAGCTCGCTGTCGCCGACCCGCCCGAACCCTGGGCCGCGCTCGGGTTCGCGGTCGCGGGTGCCCATGTCGACCTCGGCGGGATCCGGGTGCGGTTGGGGGCGGCGGGCGAGGGGATCGTCTCCTGGGGCGTGCGCGGCGTCGAGGCCGGTGACATCGATGGGCTGGTGACGGCGGCCGCCGAGGGTCGCGAGGTGAGCGCCGACCCGCCCCATGCCAACGGCGCGGTGGCGATCGATCACGTCGTCGTCCTCACCCCCGACTTCGACCGCACCGCGGCCGCTCTCGCCGGGGCCGGCATGGAGCTTCGGCGCGTCCGCGACGCCGGGGGCTCGCGCCAGGGCTTCCGCCGCCTCGGTCCCGCCATCCTCGAGCTCGTCGAGGAGCCGGGCGCTCCCCAGGGTCCGGCGCGGTTCTGGGGCCTTGTCGTCGTCGTCGCCGACCTCGAGGCGCTCGCCGAGCGCCTCGGGGACAGGCTCGGCTCCGTCCGCGACGCGGTGCAGCCGGGCCGGCGCATCGCCACCCTGCGCGCCGGCGCCGGGCTCGGCGCCGCCGTCGCCTTCATGGATCCCGAGCGATGACGGCGACGCGCGAGCCCGGCCTGCTGGCGCGGGCGCCGTCGGGGGGCCTGATGTTCGGGGCCATCGCCTCGGTGCAGTTCGGCTCGGCCATCGCGGCCACCCTGTTCGCGCGCGTGGGGCCCGGGGGCGCCGTGCTCCTGCGCCTGGTCTCCGCGAGCGTCGTCCTCCTCGCGCTGTGGCGGCCCCGGGTGCGGGGGCGGACCCGGCGCGAGCTCGTGCTCGCGCTCGCCTTCGGGCTCGTGCTCGCGGGGATGAACCTGACCTTCTACTCGGCGCTCCACCGCATTCCCCTGGGGATCGCCGTGAGCATCGAGTTCCTCGGCCCGCTCGCCGTCGCCGTGGGAGGGTCGCGACGGCCCATCGACCTGCTCTGGGTGGTGCTCGCGGCGGCGGGCATCATCGCCCTGACGAACGGGGGCACACGGCACCTGAGCGCCGTCGGCGTGGGCTTCGCGCTCGCCGCCGGGTGCCTGTGGGCGGGCTATATCCTCCTCAACGCCCGCGTCGGCCGCGCCTTCGAGGGCGGCACGGGGCTGGCGCTGGCCATGTGCATCGGTTCGCTCGCCGCCCTTCCCTTCGGGGTGATCGACGGCGGCGCTCACCTGTTCGAGCTCCGCTCGTTGCTCCTGGGGACGGCGGTGGGCATGCTCTCCTCGGCCATCCCCTACTCGTTCGAGCTCGAGGCCCTGCGGCGCATCGCCGTGAACGTCTTCGGGGTGCTCATGAGCCTCGAGCCGGCGATGGCCGCCCTCGCCGGCTTGATCGTCCTCGGTCAGGGCCTCAGCGCCCGCGCCCTGATCGGGATCGCCCTCGTGGTGGCCGCCTCGGCGGGCGCCTCGTTGCAGACGCGCTCGCCGACCCTGATCGAGCCTTGACTTAGAGCTGGATCGCGTCCCACTCCGGGGGGCGGACATTGTCGGGGTCGGTCCCGAGCTCGACGGCGAGATCGCGGGCGATGCGCTGCACCGCCACCGTGAGCGCGAACACCGAGAGCGGCTCGCCGAGCTCGCGCGCGGTGAACCGGTGCACGCGGGCGCCGCGGGCTTCGATCGCGTCCGAGAGCTCGGCCAGGCGCGCCGCCCCGGGTCCGCCGCCGTCGAGGGACACGAGCACGTCGCGGGGGCCGAGGCCCCACGCGGGTCCGTGGAGGAGCTGCTCGACCTCCCAGCCCGCGGTGAACAGGCGGGCCGCCTCGCGCACCTTGAGCGCTCCCTCGGCGGCCGTCCACGCGTTGGGCCCCGCACCGACGAAGTCGATCCCGCGCCCGGCTCGTTCGACGGCGGGGGAGGGAGCCTCGAGCGCGGCGGCGACCGCGGCGGGGACGGCCTCGAGCTCGCCGAGCTCGGCGCCCAGAGTGGCCGCGAGCTGGGCGAGCCGGGCCAGGGCGCCGAGATGGCTGGCGGTGAACGTGCCCGCCGTCTCGTTGGCCACCGTCTCGAGGTCCGCTCCGGGGGCGCCGATCCCGCCGATCGCCACCGTGGGGATCCGCTCGGCCCGAGCCCACTCGAGCACCTCGCTCGTATAGAGCTTGGTGCCCCGGTGGCTGAGGAGGACGAGCGCGTCCTCAGGTGCCGGCCGCGGTCCGCGGAGGGCGCATTCGGCGGCTGAGACGGCGCGCGCATCCGCCCCGGCGAGGCGCAGGAAGTACGCCCCCTGGTGAGCGGCATGGAAGCTCGTCCCCGTGCCGACCACGAACACGCGGCGCCCGGCGAGGCGCGCGGCCGCCGCTTCGGCGGGCGCGTGGTCGGCGAGGATGCGCTCGAGGTCCTCGGGCTGGCGCGCCATCGTCTTGGCCATCTCGGTCATGGCTCGGCGACCGTGAGTACCGCCTTGCCGTTGACGCGCCGGTCGAGCAGGGCCTCGATCGCCTTGCCCGCCTGCGTCCACGGGGCCACGAGGTCGATCTGGGGGTCGACCCTGCCGGCGGCCACGAGCTCGGCGAGCCGGCGCAGGTCGCGCGCGCCGGTGCCGGTGCGCGCGAGCTCGGTGAAGATGTACAGGCCGTAGATCCGCGCCCCGGGGGCGCGGCCGAACAGGGCCCGCGTCGGGAAGGACACGGGCTCGGGGGTGGTGGCGGCGAAGCTGACGATCGTGCCCCCGGGGGCGACGCGGCCCACGGCGGCGCCGAGGACCGAACCCCCGACGGCGTCAAGGATCACCTCGTAGCTCGAGCCCTCGGGCTCGAGCTCCTCGATGACCTCCTCGGCACCGAGCGCGGAGAGCCCCTCGGTGCGGCGGGCGAGGGCGGTCACCCGCGCGCCCCCGAGCCTCGCGAGCTGGATGGCGAAGCGCCCCACGCCGCCGCTGGCGCCGGTCACGAGCACCTGCTTGTCGAGCACGAAGCCGCCCACCTCGAGCGCGCGCAGCGCCGTCGTGCCCGCCACCGGCAGGGTCGCCGCCTGCTCGAAGCCGATCCCCTCGGGGAGCTCGGCGAGCACGTCGGTATTCACCGCGGCGAGCTCCGCCCACGCTCCCGCCGGGACGATGCCGACGACCCGGGCGCCGGCGGGCGGGCCGCTCCCGTCGGCGGCGGGCGCCCGCACCACGCCCGCCACGTCCCAGCCCGTGAGCGAGCCGGGCTCCTTGGTGGCCAGGCGCCGGGACTCGCCGCGATTGAGGCTGAAGGCCCTGACCTCGACGAGGGCCTGATGGCGCTCGGGGACGGGGTCGGGGGCCTCGGCGAGCTCGACGTAGGGCGGGGACGGGCACGAGAGGAGGGCGCGCACGGGGAGAAGGGTAGGCGAGCGGTGAGGGCCGCCGCGGCGGCCGTGGAGCCGTGGCGGCGGCCGCTACATTGAGATGCCGATGCCCCTGTCTGCCTTCTCACCGCGCGTGCGCGACTGGTTCGAGGCCGCCTTCGCTGCGCCCACGCCCGCTCAGGCCCAGGCGTGGCCCGCCATCGCCACCGGCGAGCACGTCCTCATCTCCGCCCCCACGGGCTCGGGGAAGACGCTGGCCGCCTTCCTGTGGGCGATCGACCGGCTCGTGGCCGAGCCGGCGCCCTCGGACCCCGGTGCCGGCCGCACGCGCCTCATCTACGTCTCTCCGCTCAAGGCCCTCTCCTACGACATCGAACGCAACCTGCGGGCTCCTCTGCGCGGCATCGGCGCCGACCTGCGGGTTGCGCTCCGAACCGGCGACACCCCCCAGCGTGAGCGCCAGGCCATGCTCCGCGAGCCGCCGGACATCCTCATCACCACCCCCGAGTCGCTCTACCTCATGCTCACGAGCCGCGCCCAGGAGATGCTCGCCGGCGCCCAGTGGTGCATCGTCGACGAGATCCACGCGGTGGCCTCGACCAAGCGCGGGGCGCATCTCGCTCTGACGTTGGAGCGCCTGGCCGCCAACGCCGGGCGCGACGTCCAGCGCATCGGCCTGAGCGCGACCCAGAGTCCGCTCGAGGAGGTCGCGCGCTTCATGGTCGGCCCCCGGCGGACGTGCAACATCGTCGACACCGGCGTGCGCAAGCCGCTCGATCTCCGCATCCACGTCCCCGTCGACTCCATGGTCGAGCCCGACGCGGGGGGACCGGCGCCCGAGCTCGATCCCCTGCTCGGCGGCACCGAGGCCACGCGCCGCTCGATCTGGCCCGCCATCTATCCCGAGCTCCTCGAGCTCGTCCGCGCCCATCGCTCGACGATCCTCTTCGTCAACGCCCGGCGCGGCGCCGAGCGCCTCGCCCTGCGCCTCAACGAGATGGCGGGCGAGGAGATCGCCCGCGCCCACCACGGTTCGCTCGCGCGCGAGGAGCGCCTCGTCGTCGAGGAGATGCTCAAGGCCGGGGAGCTGCCCTGCCTGGTCGCCACCTCCTCGCTCGAGCTCGGCATCGACATGGGCGCCGTCGATCTCGTCATCCAGGTCGAGTCGCCCAAGTCGGTGGCCCGGGGCCTGCAGCGCATCGGTCGCGCCGGTCACTCCGTCGGCGACGTCAGCCGCGGTCGCATCTTCCCCAAGTTCCGCGCCGACCTGCTCGAATGCGCGGTCATCGCCCGGCGCATGCGCGAGGGAGCGATCGAGTCCACGGTGG
>DASZKU010000103.1:0-5653 GCA_035552815.1 Solirubrobacteraceae bacterium | reverse complement strand
GCTCGTGCGCGGCTACCGCTACACCGTGGCGCACCCGCACGCCGCCGCCGCCGACCTCGAGCGCCTCGTCACTGGCCTGTCGGCGAAGCTCGTCACCGAGGAGCTCGCGGGCGAGGTGCCGGCCTTCAAGGGACCGGGCGGTCGGGTCGGCGTGCTCGACCAGCGGGTCCTGCGCGCGTGGGCGGCGTGGGAGGCCCGCTTCGGGATCGTCAAGCGGCCCCCCGACCTGGCGCGGATGTTCGACTCGCGGTTCGTGGCGGCCGCGGGGGGTTGATCACGGCGCCGGCGCATTTGCCCCTGGCAATGCGCCAATGGAATTCGCCTCTGGCGAATTTCACTGCGCGCGGAGCTTGCGCTGCTCTTCGCGCACCGACTCCGGGCGCCCCCACATCTGGGTGACCTCGGCGCGCCCCGTGCGCACCTCGCGAATCGCGATTTCGCCTGCGATCTCGGCGTCGTCGAGGAGCTTGAGGCCGGTGTGCACGGCGGGCACCGAGGCGGCGTGGCCGAAGCGGTGGGCGATGATCAGCCGCCAGTGCCAGTCGTACTTGGAGTAGGGCTGGGCGTTACAGGTGACGAGGAAGACGGCGGCCTCGACGTAGCGGCGCTCGTCGGCGATCCGGAGGTCGAGCTCGAGGTCGGTCCAGTCGTCGGGTAGCGAGGCGACGATCTCTGTGAAGGCGTCGGCGAGCGGCATGTGCCGACGGAGACTAGTAGGTCAGCTGCGAAGCGAACGTGTAGATGACCATGGCACTGACGACGATGGCGAACACGCGGAGCGCCCACAGGGCGACGACGGTCCGGTGGCTCAGCGCCATCCGCCCGAGCGGGCGCGAGGTGTCGGTGACGAGCTGATCGCGCTCGAGAAACTCCACCATCTCCTGTTCCTCGGCCGCGGTCATCAGAGGATGTGCACCGTCTGCAGGAAGGAGTCGATCCCGTAGGCGGCGCCGCACACCGAGATGAAGACGACGATGGCCCCGGCGATCCAGTTGGTGGCCGCGCTGTTCGCCCACCGGCCCATGAGCTCGCGGTCGTTGGCGAGCATGATCAGGAAGACGAGCGCCACGGGGAGGAGGACGGTGGCGAGCACGTTGGCGTTCAGGGCGATCGCGAGGAGCGGGGCGCCGGGGATGAGGATGACGACGGCGGCGATGAGCGCGGCGCCGACGTTGGCCCCGTAGAAGACGGCGGCCTTGCGAGTGGAATTGTTGAACGAGTGCGCGACGCCGATGCACTCGCCCACGGCGTAGCCGGTGCTCGCCGAGATGGTGAGGATGGCCACCGCACCTGCCTCGATCAGGCCGAGGGCGAACACCGTCGCCACCACGTTGCCCGACACGAGCTTCAGGGCGCCCGGGAAGCCGGCGCCGGCGAGCCCGTGGATGCTCGCTCCACCATGGCCGAAGAGGACCGCCCCGGCGATGAGTGCGCCGCACCCGAAGACGGCGGCGAGCATGGCGCCCGCGACGGTGTCGTAGCGGCCGTGCTTGAGGTCGGCGGGCGTCAGCCCCTTGTCCGCCGAAGCGCTCTGCTGGAAGAAGATCATCCACGGCGTGACCGTCGCGCCGATCGTCGAGGCGACGAGGAGCAGGAGGGTGTTAAGGCTCCCGCCCGGGAACGGTGAGGCGGTGACGAAGGCGTGGCCGAGCGAGGCCACGTGGGGCTTGGTGAGGATCGCGGCGAGCAGGAAGAGCCCGTTGAACACCGCCAAGCCGAGGACGATCCGCTCCCAGCGCCAGTACCGGCCCCCGCTCAGGGTGAAGACGACGAGGACGACGCCGAGGAGAGCCGCGAAGCCGGCGCCGATGTGGAAAAAGGACAGCCCCACGCGGATGGCCACGAACTCGGCGATCAAGGTCACGAGGTTGGTGAAGATGAGGTCGCCGGCGCTGAACCAGCCCCACAGGGGGCCGAAGCGCTCGAGGACGAGCTGGCCGAAGCCGCGATGGGTCACCGCCCCCACGCGCATGCACATCTCCTGGCACACCACCGACATGGCGAAGGTGACGAGGATGAAGGGAAGGAAGAAGCCGAGACCGTAGGTGGCGCCCGTGGTCGCGTAGGAGATCATGCTCGGCCCGTCGTTCTCGCCGAGCATGGCGAGGATCCCCGGGCCTACGAGCAGCCACAGCAGGGTCCAGCGCCGCCCGCGCCGGCGGGCATCGTGGACGCGGAGGCGATCCTGGGAGCGCGCGGCGTCCTCGGGCGTGAGCGCGGGCCGGGGCGGCGCGAGGGCGGGCGCCTCGCCCGCGAGCGGGGTGTCGAGCACAGCGGGCGCGGGGTTCACAGCTCCACCTCGACCCGCATGGCCCGCGCGAGCGTACCGCCGAGGACGTGGATGTCGTCGCCGAAGCGCACGAAGAGCGGCCCGTCGAAGGGCTGCTTCTCGACGACCTCGAAGGCGTCGCCGGGCGCGATCCCGCGCTCGCTCAGGTAGCGGAGCATCTCTGGGTCGGAGTCAGAGACGCGGGTGAAGGTGCCCGTCATCCCCGGCTGCAGCGCGCTCAGTCTCTCCGTCTCGCGCTCGTCGATGACGAGCTCGCGCGTGGGGATGGGATCGCCATGGGGGTCGCGGGTCGGATTGCCGAGCTTGGCGGCGATGAGCTCTTCGAGCTCGTCGGAGAGGTGGTGCTCGAGCACCTCGGCCTCGGCATGCACGCGGTCCCAGGGGACGCCGAGGCTCTCGGTGAGATAGAGCTCGAGCAGGCGATGGTGGCGGATGACCTCGAGCGCCACGCGCCGGCCGGATTCGGTCAGGCTGACGCCGCGGTAGGGCACGTGCTCGACGAGCCCGAGCTCACCGAGGCGCTTCACCATCCCCGAAGCCGACGCGGGGGTCACCCCGAGCCGGTCGGCGAGGGCATTGGTCGTCACCGCGCTGTCGCCGCGGTGCTCGAGCGCGTAGATCGCCTTCGCGTAGTCCTGCACGGCGGGCGACCGGCTCAGTATTTCCTGGGATGCCACGAGACAAATTATGGCACACCTAAACCTGAATTTCGCCGTCTTGCCGACAATTCCCGTCGGCTAACCTGAGTCGGGATGTCGATCACCACGAACTCGCTCGCCGCCGACTACCGGGCGATGACCGAGGCCTGCGGCCTGCTCGATCGCTCACAGCGGGGAAAGCTCGCCCTCACCGGCTCCGGTGCGGCCGAGTTCCTCCAGGGCCAGGTCACCAACGACGTCGAGGGCCTCGAGCCCGGTACCGGCTGCTACGCCGCCTTCCTGACCCCCAAGGGCAAGATGCTCGGCGACCTGCGCATCCTCGACACCGGCGAGGAGCTCTCGCTCGACACCGAGCGCGTCGCGCTCCAGGAGCTCTTCAACATGATCCGCCGCTTCCGCGTCGGCTACGACGTCGAGCTCCACAAGCGCACCCTCGAGCGCGGGCTGCTCTCCCTCATCGGCCCCGACGCGGCGGAGGTCGCGGGCGCGGGCGCGCTTGGCGATGACGAGCACGCGCACGTCGCGGCCGAGGTGGCGGGCGTGCCCCTTCGCGCGATCCGCACCGATCTCGGCGTCGACCTCCTCGTCGAGGAGCCGAGCGCGACCGACGAGGTGGCCGCCGCCCTGCGCGAGGCGGGCGCCGTGCCCGTCTCCGAGGCCGCCGCCGAATGCCTGCGCGTCGAGCACGGCCGGCCCCGCTACGGAATCGACCTCGACGACACCGTCATCCCCCAGGAGGCCGGCCTCAACGCCCGCGCCGTCTCCTTCACCAAGGGCTGCTACGTGGGTCAGGAGACGGTCGCCCGCCTCCACTACCGCGGCAAGCCCAACCGCACGCTGCGCGGCCTCAGGCTCGCGTCGTCCGCGGCCGTCGGCGACGAGCTGATCCTCGGAGAGCGCCTCGTCGGGCGGCTCTCGAGCGTCGCCGTCTCCCCCCGGCTCGGGCCCATCGGCCTCGCGCTCGTGCGCCGCGAGGCGGAGAAGGGCTCGGTCGTGAGCGTCGGCACCGAGGCGATCGACGCAACGGTGGTGGCACTGCCCTTCGCGTAGGGGGTGGCTCCCGTTAGGCCGCTATATGCGGCTCAACGGGCATCACGTCCGTAACGAAGCGCTCCAGCTCCTCGCGGCCCGGCGCCGGGTCGAGCACGAGCACCGGCGCCTCGGAATGCGAGGCGAGCCAGTTCCCGACGATCCGCACCTCGTCGATCTCCCCGGGCGGCACGTGCGTCCCCACGCCCACGCCGCCGAGCCGCGACAGCGCGACGGCGGTGCGATCGCAGAGCTCGTCGAGATCCGGGACACAGCCCCAGTCGGCCACCCTCCCCCCCACCAGCCAGAACGCGTCGAAGCGCGGCTCGGTGGGATGGGGCGCGAGGAGCAGGCGCGGCTGGGCGTGGGTGGCCTGGAGCACCCCGCCGAGGCGCCCGAGGACGAACTCGAGGCGGCGCAGGCGCCGGCGCAGCCAGGCCGCGCGCTCGTAGCGACGCTCGGCGGCGGCCGAGCGCATCTGGGCTTCGACGTGCTCGAGCAGGCGCCGGCCGCCGTCGGCGTCGCCGAGGAAGAGGCCGAGGGCGGCGTCGAGGCGGCTGCGGTAGAGGTTGGGATCGAGGTCGCCGAGGCAGGGCGAGAGGCAGCGCCCCATCTGCCCGTAGGCCGAGGGGTACTGGCGACGGGGGAGCCGACGGCCGCAGTGGCGCAGCCCGAACAGGGAGTCGAGTTGCTCGGCGAGCTCGAGCGCGAGCCGGCGCCCGCGCAGGGGCCCGATGGTGACGGCGTGCCCGGCGGCGGGCTCGCTCGCCACCTCGAGGATGGGGAAGGGGATGTCGAGGCGGCAGCGGAGGTAGACGAGCCGGTCCTCGCGGCGGGTGAGGCGAACGTTGCCGGGGGGAGCGAGCTCCTTGATCAGGCGGTTCTCGAGCACGAGCGCGCCGAGCTCGGATTGGGTGGCGCGGTAGTCGACGATGGCGGCGTGCGCGGTCCATTCGGCGTCCCCCGCCGCCGGGGCGAAGTGGGCCCGCGCGCGGCTGCGGATCGACACCGACTTGCCCACGTAGAGGGCGGCGCCGTGGGTGTCGCGGAACAGGTAGACCCCGGGGTCGCGGGGGAGCTTGGCGAAGTCGACCGCCGGGGCCTGTGCGGGGGCGGCGCTCAGGTCGCGGGGACGGGCGGGCCGGCGCCGGCGCTTGGGGGCCAGGAGCTCGAGGGCGTCCGCCACGGTGGCTGCGTTCGCGCACAGGCGCGGGTACAGGGCGCAGAGCACGCGCGCGCAGGTCTCGGCGTCGGGGAGCGCGCGGTGGGCCATCTCGACGTCGATCCCCAGCGCGTCGGCGAGGGCCGTGAGCCGCCGCACGCGCTGGAGAGGGAGGAGCGCCCGGGCCAGCGAAGCGGTGCAGAGCACGGGCGGGTTTGGCCACTCGAGGCCGGCGCGGTCGAAGGCCTGGCGCAGGACCCGGCGGTCGAAGGAGGCGTTATGGGCGACGAGCACGCGGCCCTCGAGCCAGCCCTCGAGCTCGCGCAGCACGGGCTCGGCCGGCGGGGCGTCGTCGACCATGTCCTGGGTGATGCCGGTGAAGCGCTGGATCCCGCGCCGCAGGGGCGCGAGGGTCTGGACGAGCGAGGACCAGCGGTCGTGGAGCTCGCCGCCACCGACGAGGACGGCGCCCAACTCGGTCATCTCGCACGCGTCTCCGCCCAGCCCGTTGGT
>DASZKU010000102.1:0-15570 GCA_035552815.1 Solirubrobacteraceae bacterium | reverse complement strand
GGGTCTGGGGCATCACCCCGTCGTCGGCGGCGACGACGAGGAGGAAGAGGTCGATCCCGCTCGCTCCCGCCACCATCACCCGCAGGAGCCGCTCGTGGCCGGGGACGTCGACGAGCGAGAGGACGCGGCCGCCGGGAAGGGTGAGCGGCGCGAAGCCGAGGGCGATGGTGATGCCGCGCTCCTTCTCCTCGGGGAGCCGGTCGGTGTCCACCCCGGTGAGCGCGTGCACGAGCGCGGTCTTGCCGTGGTCGATGTGCCCCGCCGTCCCGACGGTGAGGGGCGCGCTCATCCCCGGACCGCGCGCACCGCCGCGGCCGCCTGCACCGCCTCCTCGTCGGTCAGGGTGCGGGGATCGAGGAGGAGGCGATCGTGCTGGATGCGCCCGATGACCGGCGGCGCGCCCGCGCGCAGCGCCGCGGCCAGGGCGTCGACGCCGTTCCCGCCGCCGTCGAGGGCGACCGCCGGACCCGGGAGCTCGAGGAGGGGGAGGGCGCCGCCGCCCACGCGCGCCGTGCTCGCCACCACCTCGCCGCCCGTCGCCTCGGCGAGCG
Source organism: Solirubrobacteraceae bacterium (assembly GCA_035552815.1). GTDB lineage: Bacteria > Actinomycetota > Thermoleophilia > Solirubrobacterales > Solirubrobacteraceae > Palsa-465. Next base: position 15,019 of record DASZKU010000102.1, on the reverse strand, counting down.
CCCGCGCGCGACGCTCGAGCTCCGGCTGCGCCGCCGTGAGCATGGCGAGCACGGGGATCTCGCGGCGGGCGAGCTCGGGGTCGCGGTAGAGCGCGAGGGTGGCCTCGAGGGCGGCGAGCGAGAGCTTGTCGATCCGCACCGCCCGCGCCAGGGGATGGGCCCGGGCGGCGGCGATCGCCTCGCGGCGGCCCACGAGCACTCCTGCCTGGGGCCCGCCGAGGAGCTTGTCGCCCGAGAAGCACACGAGGGCGGCGCCCGCGCGCACGGAGCGACGGACGGGCGGCTCATCGGCGAGGAGCTCGAGCTCGTCGCCGAGCACGCCCGAGCCCACGTCGTCGATCACGGGCACGCCCAGCGAGCACAGATCCTCGACCTCCACCTGGGCGACGAACCCCACCGTCCGGAAGTTCGACGCGTGCGCGCGCAGAAGCGCTCCGGTGTCGGGCCCGATCGCCTTCTCGTAGTCGCTGAGCCGGGTGCGGTTGGTGGTGCCGACCTCGACGAGCCGCGCGCCGGCCTGGGCCACGACCTCGGGAATCCTGAACCCACCCCCGATCTCGATCAGCTGCCCGCGGGAGACCACGAGCTCGCGCCCGCTCCCCGCCAGCGCGGCGGCGGCGAGGAGGACGGCGGCGGCGCAGTTGTTGACGGCGAGCGCGCCCTCGGCGCCGGTGAGCTCGCACAGCAGGCGCGCGACGTGGTCGTGGCGCGAGCCGCGCTCCCCGCTCGCCAGGTCGAGCTCGAGGTTCGCGTAGCCGTGGGCGGCGCGGGCCACCGCGGCCCGGGCGGCGCGGGCGAGCGGCGCCCGCCCGAGGTTGGTGTGCACGACCACGCCGGTGGCGTTGAGGACGCGGCGCAGGGAGGGGCGCAGGCGCTCGCTCGCCCGCTCCAGCAGATCTGCGTTCTCTTCGGCAGAACCGGAGAGGAGCTCGGCGCGCCGCTCGGCCAGAGTCGCTCGCGCCACCGAGACGGCGAGGCGGTCGACCGACGGCAGGCGCCGGAGCGCGTCGCTCGAATCGCCGCTCATGCGCTCATCACGGAGCGGCGAAGGAGTCGAACCTTCCCACCGTGGGGCTGCCACGGCTTCCCGGCTTTGAAGGCCGGTTGGGGCACCGGCCCCGGCCGCTCCATGCCGCGACTATACGACCGAGATGGCACCCGGCTCACCGTCGAGCATGCGCCCGATCACCGCTCCCTCGACCTCGCCCGCCCGTTCGGCGGGGAGGGAGACGAGCAGGCCGCCCGAGGTCGCCGGGTCGCACACGAGGCGGCGGTGGGCCTCGGAGAGGGCAGGGGCGAAGGTGGCGAAGGACTCGGCGTAGGCGCGGTTGTTGCGCGCGCCGCCGGAGACGCCGACGCCGTCGGCGAGGAGCTCGAGCACGCCGTCCAGCGCCGGGACCTCGTGCCCGCTGATCTCGGCGGCGAGCCCGCTCTCGCGTCCCAGGCCGTGCAGGTGGCCGAGGAGCCCGAAGCCGGTGACGTCGGTCGCCGCGTGGGCGCCGGCGGCTCGGGCCTGCGCGCTCGCGTGAGCGTTGAGCTCCACCATCGCCGCCACCGCCGCCTCGAGCTGTTCGGGGTCGGCGGCGCCGCGCTTGTGGGCGGTGGTGACGGCGCCGACGCCGAGGGGCTTGGTGAGCACGAGCACGTCGCCGGCCCGCGCGCCGGCGTTGGTGAGCATCGCCGCCGGGTCGACGGTCCCGGTGACCGCGAGCCCGTACTTGGGCTCGGGGTCGTCGATCGAGTGACCGCCGACGATCGTGCACCCGGCCTCCTCGGTGACCGCGAGGCCGCCTTCGAGGATCCGCCGCAGGATCTCGCCCCCCAGGCGCTCGAGGGGGAAGGCCACGAGGTTGAGCGCGGTGAGCGGCATCCCGCCCATCGCGTAGACGTCGGACAGGGCGTTGGCGGCGGCGATGCGCCCGAAGTCGAAGGGGTCGTCGACGATCGGGGTGAAGAAGTCGACGGTCTGCACGAGCGCGAGGTCGGGGCGCAGCGCGAACACGGCGGCGTCGTCGCCGCTCGCCGAGCCGACGAGCAGCCGCGGGTCCGTGGCCTCGGGGAGGCCACGGACGATCGGGAGCAGGGCGGCGGCCGGGAGCTTGCATCCGCACCCGGCGCCGTGCGACAGAGATGTGAGGGCGACTTGTTCCAGCTCGCGGGGAAGGCTATAGCGTCGCCCCGCGGCCCTCGGTGCGCGGTTAGGGCGCGTACGTCTCGTGGACGGGGAACTCCTTGACGTCCGGAGGTCCCTGCATCTCGACGCCGGAGCTCGCCACCGCTGGCTGGATGCGCTCCTCCTGGAAGGCGTCGAAGGCCGCGCGCGACTCCCAGAAATCGATTACGCCCCAGCCTCCGTCGATGGGCCCGGAGGCGTGGAAGAGAATGCCCTCGGGCGGATCGGAGGCCGGATCAACGATCGCGTTGACTTTGTCGAACTCCTCCTGCGTGACCCCGGGAAACTGGATCCGGATTCCTACAGCCATGGTCTTGCCCCTCTCTGGTCGTTAGCCCCTGCCCAGGTGGCACCCTAGCCGCCTGCGAGCCGCGAGTCCAGATCCGGGGCGGAGGTGTCGCCTCTTGAGCGCCGTATAGCGGGTCAAAAGGCGACACAGCCCCCGGTTGCCGCGGCCTCGTGCGCGCGGTACGCTGACCCGCGATGCCTCGCACCAGGACACCGATCGCCTCGCCTGCCCCGCGCGCGATCGTCGCGAGCATCGTAATTACCACCTAGGCCTGCACCGCCCACGCGCTGCAGGCCCGAACCGGTCCCGTCGGGGCCCGGGGCGGTGGCGCTGCTCGGGCTCGGCGGAATCGAACGGAGACCGCCGAGATGCCCACGACCGCCCTATCACCACCCAAGCACGAGCTCTGCTCGCCCCTGCGTCGCTACGAGCTGCGCACCACCGGCGCCAGCGAGGCCCTGCTCCGGGTCATCGGCCTCATCCGCAGGCGCGGCGGCGAGATCGTCGCCGTCGACTTTCACCGCGGCGACCGTCACCGGCCCCCGGTCCTCGAGATCGCCGTCGCCATCGACCGTCGCTGCGGGGACGGCCTCGCCCTCCGGCTCGGCGGCCTGATCGACGTCGTCGCCGTGCGCGAGTACTGACGGGGGTCGGTCAGGCCTTCTTGGCGGGCGTGCGCTTCTTGGCCGCCGGCTTGGCGTAATCGGGGTCGGGATGCAGGCCGCTGTTCGCGGGCGAGTAGATGCTCACGTCGCCGAGATCCCAACGGATGCGGTAGCGCGGCCGCGGGTCTCCGCGCAGGACTTCTTCGATGACGCCGTGGCGGCCGATGCGTAGACCCGCCCTCGAGGACCGCGCGCGGCGACCGCTCTTCTCCGCGATTACCCGATCTCCAATCTCGAATGCCACGCTTGCTCCTCTCTCGGTCCTGGGGAAAGCCAGGCGGGCATGATAGGGCTTAGGGCCCCGACCGCCCCACCGCCCAGCCGCCCAGGGCCCGCGCCCGCGCCGGGTGCCCTACATTTGGTCTCGCCCGGAGAGGTGCCGGAGCGGTTGAACGGGCGCGACTGGAAATCGCGTAACGGGGGTTAACCTCGTTCGAGGGTTCGAATCCCTCCCTCTCCGTAGCCGGGCAGAAAGTTGCGCGGCAAGTCTCCAACCTCGGGCGCCGTTGCTTCGTTTGAGATGTTGATGCGAGCGAAACGACGATGACGCCTTCTTCGCCTCGGCCGGCGTTGCGCTTGATCCAGGGCGCGCGCGAGGATGAGTCGGGGTGGACCTGGTTCTGCACCCAGTGCGCGGCCGTGCCCGGCGACGCGGAGGCGGTGTCCCCCCTGGCACGCGTGTGCCGGTCCTGCGGGATGGGCGTGCTCCTCGAGACGCCGGTCGACGCGGCCCCTGCTCTCGACGATGCCTTCCTCGTCGTCGACGCGCGCCTGACCGTCCAGGCCCTCTCCCGCCGTGCCGGGAACCTCCTCGGGGTGATCGAGGAGGATGTCGTCGACCGGCCCGTGGCCCGCTTGCTCGGGGCCGCTGACGCCGAGACGCGCCGGCCCGCCGATCTCGTCACGGCGATCGCCGCCGCCTGCGCGGACAGCGACGAGATTCACTCGCTGTCCGTCCGCCCCCTCGGCGCCTTCGGCGTGCGCGTGGTCGCTCGGGTCTCGCCGTGCGGCCCGCCGCGCGCCGCGCTCGTGGTGCTCGACGAGCGGGCGCCGTGGCAGGCCCTGCGCGTCGTCTGAGCGCTCAGGCCGCTGGGAGCGTGGGGGGCGCCCCCATGGCCACGAGCGCGGGCGGCAGGACGATCGAGCCGTCCTCCCGCTGTCCGTTCTCGAGCAGGGCGACGATCGTCCTTCCCACCGCCACCGCCGTCCCGTTGAGGGTGTGGACGTGGGCGAGCTTGCCGTCGGCGTCGCGGTAGCGGACGTCGAGCCGCCGCGCCTGGAAGTCGGTGGTGTTCGAGCACGAGGTGAGCTCCCGGTAGCGCCCCTGGCCGGGCAGCCACGCCTCGCAGTCGTACTTCTTGGCCGCCGAGGCGCCGAGGTCGTTGACCGCGATCGCCACCACCCGGTAGGGGATCTCGAGCTCTGAGAGGATCGACTCCTCGATGCCGAGCAGGCGCTCGTGCTCGCTCGCCGCCTCCTCGGGCGCCACGTAGGAGAACATCTCGACCTTCTCGAACTGGTGGACGCGGAAGATCCCGCGCGTGTCCTTGCCCGCCGCTCCCGCTTCGCGGCGGAAGCACGACGAGAATCCCGCGTAGCGGACGGGCAGCTCCTCGGCGGCGAGGATCTCGTCGCGGTGCAGCGAGGCGAGCGGCACCTCGGCGGTGCCCACAAGGTAGAGATCGTCGTCGGGGAGCCGGTAGATCTGCTGCTCGGTGTCGGGGAGAAACCCGGTTCCGTACAGCGCTTCCTCGCGTACGAGCACGGGCGGGATCACCGGCTCGAAGCCCTCGCCCCGGAGCTTCTCGAAGGCGTAGCGAGCGAGCGTGAGCTCGAGCATCGCGAGGTCGCCGAGCAGGTAGGCGAAGCGCGACCCCGACACCCGCGCCGCCCGCTCCATGTCGATGCGCGGTCCCGCGAGCTCGAGATGGTCCTTGCCGGTGGCGCCCGCGTCGCCGACCTCGCGCAGGACGGTGTCCTCGTCGGGAGCGTCGGGGGCGGGGAGGTTGGGGAGGTAGGCGAGGAGGGCGTCGCGCTCGGCCCGGACGGCGGCCTCGCGATCGCTGAGCGCGCGACCGCGGGCGGCGAGCGCGGCGAGCTCCTCGCGCTCCTCGGGGGTGGGGGCGCCGCGCCGGCCCTTGCTCGCGCGATTCTGCTCGGCGCGCAGCGCCTCGAGCTCGGCGGTCACCGCGCGCCACTGCTCGTCGAGCTCGAGCAGCCTGTCGACCTCCTCGGCGAGCGCCGGGGCGCGGCGGGCCAGGGCGCGGCGGACCGCGTCCGGGTCGCGGCGGATCAGCCTGATATCGAGAACGGGAGGCCTCCGGGAGAGTCGTCGAGCACTACTTGTGCGACTTCGCCTTGGTCCTGGCCTTGGTCTTGGCCTTGGTCTTGGCCTTGGCGGCGGGCTTCTTGGTGGCCTTGGGCGTGGTCGTCGCCGACGAGGTCGGCGAGAGCGGGGTGGTCGTCGTCGGCGTCGCCGTCGTCGCCGTCGGGGCCGCCCCGGCCGCCGGCAGGGTGCCGAGCGGGAGCTGCTGGCACGGCGTCACCCCGACGCTCTTGATGCCTTTCGCCCCCGCATAGGTGGAGACGAACAGCGCCACATCGCGCGCCTGCTGGCCGACGACGATGTTCTGGGGCATCGTCGCGCCCGAGAAACCGCCGTTCTCGATCGCGTAGAGCACGCGGATGGCGGGGCGCTCGCAGCGCAGGTTGAAGTTCGGGCCGTTCTCGATCAGCCGGGTCTTGATGTTCGACGCCGAGCCGTGGGTGGCGGCGGCGGAAAGCGTGTGGCAGCCCCCGCAGCGCTGGTTGAAGAGTGTCGCGCCTTCATAGAGTGCCCGGTTCGATTTCGGGACGCTGATCTTCTCCGTCCCGCACGCGGCGGAGAGCACCGCGACCGCCAGAGCGGCGCCCGAGACGACGAGGACCTTAAGGGGCCGGCTCATGCGGGCCGAGATCATACGGAACAATCGACTTCCGATGTCTCGCCTGCGCCTGCCCCCTCCCGCGCGCGCCGTGCTCGCCGTGACCCTCGCGTGGGCCCTGGCCGGCTGCACTCACACCACCCGCGTCGGCCGCTCTCGCACTCTCCACGTGGCGCTCTCGGAGTACCGCGTCGCGCCCGACACCGTGCGCGCCTACTCGGGGACGCTGACCATCACCGTCCGCAACCTGGGGGTGCGCACCCACGACCTGGCGATCTCCCAGGGCGGCCTGAACGTGGCCGGGGGGGTGACCCCCGACCTCATCCCCGGGCAGACGGCGACGATGACCGTCGACCTCGCGCCCGGTCAGTACATGCTGCGCTCGACGATCACCGGCGATCAGGCCCTCGGCCTGTGGGGGACCCTCGACGTCGTCGCCACCCACCGGACCTAGTACGGCTGGCGACCCCGGCGCCGACCGCCTGGTTGCCGCCGGGGGGACGATCGCGCCACAAAGCTTCGAGCGAACGTCTTACGGCCAGCGCCGGGGACGAAGCCTGGATTCGGCGCGCCGGGCGCGGATCCTGCAACGCTATAACCCCTGCTGATGGTCGCGCTGTCCGCCACCGAGCTCTTCCGCGAGGTCTTCGGCCACTTTGCCACCGGCGTGGCGGTGATCACCAGCGCGGGCCCGACGGGGGCGGGAGGGATGACCGCCAATGCCCTGTGCTCGCTCTCGCTCGACCCGCCCCTGGCCCTGGTGTGCTTCCAGGAGGACGCCCGAACCCTCCCCATCGTCCGCGAAGCCCGCCGCTTCGGCGTCAACATCCTCGGCGCCGACCAGGAGCACCTCGCCGGCGTCTTCGCCTCCAAGGTCCCCGAGGGGGAGAAGCTCGAGAGCGTCGGGCACACCTTCGTCGAGGGCGTCCCCATCATCTCCGACGCCCTCGCCTGGGCGGTGTGCGATCTCCGCGACCTCGTCGCCGGCGGCGACCACATCATCGCCATCGGCGAGGTCATCGCCATGGGTCAGGGCGAGGGCGAGCCGCTCATCTGGTACCGCGGCGGGTACCGGACGCTCACGGACTGACGCGGCCGATGAAGGACGTCCACATCGTCGTGGGCTCGGCGGTGATCGTGCTCTTCACCATCACCGGTCTCTACGGAGGCTGGCGCTGGTACCGCGTCGCGCCCAGCCCGCTGTTCTGGCGCCTGCTGCGCACGAGCCAGGTCGTGCTCCTGGTCCAGATCGCCCTCGGCGGCGTTCTCCTCCTCGAGGGCAGAAAGCCCCCCTCGCTGCACGTCCTCTACGGCCTGCTCCCCCTCGCCGTCTCCTTCCTCGGCGAGCAGCTCCGCATCTCCTCGGCGGAGATGGTCCTCGCCTCCGGCGGGTTCGAATCCGCCGCCGAGGTGGGCGAGCTCCCTCCCGAGGAGCAGCAATCGGTGGTTCTCGCCATCGTCCGCCGGGAGCTGGGGGTGATGACCCTGGCGGCCCTGGTCATCCTCGGGCTGGCGGTGCGGGCGGCGATGACGTCGTGAGGGGGTGCCCGGACCGCGCGTCTGGGGCCGGGCGGCGCGGCCGCGGCCAGAGCTGTGATGAAAAAGTTGCGCGTGGGGCGGAAAATTCAGCACAGGTCCGTCCCCGGCCGCGCCCCGGCCGGCGACGCGCCGCCCCCCGACACCCCTCCAGACCCCAGCCCGGCGGGGGGCGGGCTCCGCAACCCGGGTAACACCAGGCACAAGGCCGAGACCCAGCCAGTGATATAACGAGCCCCAAGTGATCCGGACCTATCTCCCCGCGATCGTGTTTCTCGTGCTCGGAGGCCTGCTCGGCGCCGTCTTCGCCCTCGCGAACACGTTCCTCCACAAGGCCCACCACAACCGCTCCAAGGACGAGCCCTACGAGTGCGGGCTCCCCTCGGAGGTCCAGCGGGGGTTCCGCTTCGGGATCAGCTTCTACCTGATCGCCATGCTCTTCATACTGTTCGACATCGAGGTCATCTTCATCTACCCGATCGCGGTCGAGCTGAGGGCCTTTGGAACGTTTGCGCTGTCGGAAACGATCGTCTTCATCGCGCTCCTGACGATCGCTTTCGTGTACGTGTGGCGGCGGGGAGCCTTCGAATGGAGATAAAGCGCGACCCCATCGACGTGCTCCGGGCCGGTCCGGGCGCTGACCCCATCGACGCAAGCGATTTCCGCTCGCGCCAGCTCGCCGCCCGCGACATGCTCCGCGGCGACCTCAGCGACGCCGACCTCGAGCGCTACGTGCAGGAGCGGGTACTCACGACCACGCTCGAGAAGGCCGTGGCCTGGGGCCAGGGGAACTCGATCTGGCCGCTCACCTTCGGGCTCGCGTGCTGCGCGATCGAGATGATGACGATCGTCGCGGCGCGCGCCGACATCGCCAGGTTCGGCTACGAGGTCCTCCGCGCCTCCCCCCGCCAGGCCGACCTGATCATCCTCTCGGGGCGGGTCTCGATCAAGATGGCGCCCGTCGTGCGCCGGCTCTACGACCAGATGCTCGAGCCCAAGTGGGCGATCTCGATGGGCGCATGCTGCTCCTCGATGGGGGTATTCAACAATTACGCCCTGGTCCCCGCCGACAAGTTCATGCCCATCGACGTCCACGTCCCCGGGTGCCCCCCGCGCCCCGAGGCGCTGATGCACGGCATCCTCAGGCTGCGCAAGAAGATCCAAGAAGGCCCCGACCTCGGCTGGCGCCAGCGCTACGGCGCCGTCGGCACCGAGGAGGTCGTCGGCCCGGACGCCGCCCAGGGAAGCACCGCGATTAACGTGTTCCAGGGCGGAGACACGGCCGGTGCCTGACGCCACGGGCCTCGAGCTCATCGCCCAGGAGCTGCGCGAGGCGAACGCAGACTCGGTGCTCGGTACCTTGTTCTTTCGCGACCGCGCCACCATCATCGCCAATCCGCCCGACGTCCACGACGTCCTCGAGCGGCTGAAGAACCAGGGATACAGCTTTCTCGCCTCGCTCCACGGCGTCGACTACTACCCCGAGGAGCCCCGGCTCGGCGTCCTCTACGAGCTCCTCGATATGAAGGAGGTCGACCGCATCACCGTCAAGGCCAGGGTCCACACCGAGGCGCCTCAGATCGCCTCCGCGGTCGACCTGTGGCCGGGCGCCGACCATCCCGAGCGCGAGGTCTATGACATGTTCGGAGTCGAGTTCCAGGGCCACCCCGACCTGCGCCGGATCCTCATGCCCGAGGATTACGAGGGCTTCCCCCAGCGGCGCGACTTCCCGGTCGGCGGCGAGCCCATCCTCTTCACCTACAACGAAGAGAAGTCGTACGGAAAGGCGCAGTAGATGAGCGCGACCGACTACCGCAAGCGGGAGGAGTCGATCACCCTCACCGCCGAGCCCGTGGGCGAGTCCCACGAGCTCCTCACCCTCAACATGGGGCCTCACCACCCGGCCACCCACGGGGTACTGCGCCTGCTCGTCACCCTCGAGGGCGAGATCGTCCGCGACCTCAAGCCGATCATCGGCTACGTCCACACGGGGATCGAGAAGACGTGCGAGGACAAGTCCTACTGGAAGGTCATCCCCTGCGTCGAGCGCATGGACTACGTCTCCTACTACTTCAACGCGATGGCCTTCTGCGGCGCCGTGGAGACGCTGCTGGGGGTCGAGGTCCCGCCCCGCGCCCAGTACCTGCGGATCATCCACCTCGAGCTCAACCGGCTCGCCTCCCACATGGTGTGGCTGGGGACGGGCGCGCTCGACCTCGGCGCCGTGTCGATGTTCTGGTACTGCTTCCGCGAGCGCGAGAACATCCTCGACCTCTTCGAGATGTCCTCGGGCCAGCGCATGCACACGCGCTACTTCCAGGTCGGCGGCGTCTTCGAGGACATCCCCCGTGGCTTCGAGGCCAAGCTCAGGAAGTTCCTCGCCGGCATGCCCGCCCGGGCCGACCAGTTCGCCGACCTGATGGAGAAGAACGAGATCGTCCTCCAGCGCCTGCGCGGCGTGTGTCCCCTCGACGAGGAGACCTTGCTCGGGCTCGGGGTCACGGGGCCGCTCCTGCGCGCGGCGGGGAACCCGTGGGACCTGCGCAAGGCCCAGCCCTACTCGAGCTACGACCACTTCGATTTCAAGATCCCCGTGGGCACCGTGGGCGACAACTACGACCGCTTCCGCGTCCGCCACGCCGAGCTCTACGAATCGGTGAAGATCATCGAGCAGGCCCTCGACGGCCTCCCCGAGGGACCCCACATCACCACCGACCGCAAGGTCGCGCTCCCGCCCCGCCACGAGCTCGCCACCTCGATGGAGGCGCTCATCCACCACTTCAAGCTCGTCACCGAGGGCTTCCGGGTCCCGCCGGGCGAGGTCTACTACCCGATCGAGGGCCCCCGCGGCGAGCTCGGGTGCTTCGTGCGCGCCGACGGATCCGCCAAGCCCGCGCGCGTCCACATGCGCGACCCGAGCTTCTCGAACCTGATGGCCTTCGCCCCCATGGTCAAGGACGGCTATATCGCCGACCTCATCGCCACCATCGCCATGCTCGACCCGATCCTGGGAGGAATCGACCGGTGAGGACACTGCCAGCGAATCGTGTTTTTCCTCCCCGAGGAATCGACCGGTGAGCCCGCTCCGACCCCGCCGGGCCGCGCCGCCGGAGCCCCCGCCCGTGGCGGCCCCCCCGGCCGTGGCGGCCCCCCCGGCCGTAGCGCCCCCTCCGGCCGTGGCGGAGCCCTCGGATTGGGACATCCCCGCGCTCGCGCCCGTCCCCCGCTTCGGCCACGGCTCCCGCGTGCCCGGGTGGGACGACGCCGTCGACCTGACCAAGGATCCCGCCGTCGTTCCCGACCCGGCGACGACGTCAGTTCCCGAGGATCTGCGCCAGACGATCGAGGCGGCGATGGCGCGGTACCCCGACTACCACTCGGCCTCGATCCCCGCCCTCCACGCCGCCCAGGGCAAGTACGGCTGGCTCTCGCCCGACGCGATCGCGCAGGTCGCCGCCGTCATGCGCCTGACCCCCGCCTACCTGACCTCGGTGGCGACCTTCTACGACATGCTCGTGACCACGCCCAAGGGTCTCCACGATGTCTTCGTGTGCACGAACATCTCGTGCTCGCTGCGCGGCGCCGATGCCCTCTACGAGGCGATGCTCGTGGCCGCCGAAGAGGACGACGACATCACCGTGCGCTCCTTCGAGTGCCTCGGGGCGTGCGACATCGCCCCCATGGCCTCGGTCGACGGCGACTACGTCGGCCCGCTGGAGACCGGCGACGCCAAGCAGATCGTCGACGATCTCCGCGCCGGGCGCACCGTGCTCGAGGCCAAGCAGCTCAAGCGGCGGCCCTCGGCGGATCCGGGAGCACGAGCCCAGTGAAGAAGATCCTCTTCGACCGCATCGACGAGCCCGGGCTGAACACGCTCGCGGTCTACGAGCGCCGGGGCGGCTACGGCTCGCTGCGCAAGGCGCTGAAGATGACGCGCGAGCAGGTTCTCGACGAGCTCCTGGCCTCGGGCATCCGCGGCCGCGGGGGCGCCGGCTTCCAGATGGGCAAGAAGATCTCCTTCCTCCCCAAGGGAGACATGGACAAGTACCTGGTGTGCAACGCCGACGAGTCCGAGCCCGGGACCTTCAAGGACCGCGAGCTCATGCAGAAGAGCCCGCACATGCTCGTCGAGGGCATCATCATCGCCTCCTACGCGGGCGGGATCGACCGCTCCTTCATCTACATCCGCGGCGAGTACTCCTACCAGGCCGACATCCTCGAGGCGGCGATCGAGGAGGCGCGCGCCGCCGGCTACATCGGCGAGCGCATCCTCGACTCCGAGCACTCGCTGAGCATGGTCCTCCACCGCGGCGCCGGCGCCTACATCTGCGGAGAGGAGACGGGGCTGCTCGACTCGCTCGAGGGCAAGCGCGGCAACCCGCGCCTGAAGCCCCCGTTCCCCGCCGTCGAGGGCCTGTACGACTCACCGACCCTGATCAACAACGTCGAGACGCTCTCCACCGTCCCCCACATCATGCGCATGGGAGGCGCCGAGTACGCGAAGATCGGCACCGAGACCTCGACGGGGACCAAGCTCGTGTCCGTCTCTGGGGACGTCAAGCGCCCGGGCAACTACGAGATCGAGCTCGGGATCCCCTCGCGCGAGATCATCTATGGCCTCGCCGGCGGGCCCCCGGACGGCCGCGAGGTCAAGCTCTGGTTCCCGGGTGGGTCGAGCGCCCCCGTGCTCACCGCTGAGGACCTCGACGTCCCCTACGACTTCGACTCGCTGGCCAAGGCGGGGACGATGCTCGGCTCGGGCGCCATCATCGTCGTCGACGACTCCCACACGGTGATCGAGGTCGCCACCAAGCTGGCGAAGTTCTACGCCCACGAGTCGTGCGGCAAGTGCGTCCCCTGCCGTGAGGGCACGAACTGGACGGTCAAGATGCTCGCGCGCATCGATTCGGGCGAGGCGACGCCGATGGACCTCGACATCATGGCCTCGGTCCAGACCCAGATCATCGGCAACTGCCTGTGCGTGCTCGGCGACGCCATGGCCATGCCCATCGGCTCGATGATCGAGAAGTACCGGCCCGAGCTCGAGGCCTACATCGAACAGGCGCGGGAGCGGGCGGGGAGTGGGGCGCTGGCGGACGTGGTCGCGCTCGGAGTCGCGGATGAGCACGCAGGCCCGATGCCGGTGCACTGATGCCGCGCCCGGAGCAGAAAATCATCCAGCTGACGATCGATGGCCGCGAGGTGCAGGCACCGGCGGGCGAGATGCTCGTCGAGGCCGCGCGCCTCGGGGACACCGAGATTCCCTACTTCTGCTTCGAGCGCAAGCTCGGCAAGCCGGTGGGCGCGTGCCGCATGTGCCTGGTCGAGATCGAGGGGATCCCCAAGCTCCAGACCTCGTGCTCGACGCCGGTCAAGGACGGGATGGTCGTCCACACCCAGACCCAGCGGGTGCGCGCGGCCCAGAACGCCGTCGTCGAGTTCCTCCTCGTCAATCACCCGCTCGACTGCCCGGTGTGCGACAAGGGCGGCGAGTGCCCGCTCCAGGACATCACCTTCGGCTGGGGCGCCGGGCGCTCGCGCTTCATCGAGCCCAAGCGCCACTTCGTCAAGCCCCTGGCCCTGTCGCCGCTGGTGGCCATCGACCGCGAGCGCTGCATCCTCTGCTACCGCTGCGTGCGCTTCTCCCAGGAGATCGCCGAGGACTACCAGCTCATCTTCGCCGAGCGCGGCGCCCACACCTTCGTGGCCACCCACGACGGGCACCCGTACGTCGCGCCCTTCAGCGGCAACATCATCGAGCTCTGCCCGGTTGGGGCGCTGACCTCGCAGCCCTACCGCTTCCGCGCCCGGCCCTGGGACAACGAGGCGGGGGGGAGCGTGTGCACGCTGTGCCCGGCCCAGTGCAACGTCTCCTTCACCGTGCGCGACGAGAAGGTCATGCGCGTGCTCGCGCGCGAGCATCCCGAGGTCGACGACGGCTGGCTGTGCGACAAGGGGCGCTTCGCCTACCAGGCGATCCACGTCGACGAGCGCGTCACCGCCCCGATGATCCGCGAGGCGGGCGAGCTCCGCGAGGTGTCGTGGGAACGCGCCCTCGGGGTCGCCGCCGGCCTGGCCGGTCATCGCGGCCGCGCCGGGGCGCTCGTGGGCGGGGGCGCGAGCAACGAGGAGGGCTTCCTCCTCGCCCGGCTCGTGCGCGAGGCCCTGACCTCGGGTGACATCGACTCGCGCGCCGCGGGCACCGTCCCCCCCGCCCTGGCCCGGGCGGCGGCGGCACCGGCCCTCCAGGCCACCGTGCCCGACCTCGAGTTCGCCGACACCGTGCTCGTCGTCGGCTGCGAGCCCCAGGAGGACGCTCCCATCTTCGACCTGCGCATCCGCAAGGGCGTACGCCGCCACGGGGTCAAGCTCGCGGTGGCGACGGCCCGGCCGAGCGCGCTCGACGCCAACGCGAAGCTCACCGTTCGCGTCGCGCCCGGCGGCGAGGCGGCCTTCCTCGCCGGGCTCGCCGACGAGCTCCGCGGCGACGGCGACGGCGGCGGCCACGGCGGCGGCGAGCTCGCCGAGCTCCTGCGCGACGGCGGCAAGGACGTGGTCATCGTCTGGGGCGAGCGCATCGGCGCCGGCGCCGTCGCGCATCTCCTCGAGGTCGCCGAACTCCTCGGGCTGGGAACGCGCGAGGGCGCGGGCCTGCTCGAGATCCCCGCCGTCGCCAACGGCCGCGGGCTGCGCGAGGTCGGCGTCCTCCCCGACGCCGGTCCCGGCTACTCGGCGCTCCCCGAGGCGCTCTCGGGCCGCGCCGCCGCGGACATGGCCGCGGCCGCCGCCGAGGGCACACTCACCGCCTTCTACCTGTTCGAGACCGACCCGGTGCGCGACCTCCCGGGACGCGCCCGGTGGCAGCGCGCGCTCACCAAGTCCGCCCTCGTCGTCGCCCACGCCTCCGTCCTCACCGAGGGGATCCGCGCGCACGCCGACGTCGTCTTCCCGGCCGAGTCCCACGCCGAGAAGGAGGGCACCGTCGTCCATCCCGACGGGCGCGTGCAGCGGCTGCGCATAGCTATCGCCCACCCCGAGGAGGTCCGTGCCGGCTGGTGGGTGCTCGCCGAGCTGGGGCGGCGGATGGGTCACGACCTCGGCGCGTCGACGAGCCCCGAGGCGTTCGCGCAGATCGTCGACGCCGTGCCCTTCTACGCCGGGCTCACGCTCGAGGAGCTCGCCGGCCGCGGCCTGCGCTGGCCGGCCCGCGCTCAGGCGTCTGCGTTCCCGTCGCCGGCGGCGCCCCCGCCGGCGCCCGGGACGCCCGGGACGCGCGGGACGCCCTCGCCCGGCGCCGCCACGGTCCCCCCGCCCGGGCCGGTGGCCGAGGACGGGCCTACCGCCCCCGTGCCGCCCCCGGGACCGGTGGCGGGCCCGACCCCCGATGCGCCCGGCATCCCCGCGGCCGCGCGGCCCCCGGAGACCCGGGCCG
>DASZKU010000101.1:0-20555 GCA_035552815.1 Solirubrobacteraceae bacterium | reverse complement strand
AGGGCGTGGGCGGCGGTAGCGCCCAGGCACACGAGCGCCGCGGGATGCACGATCGCGATCTCGGCTTCGAGCCAGGGGAGGCACGCCGATACCTGCCAGCGGTCGGGGCGCTGGTGGATGCGGCGCTTGCCGCGAGGCTTGTAGCGGAAATGCTTGACGGCGTTGGTCACGTAGGCGTCGTCGCGGGCGAGGCCGGCGCGCTCGAGTCCCTCGTCGAGCACGCGCCCGGCGGGACCGACGAACGGGTGCCCCTCGATGTCCTCGCGGTCCCCCGGCTGCTCTCCCACGAGCATCAGGCTCGCCGGCTCCGCGCCCTCGCCCATCACGGGCTGGGTGGCGTCCTCCCACAGGTCGCAGGCGTGGCAACGCGTGATCGCCCTCGGCAACGAGGCGGCCGTCGGTCGCCGCGGGACCGGCGGCGGCGGGTACTCTTTTCGGGGGGCGGGGGGCGCCATCTCTCGGCAAGCGTGCTACCCCGGCGATGAAGCCACTACGCGTTGGCTGCTCGGGCTGGATGTACGACGACTGGCGCGGCCGTCTCTATCCCCAGGGTGCGCCCAAGCGCCGGTGGCTCGAGCTCTACGCCCAGACCTTCGATACCGTCGAGGTCAACAACACCTTCTACCGCCTGCCCAAGCCCGAGGCGGTGGCAGGTTGGGCGAAGCAGACGCCGGCGGGCTTCCTCTTCGCGGTCAAGGCCAGCCGCTACCTCACCCACATCAAGCGCCTGACCGACGTGAGCGAGGGGATCGAGCGCTTCTACGCTCCCCTCGGGCCCCTCCGCGAGGCGGGAAAGCTCGGCCCCGTTCTCTGGCAGCTCCCGGAGAACTTCCACCGCGACGACGAGCGCCTGCACGGGTGGCTCGAGGCGCTCCCGGACGGACGCCACACGATCGAGTTCCGCCACGCGAGCTGGTTCGTCCCCGAGGTCTTCGACGCGCTGCGCGAGCACGACGTCGCGCTGGCCATCGGCGACCACCCCGAGCGACCCTTCCAGTCCTACGAGGCGACCACCTCGTGGCGCTTCGTGCGCTTCCACTACGGGGCGCGCGGCCGGGACGGCAACTACTCGGCCACCGAGCTCGAGGAATGGGCGCGCCGCATCGCCCAGTGGCGCCGCCGCGAGGAGGTCTACGCCTACTTCAACAACGACTGGCGCGGCTTCGCCCCCGCCAACGCGCTCGCGCTCAAGCGCCGGGCGGGCGCATAGGGCAGGACGTCAGCCGATGAGGTCGAGGACGGCGGACTCGACCTCCTCGCGCGAGCGGCGCCTGGCGAGGTCGACGCTGGCGAGCGGGCGGGGGAGGGTCTCGGCGATGGTGTGGCCGCCCTGGAAGCGATCGAACACGCGGGGGTCGATGTAGGAGCCCCGGCACACCGCGGGGGTGTTGCCCAGGTAGGCGGCGACCGCCTTGACGGCGGCGTTGACGGCGCGCTTGCGCGCGGCCTTGGAACCGGCGTCGGTCCCCAGGGTGGCGACGGCGACGGCGGCGAGGACGGTCGCGTTCCAGGTCCGGAAGTCCTTGGCGGAGAAGTCTCCGCCCGTCAGCACCTTGATCTGATCGTTGAGGCTCTCGGAGCGGAGCTCGACCCAACGCCTGCCCTCGCGGTAGACGAGGAGCCGCTCACCCCCGCCGCGCCTTCGCTTGAGCTCGGCCACCACCTCGCGCACGGCAGGGTCGGCGATCGCCTGGACCCGCCGTAGGCCGCCCTTGGCCTGATAGTCGAAGATGAGCTCGTCGTCCTCGAGGCGCACGTGGCGCTTGAGCATGGTGGTGAGGCCGAAGCTGCCGTTCTGCTCGGCGTAGGCCTCCGAGCCGATCCGGAAGAACCCGAGGTCGAGGAGCACGAGGGCGCAGGCGAGCACCCGGTCGTGCGTGAGCTCCTCGCCGCGCAGGTCGCGGCGCGCGCGGCGGCGCAGCCGCGGTAGCGCGGCCGCGAACTCGAGCATCTCGTCGAACTTCGCGCGATCGCGCCTGAGCCTCCACGCCGGGTGGTATAGGTACTGCTTGCGTCCAGCGGCGTCGACGCCGGTGGCCTGAAGGTGTCCCAGCGGATCGCGGCAGATCCATACCTCGCTCCACGCCGGCGGGATCGCCAGCGCCCGGATCCGGGCGCGCGCCTCGTCATCGCGTAGGCGATTCCCGTCCGCGTCGAGATATTCGAAGCCGCGGCCGCGCCGGCGCCGGGCGAGCCCCGCCTCGGAGCAATCAGCCCTTCTCAGCCTGGGCAAGGCTTGTGGCGAGAGTTACGATCGCTGGCCGCTTCATGCTCGCTTTCGGTACCCGCCGACCGGCGCTCGGAAACGGCTGACCGCGTTTGGCGCCCCCGGGCGTCGGGTAAGACAGGGCCATGGACACGATGATTTCCACCCACCAGGAGCTGGCGATCGAGTCCGTTTCGACGATCGGTCGCTTTGACACCAATGAGCTCTTCGCTCAATGGCGTGACCACGGGGATCCCCGAGCGCGGGCCGAGCTCGTGGAGCGCTTCCTTCCCTTGGCGCGCAAGCTCGCCCGCCGCTATGCCGGTGCGCGCGAGCCCTTCGATGATCTTTTGCAGGTAGCGAGCCTCGGTCTCGTAAAGGCCGTGGACCGCTTCGATCCCGCCCGCGGGACGGCGTTCTCCTCGTTCGCGGTGCCGACGATCCTCGGCGAGCTGAAGCGCTACTTCCGCGACCTCGGCTGGTCGGTGCACGTCCCCCGGGGAGCTCAGGAGATGGCCCTGCGGGTCGAGGACGCTTACCAGAAGCTCACGGTCAAGCATGGGCGCGCCCCCAGTGTCGGGGTCCTGGCCGAGTACACCGAGCTCAGTATCGAAGATGTGCTGGAAGGCCTGGAGACCGCGGCGGCGCATCACAGCGTTTCGCTGGACGCGCCCCACGACGATGGCGAAGGTGGATCGGGCACGCTTGCCGACACCTTCGGCGAGGATGACGAGCGGTTCGAGCTCGTCGACGCCAGCGTGACCATCACCGCAGCCGCCCGCTCGCTGTCGGCGCGGGAACGCCGCGTCCTCATTCTCCGCTTCGTCGAGGACCGGACACAGACTCAGATTGCCGAGCTCATCGGCGTATCTCAGATGCAGGTCTCGCGGATCCTGCGCGGCGCGCTCGAGAAGCTCAGGGAGCTGACCGAGTCCGAAGTGCAGCCGCCCAAGCGCCTGCCCGCCGGTTAGCGTACTCGCGGAATCGTGCCCGGCAAGGCCGGGCGCTCCGCACGTTCGCGCCTCAGTGCCGGGAGGACCAGTTGACGTTACCCCGGCCGGAAACCTGACGCGTTTGGAGTTGCTGCGCAGTGGGGAGGCCACTGAAGATGGATCGTCCGGAGCCGGCCGCCGGAGAAGGATGTGATCGAGCGGTGCCGGCGGTCAAACTCGAGCTCCAGAGCCGGCCTGAGTCCCTCATCCTCGTGCGCGGGATGCTGGTGGGCGTCGCCGATCTCCTCGGATTCGACCCCGAGCTCGTCCACAACCTCAAGACCGTGGTCAGCGAGGCGTGCAACAACGTAATCATCCACGCCTACGGCGGGGAGCCCGGCCCGCTCGCGGTGAGCCTGGAGATCGCACCCGATGGGGTGGAGGCCGTGGTCCGCGACTGGGGACGGGGAATCCGTCACGTAACCCCCGCCGGAGACCGCTTCCATGTCGGACTCGCGGTGATCAGCGCCATCGCCGATCGGGCTCAGTTCCTGCGCGCGCCCGGCGGCGGGACCGAGGTGCGCATGGCCTTTACCGGCCAGGGCGGGATTCGCACCCTCGACCCGCCCGTGGTCATCGAGAACGGCGACCAGGTGGCGATGGAGCTCTCCGGCGACGCGATCGCCACCCTGTCGCCGGTGGGACTGCTCGAGGGCGTGCTGGCGCGGGTGACGACGGCGCTGGCCGCCCACGCTCGCTTCTCGCTCGACCGGTTCTGCGACGTCTATCTCGTCACCGACGCGGTGGCCGCTCACGCCGGGTCCTCGGCGGTGGGGGACCAGCTCGGCTTTGCGGTGGCCGCCGGCGATCACAGCCTCGAGCTCACGGTGGGGCCGTTTCGCGTCGGGAGCGGCGTCGAGCTCCGCGACGAGGACGGGTTCGGTCAGCTCGGTTCGGCCCTGTCGCTGCTCGCCGTCGAGCTCGAGGTGGAGCCGGTGGTGGGAGCGGAGATGTGGCGCCTCGTCGTCCACGACAGCGGGGACCGCGCTGCTGTCAGCGCGTGAGCGCGCCAGGCCGGGGGCGGTCAGAGAATCCGGGCGAGGAGGATGGTGACGTCGTCAGAGGGCGTGCGCTCGGCCGGCGCCACTTCGGCGACGATATGCCGGCACAGCGCCTGGGGGTCGGCAGGACCGCCGGCCACGGCGTGGGCGAGCCGCGCCAGGCCGGCATCGAGCGACTCCCCACGACGCTCGATGAGCCCGTCGGTGTAGTAGATCAGCGTGTCATCACCGCCCACTCGCTCGTGCAGGTCGGTGTAGACGATGTCGTCGATGCCCATGAGGCCGTCGCCTCCCTCCAGGTAACGATTCTCGCCCGCGTCCCGGTGCAGGAGCGGTGGCGGATGCCCGGCATTGGCCCACGCGACTTCGCCACGGCCGGGATCGATGATCGCGTAGAGCACGGTGAACATCTCATCGGCGCCGAGCGCGAGCTGGTGGCGGTTCAGGCGGGTCAGAACATCGCCCGCGTCGCGGGTCTGAGCGTCGCCGAGGGCGAACGCCCGCACCACGCTACGAAGCTCTCCCATCGTCGAGGCCGCCGGGATCCCCTTCCCGGCGACGTCGCCGAGGACGATTCCCACCCGTCCTCTGCTGAGCTCGAAGACGTCGTACCAGTCGCCGCCGACCTCGCTGATCTCTCCCGCGGAGTCGTAATGAGCGGTGAGCGCGAGCCCGGGAACCTCGGGCAGGCGCGTGGGGAGCAGCGCGCGCTGAAGCGTGTCGGCGATCCGGTGCTCCTGCTCGTGGAGCTGGGCGCGGCGGATCGACAGCGCGGCGCGGTCGGCAAGGTCGGCGAGCAGGGCGCGGTCGCCGTCGTCGAAGGAGGCTTCCGCCGAGGGCACGAGGCGCACGCTGCCCACCCCGGAGCCGTCGATGACGAGCGGCATCTCGCGCCAGGACTCGGCGGGGAGGGCGCCATTCTCCTCCTCGCCGCTGAGTAACCGTCCCGCCGCGGCGCGCACGACCATCGGTGGGTCGCCGCCGGCGGCGTCGATGCGGACCTCGGCGAGCTGCGCGTCGAACTGCTCGGCGAGGCGGAGCGCGAGCTCGGGCACGAGCTCATCGAGCGACAGGGCCTCGAGCGCGTCGGTGAACACCTGGAGCTTGTTCAGGCGCTCCGCCGTCGCCTCGGCCTGGGCGCGGGCCAGGTGCTCGAGCTGGAGCTCGGCGCGGGCCTGCTCGGCGTGGCGGCGCGGGCTGAGGTCGACCCACTGGATCATCAGCAGCGGCTCGCCGAGCTCGGTCGGGTCGATCGAGGAGAGGTAGGCGCACGTCCAGGCGTAGGTACCCGAGTTCGAGCGCAGGCGGACCTCGAAGCCCGAGCGATCGGGATCGTCGGGACCGAGGTCCTCCCCGGCCACGCGGGTGAGCGCGGCGTCGAGCTTGTCGCGATCGTCGGGATGGACCATGCTCGTGATGTCAGTCCCGAGGAGCTCGTCGGGCTCGCGCTCGAGCAGGAGCGCGAAGGCGCGGTTGGCGCGGACGATGCGCCGATCGGCGTCGAGCACGGTCTTGCCGATGGGAGCCGCTTCGAAGGCGCCGCGGAGCAGCGCTTCCGAGCGCTTCAGGGCCAGACGGTCGGCGTCGGCCGCGCCGTCGTTGCGCCCGGGCTCGCCGCGCCCGGGCTTGCCGCGCCCGGGCCCGCGGCCCGCCTCGCCGCGACCGGTCTCAGACATGTGAGGCCCAGACCAGCTCAGCCTCCGCCGAGGAGCTCCTCGGATGTCTGGGCGACGGTGAGCCGCTCATCCATGCCCGTCAGGCTCAGGAGGCGGCGTATTTGGGGGGAGGCGCTGATCAACCCGAACTGCCGGCCCGCGCTCTCCGCGCGCTGGTGGGCTCTGACCACCACCGCGAGTCCCGCCGAGTCCATGAAATCGACCTCGGTGAGATCGAGGACGATGAACCCGGGCTTGGAGGCATCGAGCTCCTCGAGCGCTTCCTCGAGCGCGGTGCTCGAGACGAGGTCGAGCTCACCGCTGACCGCGACCACGGTCGCCTCGTCGGTACGCCGAACGTCTAGCCGGAATTCGTTCTGCACCCTCCCGCGAGCCTACTGGTCACGCGCCTTCGCTGTACGGCCGGACGTCCCCGGGCCCGGTTTGGGGGGATCGGCCGCGGGTAGCTTCTCGGCGATGAGCGAACGCGATCCGACCTGCGATCCGGCCCGGGAGCAGGCCGATCTCGCCGCGGCACAAGCCGCCGCGATCGGCGGGCCGGTGAGCTCCGAGCCCCCGCCCGCCGACGAGTCCGACCGCGACGAGGCCCAGCGGCCGTTGATCGAGGCGGGCGAGGGAGAGTCCGAGGGCTTCGAGGAAGCCGAGCGCGAGCTCGTCGAGCACACGAGCCACGGCGACGAGCACGCGGCCTTCCGGGTGATCGAAGACGCCCCCGACGAGGTCGACGACGACCGGGCCACCCGGGAGGGGGGCGAGCCCGATCATGAGTACTCGGCCGAGCGCGAGGGCGACGAGCGGTAGGGCCGGTGGCGGGCTGCGTCGCGTGCCGGCGGGCGGCGCCTTGAGGGCGACGTTGTGCCCGCTATTCGGCAATAACGTTGCCTGCAAGCCGTGGGGCCGGGGACGGCGAGTTCGATGACGCAGGCCGTCAACGGAAGGGGACAGGAACGAATGGATGCACCCGATTCCGGGTAGGTGACAATCACCACAAGCAGACCCGACGAGACTTGGGCTGCTGTCCAATAAGGAGGTCAATCCCATGGTTGCGCTAGTCATCCTCTTGCTCATCCTCGCCCTGTTCGGCGGGCTGGGCTTCGCCGCTCATTTCCTCTGGTTCGTCCTGATCGCCGCGATCGTTCTCTGGGCCATCGGCTTCTTCGTCGGCGGTGTCGAGGCATCCGCGGGTCGGCGCCGGTGGTACGGTCGCTGGTAGACCATGAGCTCCGGTTCAGAGAACGACGAGCCGCCCGCCGCGGTCTCCAACCAGAATCAGGAGGAGGCCGAGGGTGGTCACGCGGGCACCGGTGACGGTGAGGCCGGCGCCCGCCCCGACGAGGAGGGCAAGGACTCGCACGGCGGTGAGTCCGGGGCGTCCTCGCCCGCCGGTGCCGGGGACTCGAGCCCGGGGGCCGCGAGCGAAGGCTCGCAGGCCACCGGCCACCCCGAGAACGCCGGCTAGGTAAGCCAACGGATCTGGCGCCGGGCCGCCCGCTCGGGGCGGCCCGCGGGATCCGTCGCGCGCGGCGGGAGCAGCCCGCGCGGGATCCGTCGCGCCCGGCGGGGCAGCCCGCGGGATCCGTGGCCCGCGGCCGGGCCGCGCCTAAGAGGCCGGCGCGAGCTCTCGCGCCTTCTGCTCGAGGGTGCTGAGGAGCGACTCGTAGGCGTCGCTGAACGCCTTCACGCCCTCGTCGACGAGCTGGTGCAGGACGACGTGATCGACGTCGACCCCTGCCTCGCGCACCGCCTCCATCGTCGTGTGCGCGCCCTCGAGGTCACGGTCGATGGTGCGGGCGGGCGTCGCGTGGTCGCGCGCCGCCGCCAGCGTCTCGTCGGGCATGGTGTTGACGGTGTCGGGGCCGATGAGCTCGTCGACGTAGAGCGTGTCCGGGTAATCGGGGTTCTTGGTCGAGGTCGACGCCCACAGCGGCCGCTGCAGGTTGGCCCCGTGCCTCGCCAGCGCCTCCCAGCGCGGCCCCGAGAACAGGCCGCGGAAGGATTCGTAGGCGAGCTTGGCATTGGCCACGGCGGCGCGGCCGCGCAGATCGGTGCGGCCCAGGCGCTCGAGCTCGGCGTCGACCTTGGTGTCGACGCGGGAAACGAAGAAGCTCGCGACCGAGGCGCTGCGGTCGACGGGCTCGTGACGCTCGACGCGCTGCTCGAGCCCGCGCAGGTAGGCCTCGGCGATCTCCTCGTAGCGGGAGACCGCGAAGAGCAGGGTGACGTTGACGTTGATGCCCAGGGCCGTGAGCTGCTCGAAGGTCTCGACCCCGGCCTCGGTCCCCGGGACCTTGATGAGGACGTTGGCGCGGTCGATCGCCGCCTGGTGCTTCTGTCCCGCCGCCACCGATCCCGCCGCGTCATGGGCGAGCGAGGCGGGAAGCTCGAAGGACACGTATCCGTCCTGGCCGGTGGTCGCCTCGAAGGTGGGGCGCAGCAGGTCGGCCGCGTCGCGGATGTCCCGGTAGGCGACCTGCTCGAAGATCTCCTGGGGGTCGTCGAACTGGCGGGCGAGCTCACGCACGAGGTCGTCGTAGCGGTCGGAGTGCCCGATGCTCTTCTCGAAGATGCTCGGGTTGGAGGTGACGCCCGAGAGGCCGTCCTCCTCGATCAGGCGGCTGAGCTCGCCGGTGTCGAGCAGCTGACGGCCGAGGTTGTCGAGCCATACCGACTGGCCGAGGGCCTCGATTGCACGGAGCCGATTGTCTGAGGCTTGCATCGCGTCAGCTCGCCATGGCGTGAGCCATCTCGTGGGCGGCGGCGACGATGGCGTCGGCGTCGATGCCCGCCTGGTGGATGAGCTCGGCGGGCTTGCCCGAGCCGGGGAGCTCGTACACGGCGAGCTTGCGCATCCGTACCGGTCTGCCCGCCTCGGCCAGGGCGCCGGCGATGGCGTCGCCGAGCCCGCCCTCGGGGCGGTGGTCCTCGGCGGTGATGATGGCGCCCGTCTCCTCGGCGGCCGCCACCAGCGTCTCCACGTCGAGGGGCTTGATCGAGTAGACGTCGATGACCCGCGCCTCGATCCCCTCGGTGGCGAGCCGCTCGGCGGCAGCGAGCGCTTCGTGGACGGTGAAGCCGGTGCCCGCCAGCGTGATGTCCGAGCCCTCGCGCACGACGCGGCTGCCGCCGATGACGAACTCCTCGTCGGGCTCGTAGATGACCGGCGTGTCGGCGCGCTGGGTACGCAGGTAGGTGATGCCCTGCCGGTCGGCCATGGCCGCCACGAGCCGGGCGGTCTGGTTGGCGTCGCAGGGGCAGAGCACGGCGCTCGAGGTGATCGCGCGCAACGAGGCGAGGTCCTCGAGTCCCATCTGCGAGGGGCCGTCCTCGCCGATGGCCACGCCCGCGTGGGAGCCGCACAGGCGCAGGTTCGCCTGGCTCACGGCGGCCATGCGCACGAAGTCGTAGGCGCGGCTGAGGAAGGCGGCGAAGCTCGAGGCGAAGGGCACCCAGCCCCGCCGCTGGAAGCCCACGGCGGCGGCGATCATCTGCTGCTCGGCGATGAACATCTCGAAGTAGCGATCTGGGTGGGCCTCGCCGAAGATCTCGCTGAAGGTCGAGTTCCCGACCTCGCCGTCGAGTGCCACCACGTCGGCGCGCATGTCGCCGAGCGCCTTGAGCGCCTCGCCATAGGCTTTGCGGGTGGCGAGCGAGTCACCGACCGAATAGCGCGGAAGCTCGCCGCCGGGCGCCACGGGCCGGGGGGGCTGGTAGTCGCCGGAGGGCTTGGCCACATCGACGTGGATGTCCTGCTCTCCGCCGAGCTCCTCGATCGCCTTCTGGGGATCCTTGAGGGGCTTGCCGTGCTTGCCGTTCTGGTCCTCGACCTCGGACGCGCCCTTGCCCTTCTTGGTGCGAGCGATGATCGCGCACGGACCATCGCTCTGCTCGGCGCGGGTCATCGCCTCGTCGACGGCGACGACGTCGTGACCGTCGACGGTGATCGCCTCCCAGCCGAAGGCGCGGGCGCGCTCGGCGTAGGTCTCGATGTCCCAGCCGTGCATGGTCTCGCCCGTCTGACCGAGGCGGTTGACGTCGACCATGGCGATGAGGTTGCCGAGACCGAGGTACGAGGCATGGTCGAAAGCCTCCCAGATCGACCCCTCGGCCATCTCACCGTCTCCGCACAGCACCCATACGCGCGAGGGCGAATGGTCCAGGCGGGCCGCGGCGAGGGCGAGGCCGACCCCCACGGGCAGGCCCTGCCCGAGTGAGCCGGTGGCCACGTCGACCCACGGGAGGATCGGAGTGGGGTGGCCCTGGAACCGGCTGCCGAATTTACGGAAGCTGAGGAGATCGGCGTCGGAGATCGCCCCCGCGGCCTTGAAGCACGAATAGACGAGCGGCGAGGCGTGACCCTTGGAGAACACGAGATGGTCGTTGCGCGGGTCGCGGGCATGCTCGAAGTCGAGCCGCAGGTGCCCGTCGAGGAGCACCGCCATGAGCTCTGCCGCCGACATCGAGGAGGTGGGATGGCCGGACCCGGCGGCATCGCTGGCGCGGATCGAGTCGACGCGCAGCTGCTGGGCCAGGCGCCGGCGGAATTCGGTTCGGTCGGGGTTCTCGGTCACGGGCTGAGGGCCTCTCGTACCAGGGTGCAGGTTGTGCTGACGCGCTCGAGGTCGACCTCGAGGATCTCGTTCGTTCTGCAGTCTTCCACGACGAGCACGTTGGCGCGTAAAGAATTCGGGGTCGGCCTGAACGCCGCGCGCTGGACCCAGAAGAGGACTTCGCCGTCGGTGATGTAAGCGCCGGGCTGCAAGCGTGGATCGGTGCTCAGGCTCGGGGCGAGCCCCGGTGACACGTTCGCGGGCATCGCTTTGCAATTACCCTCGTGCTTCGCCGTCAAAACGATTCTCCGTGGGGGGATCGGGCAAGTACCTGTCTCGCTAGGCCGACCCTACTCTCGAGCAAGCTGACGATGGGCGCATGGCCGGCGTCCGCCGGTCCTGCCCACTAACCTGACCGGGTACGTTTGGTCCCTCTACTCGCCGGGAATGCGGGAAACACGCTAGATGTGACCGAAGACTTTCCGGCGGTGCGTCTCGAGTTAGATAGCCGGCCTGAGGCTCCGGCGATTATCCGTGCCGCGCTGGCGGGGGTAGCGCAACTGCTGGAGTTCGACCCCGAGCTCTTCGACGACCTCAAGACCGCAATCAGCGAGGCGTGCAACAACGTGGTCCTCTACGCCTACGAGGGCACGCGCGGCCCGCTCGTGGCCGGCCTCGAGATCCGGCCCGGCGCCGTCTTCGCGACGATTCGCGACTGGGGCGGGGGCATCCAGCACGTCGGCCCCTCCGACGAGCGGATGGGCGTGGGCCTGGCGGTGATCAGCGCCCTCGCCGACCGGGCCGAGTTCATCCGTGCCCCCGGCGGCGGGACCGAGGTTCGGATGGTCTTCACCGGTCGCGGCGACGCCACCGTGGAGCTCGGCGACCCGGCCGAGGCCGCCCGTGACTCGGGGGTGCCCGCGCCCCTGTCGGGCGATGTCGTGGTCACGGTGTCGCCGAGCGGATTGCTCGCCGGGGTGCTCGGCCGGGTGGTGAGGGCGGTGGCGGCGCGCACTCACCTCTCGCTCGATCGCTTCTCGGACCTCTACCTGGCCACCGATGCCATCGCCGCCTTCGCCCCCTCGGCCGCGAGCGGTTCTGCGGTCACCTTCGCGGTCGCCGGGGGACACGAGCGTCTCGAGCTCACCGTCGGTCCCTTCCGGCCGGGAGCGAGCGAGCAGTTGCGCAGAGATGGGCTGCCCGACGTGCTCGGAGAGCTGACGGTGGAGGAGGGAGACGGATCCGAGCTCCTTCGCCTCGTCGTCGAGGAACGGCGCGAAGCTTCCGGGCGTTAGCTACTGCGGCCCCGAGGTCGAGACGTGCTCGACGGGCCGGCCGAAGCGCTCCTCGAGTTCGGTGCCGTCGACGTCCTCGCGGTAGCGCTGCTCGGAGTCGGGATGGGTGAAGACGATGATCCGCCCGGCGTCGAAGTTGGCGAGCGCATCCTCGATCGCGCGCATGGGATCGCTCTCCCCGGTGTCGCCCTGGGCGTCCACACCGGCGGCGCCGAGCTTGGCCACCGACGTCCGCCACACGGTGTCGGCCTTGGAGATCGCCTCGTCGGCATCGGAGATCCAGAACTGCAGTGCGGAGGAATGGAGCGCGGGAGCGACGATCCTGACCTCGACGTCGTCGAGATCGTGATTGTCGGGGGCGCCGAGGGCGGCGCGAAGCTGGTCGGCCGAGATCGGCTCGCTGGCCAGGACGAGGACCTTCATCTCGCCTGCAGGAGTACCCGAGCACCGAGCGGTCGAAACGACGGACCGTTTTCGCATCTGGTGCCCCGGGTAGCGCTGCACCGTGAGCGGCGCGGCGGAGCGAAAGCGGCTGATCTGCCGGGTGGAGATTCCCAAGGGCAGCCGCAACAAGTACGAGTGGGACGAGGAGCTCGAGGAGATCCTCCTGAGCCGGTTCCTCTCCGCCTCGGTCGTGTATCCGACCGACTACGGTTTCTTCCCCGAGACGCTCGCCGACGACGGCGATCCGCTCGATGCCCTCGTGTGCGTCTCCGAGCCGACGTTTCCCGGCTGCCTGATCGAGGTCAAGCCGATCGCGCTGCTCAAGATGACCGACGAAGAAGGGGGCGACGACAAGGTCCTGTGCGTCCCCTGCACCGATCCCAACTGGATGAGCCTCGAGCAGCTCGAGGATATCCCTGCTCAGCTCCGAACTGAGATCGAGCACTTCTTCTCGATCTACAAGCAGCCCGAGGGTAAGCCCGTCGAGGTGAGCGGCTGGCGTCCGCGCGAGGAGGCGATCGCCATGCTCGAGGAGAGCCGGGGCCGGTATCGCGCGCGTTTGTGAAGGTTGTGCGCGGGTAGCTATGTGACGCACGCCACAAGCTCTGGCGGCGTATCACGAGGAGCACCCGATGAAGCATCGAAGCACCGCTTCCAAGCCCCCGGGCCCGGGCGCGGAGCCCATGTTCTACGCGCTGCAGCTGCCGGGCTGGGCAGCGCGCCGGCGCGCCCTGGACGATGCACCCCGCCGGCGCACCCTCCGCGAGCGGATGGCGCGGCGCTGGCATCGTCCGTAGCGCCCGGGACACCGGACGTCGGGCCCGGGCCGTCGGGCCCGCCGTGCCCTGCCCCCGCCCGGGTGGCGCTACCCCGGGCGGACGCAGTCGGTTCGTGCCGTCAGTGGTGAGCGAGCTCTCGCTCGACGGCGTCGAGCACGCCCTGGCGCTGCTTGTGGCGGCGCTCGTAGTCGGCGACCTTCTTGGCGGTCCCCTCGTCGGCGTCGGAGAGCACCTCGCGGACGTCGTCCACGGTGAGCTCGTCGTATCCCGGCCACGGCTCGTCGGCGCGCAGGCCGGCGATGCGGTCGAGCACGGTCTTGCGATTCGCGTGGCGCCGCTCATAGGCGTCGATCTTCGAGAGATCGATCTGCGAGAGCTCGGGCAGCTTGGCCGCGATCTCCTCGGCGCTCAGGCTGTCGTAGCGCGGGATGGCGAGATCGGACTCGGAGGCCACCACGCCCTTGAGCTCGCCCTCGGCTCGCGCGACGCCGGGGATCTTCCGGGCCTCACGGGCGGTGCTGCGCACCTCTGAGGCCGCTTCGCGGGCGGTCTCGCGTCCCGTCCTGCGCGCGCTACGGGCGGCGCGCTTGACCTCGCGCGCGGCCCCGGTGCGAGAGACGTCGTAGGTGTCGGCGCCTTCGATCTCGGTCCGGTAGACGTCGTCGACGAGGGTGGGGATGGCCTCGCGCAGCTCGGCGAGCGCGCGTTCCTCGTCGGAGCGGATGCTCGCGGCGAGCGCCGCCGTGGTGTTGTCGCCGAGCCTGCGGGCGAACTCCTCGATCACGTCGTACATGGCGATCTCCAGCGCTTCGCTGGCGCACTCGTCGCGCGCGTTGCGCACGAGCTTGTCGGCGCCGCTGTCACCTCGGATCAAGTCGAGCGGGGCCTTGTAAAGCGCAAAGGCCTGACCGACCAGCGTGTGCGCGAGGCCGACG
The DNA here is from genome assembly GCA_035552815.1 of Solirubrobacteraceae bacterium. Taxonomy (GTDB): domain Bacteria; phylum Actinomycetota; class Thermoleophilia; order Solirubrobacterales; family Solirubrobacteraceae; genus Palsa-465. The sequence continues at coordinate 6,680 of DASZKU010000101.1, read as the reverse complement.
CCGATCTCCGGCAGCGACCGCCCGTAGCCGAGCTCCTTGGCGCGGCGCTCGACGCGCTTGGCGTGATCGCGGGTCTCGGAGAGATGACGCTCGAGGCCGCGGCGGTAACCGCCGGCTGGGGTCATGGCGATATGGGCCTGAAGCGTGCGCACGAGCGCGAGCTCCGTGCCTCTGGCCTCCATCAGGTATTCAGCAAGCTTGTCTTTGCCGTCTTTCTCACTCATGGCGGGTCCCTTCATTGGGTTCGGGGTTCTGTTTTGGGCTACCCATGACGCGAGGTCTGAATCAGCGCAGGCCCACGCTTAACATGGTTTTGCCCGCGGAGGATCGGGGCAGCCTTCTCGACATGGTCATCGTCCTTGAAGTCACCCCGCAGCCCACGGGACCGGAACTCCCCGAGCCTTCGGGTCCGACCGAGCCAGGCCCGGTCCAGCCCGACGTTCCCTCTCCCGATCCCCGCGGCCCGGAGACGCCCGATCATCCGATTGATCCCGACCCGCCGTTCCCCAGCGAGCCCGTCGAGGCTCTCGGCGGATGTGAGCTGCGTCGGGTCCATGGTGCGGTGCCGCCGTGGAAGCATCGCCGCCGCGCGCCGTGCGCACCGCTGTCGCCCCTGCGCTGAGACGGCGCCGCCCACGCGGCATTTCCGATTCCGCCGTCGGCGCACTAGCCTAGGCAGGATGCCGTCGTCCGTCAGCGGCGCTGCACCGCCGGTGTGAGCCGGGCGAACGCGTGCGCTCCCGGCCAGGAACGCGTCCGCGGGGCGATCGCCGGGTAAGGCACCGTTAGGAGGCGGTTTCGAATGTCCGGGGTCGAAGACCGAGTGCAGAGTTCCGGTCCCGCGTCGGCCGAGGGGTCGCACGACGACGATGGCCCGACGGTAATCACGCGCAAGCGGCTCGTGATCGCCGCCATTCTCATCGTCATCGCCCTCGTCGGGCTGTATTTCCTCATCCCCAAGCTCGCGGGCCTGAAGCAGACGTGGGGACAGCTCAAGCACGGGGATCCCGTGTGGCTGGCGATCGGCGCGGTGTTCGAGATCTTCTCGGTCGCGGGCTACGCAGTGCTCTTCGGCACCGTGTTCGGCCGTGGCGTGCCGCGGATCGACTGGCGCGCGAGCCTCGAGATCCCGCTGGCGGGCATCGCCGCCATCCGTCTCGTCGCCGCGGCTGGGGCCGGTGGCGTCGCGGTCACCGCGTGGGCGCTGGGGCGCGCCGGACTGAGCGCCGAAGTCATCGCCTGCCGCATGGTCGCCAGCCTCGTCATTCAGTACTCCGTGTATCTCGCGGCCCTGTTCGTGTGCGGGCTCGGACTGTGGGCGGGTCTCTTCCCCGGCGGCGGCTCGAGCCTGATCACCCTGATCCCCGCGCTCCTGGCCCTGGGACTGGTAGTGGTCATCCTCAGCCTCGCCCTCATGCCCCGCGACATCGAGCACCGCCTCGACCGCTTCGCCCGCCGGACCGGTCGCCTGGGACGGCTCGCGCAGCGGGCCGCCAAGGCGCCCGAGACGCTCGGGAGCGGAGTACGGACGGCGGGCGAGCTCATCGCCCAGCGTCGCTTGGGCCTGCTCGGCGCGGTGGCGTACTGGGGCTTCGACATCGCCGTGCTCGGCGTCTGCTTTCACGCCTTCGGGGCGAACGTGGCGCTGTCGGTGCTCATCGTCGGCTACTTCCTCGGCACCCTGGGGAGCCTGCTTCCTCTGCCCGCGGGCATCGGCGGGGTCGAAGGCGGCATGATCGGGGCCTTCGTCGCCTTCGGGGCGCATGCGAGCACCGCGATCATCGCCGTCCTTGCCTACCGGGCGATCTCCTTCTGGCTCCCCACCCTGCCGGGGATCGTCGGCTACGTCGCCCTGCGCTCGACCGTCCGCCGCTGGCGCGAACAGGACGCGTGAACGGGTAAGGCCCCCGCTCCAGGGGTAGAGCCAAAGGATGGATCACTACACCCTCGAGGACCGCGCCGTGTCCCGTGACGGTCCTCCCCAGCAGGACCGCCCGCTCCGCGGGTACGCGTTACTCATGAGCGTCTTCGCCACCCTGGCCACCGCGTTCTCACTGTGGCTGCACAGGAGCGGGCGCAGGCTTCCCGAGCGGGTCGATGCCGGTGACCTCGCCGTCCTCACCGTGGCCACCCACAAGGCGTCGCGCCTACTCACCAAGGACAAGGTGACGAGCACCGTCCGCGCTCCCTTCACGCGCTTTCAGGGCAACGAGGGCGCCGGCGAGGTCAGCGAAGCGGCGCGCGGCACGGGCGTGCGGCGAGCGGTCGGGGAGCTGCTCGTGTGTCCCTACTGCGTCGGGATGTGGATCGCGGCGGGATTCGCCGCCGGGCTCGTCGTTGCGCCCCGTGCGACTCGCCTGGCGGCGTCGATCCTCACCATCCTCTTCGGATCAGACATGCTTCAGATCGCCTACCGCAAGGCCGAGGAAACGCTCTGAGCTCACGCCTCCTGGGCGACGTGATTGTTATCGCGCGGGGGGCCGTCGAGCATGAAGATCTCGGCGCCGATGTCGGGATTGATGTGATTGGCACTGAGGAAGGCGAGCACCTTGCGCCCGGTGAGCTCGGCGATCTTGCTCGTGCCCTCCTCGTGCATGGCGTTCTGGAACTCGTGGCGGATCTCGAGGACCTTGTCCTGCCGTCCTTTCGCCACCAGTGATTGTTCGCCCTTGGTCAGGGTCTGCTCGAGCATCACGAGGACGACGTTGTCGCGGATCGTCGTTCGTGCTCGTGTCGGCCCGCGGCCGGTGTAGTCGCGCAGCATGCCGACGACGGCATTGGAGATGGCAAGGGAGAGGGACCCCGGGGGTCGGTCCTCGGACTGGTCGGTAGCCATCGGTCCTCCGATCTGCCTTTCCCTGGAGAGGTAGATCCCACGTCCGGGTGAGGGAAAGGCGGACGAGCCGCCGGGGCGCAAGATGCGTAACGATTGAGTCGGCACCCGCGAAGCGAAGGGCTTGCTCGTACCTTGCTCGTCCGGCGCGCCCGGTGCTAACGTCAAGCCTATCGGGTCTAGCGGGTGATCCCCGTCGGCGCCGGCGAAAATATTCTCGGATCCATGGCTGGACGCTCCGATCGAGGGCGGCCGACTCATCCGCAGCAGAGACGTTTGCCGAGGAGAATCGTGGCTGTCCCGAAACAGGTCAGAAATACCCAAGTCGTCAGCGAACTGCTGCCCGCAGGGCTGCGCATGGCGGCGATCGCGCAGGGGACGACGAGCACGCTGGAGTTCGACGGCGAGTGGTGCCTCGCCGAACGGGATGCTGCGCGCTCCGAGGTCGAGCGCGCGCTCGAACGCGACCCTCAGTGCCTCGTGCTCGACCTGAGCCGGCTGAGCTTCATCGATTCAAGCGGGATCCACGTCGTCGTCACCGCCGCCAAGCGGTGCGCGGAGCTCGGCGTCCACATCGTCATCATTCCCGGCCCACCGCACGTGCATCGGGTGTTCGAGATCTGCCAGCTCACGACCATGCTCCCGTTCGCGACCCAGGTCTGAGCCGGCTCGCTCGCCGGCCACGTGAGCGAGCGCGGCCGGCCCGTGGGGCCGGGGGCGAGGTGTAGAGGAGGGGAACCTGGGCGTTCGCGAAGACGCGCCGGACTTTCTCGGGGCCCGGGACGACGAGGAGCAGCTTCAGCTCGTCGCTGGCGCGGAGGTGGGCGGTGAGCACGGCGTCGAGGCCGGCGGCGTCGATCGACTCGAGGCCGCCGAGGTCGAGGACGATCTCCTCGCCGCCGTCCTCGACGGCGTCCTCGACCGCCTCCACGAGCAGCGCGCGGGTGCGCCCGTTCAGCGTCCCTGCCACCTCGATGAGGTGCTGCCCGTGCGAGCGGCGGCGCCGTAGCTGGAGCCCGGCCATGGCCTGGGGGGCGAGGGCGTCGCCCGGTTCGGCGCCATGCAGGCGCGAGCGCAGGGCTGCCAGGGCCGACTGCTTGTGCCGCTCCTTGGGTTGCGGCGGTAACAAGACCACACGGGACACGTGAACTCCATCGCTGAGACGATGGTCGTGGTCCGTGGCCGCGCCCTGCGAGCTAGCCCGTCCCCGTACCGGGGAGCGCACCCCCGCCAGACCTGGCGGAGACGCCTGACGTAGGTTAGCCGGTGCGAGTGCTCGGCCCCGGGGGGCGGTTTGACGCCAAGGGTCCCGGGTAGGGGAGGGACATGGCACAGAAGCTCTACGTAGGAGACCTGAAGCTCCGCAGCCCGGCCTTTCAGCACCACGAGCCGATTCCCGCACGCCACGCCGCAGACGGTGAGGACGTCGCCCCGGCGCTCGAATGGTCAGGAGCTCCCGAGGGGACGCAGGCGTTCGCGATCGTCGTTCACGACCCGGACGCGCCGCTCGTCGACGGGTTCACCCACTGGGTGGCGTACGGAATTCCCGCCAGCGCGACCGGCCTGCCCGAAGGCGGCGGCGACGCGATCGAAGGGATCAACTCGTTCGGCAATGTGGGTTACAACGGCCCGGCCCCGCCCCCCGGGCACGGTACCCACCACTACTACTTCTGGGTCTACGCGCTCGATGAGGACCTCGTCCTCGTTCCCGATCTCGATCGCGGCGCCCTGCTCGCGCAGATCGAGGATCACGTGATCGAGCAGGCCCGCCTCGTCGGGACCTACCAGCAGGACTGAGCCTTTACGCCAGCGTATTCTTGGCGCGTGGCGGAACGGAGCTCGTCGGCGCTCGGAGAGTTCATCCGCCGGCAGCGTGAGCTGTCGGAGGTGTCGATGCGCCAGTTCGCTGAGCTCGTGGGGATCTCCAACCCGTACCTGTCCCAGATTGAGCGAGGCCTACGGGCGCCCTCCGAGCAGGTGGTTCAGTCCATCGCCGACGCGCTCAAGGTCTCAGCCGACACGCTCTACGAACAGGCCGGCGTGCCCCGCGAAGAGGACGGTCCCTCCAGCGTGGTAGCGGCAATTCGCGAGGATCCGCGGCTCACCGGGCGCCAGCGCCAGGCGCTCATCGAGGTGTACGAGGCGTTCATCGGGGTGGGCCCGCGCCCACGCCGTCGTTGAGGAACGCGGCGATCCGGCGGTCGGCGGCGGGGTCGTCGGTGGGATAGAGGTGGGCGGCGCCGGGCAGCTCGATGAGCTCGGCGTCGGGGATGCGCTCGGCGAGCACGGTGCCGTTGGCGGGCGGGACCATGACGTCCTCGGTGCCGTGGACGACGAGCGTGGGGGCGGTGATGCTCGTCAGGCGCTCGTAGGCGTCGTGAGCGAGCGAGGCGGCGAGCTGCGCCGCGTAGGGCTCGGGCTCGATGGGAAAGCGCAGGCGCTGGGCGATGTCTTGCGCGATGCGGTCACCGTGCTCGGCGCGCGTGCGGCGCGCGTAGTTGTAGGGGACCGAGGCCCACACTGCCTCCTCGGCGCTCATCTCCCCGCGCCGGCGGAAGAAGGCGATGGTCGCCTCGTCAGCCACCGACGCGTGGGCGCCGCCAGGCGTCGAGGCGCCGAGCACGAGGCGCTCGACGCGACCCGGATGCCGCAGCGCGATCTCCTGGGCGATCATGCCGCCCAGCGAGATGCCGTAGACGTGAGCACGCTCGAGGCCGGCATCGGCGAGCACCGCGGCGCCGTCATCGGCCATCGCCGCCATGCTGTAGGGGCCCGGCGGGCGATCGCTGCGGCCGACGCCGCGGTTGTCGAAGGCGAGGACCCGCAGTCCGGCGTCGGCGAGAACGGGAATCGTCCGCCACCAACCGGTGGCGTTCATCCCCAGTCCCATCACGAGGAGCACGGGCGCGCCTGCGCCCGTGCTCTCGTAGTAGATGGATACGTCTCCGCTGCGTGCAGTGGGCACGCGAGCGCTTACGCGGTGATGAGCTCGCGCGCGGCCGAGATGCTGGCCTTGACGACCTCTTCGGTCAGCTGCGCGTGCGTGTCGAAGACGTTGGCGACAGCATCGACGTGGCTCTGCTTGCCGAGCTTGCGCTCGAAGTCGGCGAAGCTCTCGGCGTACTTCTCGGCGCCGTCGAGGTAGGCGGCGGTCATCTTGCGGCCAACCTCGGTGAGCCGCTCGTTGGTCTCCCGGGCACGCTCGGCGGCGACCTCGAGATCGGGGACGAAGCCGTTCTTGGTATTAGCTGTAGCCATGATCGGGTACTCCTTTGGGACGTACTGGATTGTGCTTGCAGCTTAGCAATCTACTGGCTATTATGCAAGCGTTGCTGATGGCAGACTGCCAGCATTGGCTGCGGTCCACGGAAAGGAGCCGGAATGGCTACAGGATGCTCGCCTTCCTTCGAGGAGATTGCCCTGACGGACGGCATCACCGCCTGGGCTGCGGCCGCCGAGGGGACGATCCAGTGGTGGACATCGGCGCTGCGCCGAGGGGCGACGCCCCCCGAGCTCATGGTCGACGGGATCCGCTGGTGGGAGACGATGACCGACCGGCGCCGGCCGACCTGGAGCTCGCGCCACGAGGTCGTGTTCGAAGCTCCGGTGGCGCGCCTGCGCGACTTCTCCGGCGTCCGTGCGAGCGAGGTGATCCCCTGTCTCGTGCTCCCGCCGCAGGCGGGGCATGACTCGTGCATCGTCGACTTCACCCCCGAGCAGAGCCAGATGCGCACCATCCTCGAGGCCGGCCTCGACCGCGCTTACACGCTCGACTGGATCGGCGCCGGGGAGGGCACCAAGAACGCCGGCATCGAGGACTACCTCGAGGTCATCGACCGCGCCGTCG
>DASZKU010000100.1:0-3656 GCA_035552815.1 Solirubrobacteraceae bacterium | reverse complement strand
TGAGGTCTCACCCCCACGGGCTCGACCTCGGCCCGCTCGAGCCCCGCCTGCCCGAGCGCCTCTTCACCCCCGGCAAGCGGATCCGCCTCGTACCCGAGATCTATGTGACCGAGCTCGACCGGCTGCGCGATTCGTTCCAGTGCGCTGGTCCCGGACTCGTGCTCATCGGCCGCCGCCACCTGCGCAGCAACAATTCCTGGATGCACAACAGCGACCGCCTGGTCAAGGGCCGCTCGCGGTGCACGCTGATGATCCATCCCGACGACGCCGAGGCGCGGGGACTCGCCGAGGGCGACAGCGCGGTCGTCTCCTCCCGCGTCGGCGAGGTGACGGTGCCCGTCGAGGTCACCGACGCGATCAGGCCCGGGGTGGTGAGCATTCCCCACGGCTGGGGCCACGATCGCCAGGGGACGGGCTGGCAGACGGCCCGGGCGCACGCCGGCGTCAGCGCCAACGACATCACCGACGACCAGTTCCTCGACGGGCTCACCGGGAACGCCGCCTTCAACGGGGTGGCGGTCGAGGTACGGGCGGCTTAGGCCTTATTGCAGGCGGTCGCCGCGTGCTGGACGGCGGGGGAGTTCTTGCTCAGTCCCGGTACCCCCGGTCGCCCGATCCCACCATCCGGGCCGAACACCGGGTCCGGGTAGTTGGGCACGCCGTTCTTGCGCATGCACTGGGCGAAGTGGAACAGGGCGATTTTCTGGCTCTCGGAGATGGGCGGGGGTCCCGAGCCGCCCCCGAAGAGCTTGCACGTCTTCTCGGCGGCGGTGAACGCCGGTCCGCTGAAGGGAATGCCGTTCACGGTCAGGGTGCTGCTCCCCTGCGCCGTGTTGATCGAGAACCCCTCGCCGCCGGGGCCGTGGGTCGGGTCGGGGTAGTTGGGGACGCCGTGGGCGCGCATGCATTGGGAGAGCGCGAGCTGGGTAGTGCTCGTCTTCGCGGTCGGCCCTGACGCCGAGCCTCCGCACGCCGCCAGGGCCGACGCACAGCCGATGGCGGCGAGGAGGATGAGGATGCGGCCGGGCATAGCCGGAGTGGTACCCGGCCCGGGGTTACACGGCCGTTACGCCCGCCGGTCGCCCGATCCCGCGCGCGGTTACGGTGCGCGTCAGCCCGCGGCGTCGGAGGAGCGGCCGCCGCCGTGGGCCACCCGGAGAATGCGCGCCGCGTGGGCGGTGGCCTCCGCTTGCGCGACCTCGGCCTCGGCGCTCTCGGCCGCAGCGATCAGCGCCTTGAGCTCGGCGACCTCGATCTCGACGGTGTGCGCTTCACCCTCGACCACCTCGGCATCCTCGGGCTCGGGCTCGGCCGCCGAGGTTAGCGCGCGAGGGGCGGGGGCGGCGGGGGCGAGCGTCGGGTGGGCGTGCTCGGGCGCCCGCATCTGAGCGCGGAACTCGAGCTGAGCTCCCGTCTCGCCCCACTCGACGGCGAGGCGGCCATCGAGACGGTGCCCGACCCAGGCGATCACGACCATGAGCGCCCCGGCGATGACCAGGGGCAGCGTCCACACCGAGCTCGTGACGAGGACCCCGCCGACGAGGAGGAGAATCAGGCCAGTGACCGTGAGGCGAACGCGGGGTCGCGAGAGCCAGGAGCACACCGACACCGCGATGTGCCTGAGCCAGTCGGGCCACGGCGTCGAGCGCGGGGACGCCGCATTGGCGGTGGTCGCATCGGGCGTCGCGGCCGCCTTTGGTTCAGGCGCGGGGGCCGGGGAGCCGTTCGCCGCTGGTTGTGGTGATCCGTTCTTGGCCTCTGAGGACATGGGCATTACTCCACCTACCCGGGTTATGTGATTTCGAGTCCGCTTCCTCGCGCTACCCCTTTCGACCTGTCAGGGGCCGAACCTCCCTGAGGGCGGGTTTACCCCGTCCCGGATGCCGAGGGCGCCTGCGCCCGCCGCCACGGGGACGAGGCTCAGCCCGCGCGCTCGGCCGAGGCCAGGCCTCGCCGCGCGAATACGGCGAGAACCGCCGCAGCGACCGCGAGGAGTCCGAAGGCGAGCCCGACCTTGACCGGCGAGGCTGCCAGCAGGCCGCGCCCGGCCTCGAGCACGGCGGTGACCGGGTTCAGGTTGGCCACGTCGTGGATCCACCCGCTGAGGAGCGAGAGGGGGACGTATACCGGGGCCAGGAAGAGGAGGACGAACACCGGCATCTGAATCACCGCCCCCGCCTGCTCGGTGCGCAGGAACATGGCCAGGCCGCAGCCCCACAATGCCGCCACGAAGTTGAAGAAGATGCCCAGGCCGAGGAGGCCGACGAGGTCGACTCCGCTCCCGTCGACGTTCATCCCGGCGATCAGGGCCGCCACCGTGACCACGGTGCCGGTGAGGGCCCAGCGCAGGAGGGCGCCGATCGCGTAGCCGGCGATGATCCCGCTGCGCTGGGGCGCGCTCAGGAGCAGCCGGCGGGCGAAGCCCGAGTCGAAGTCGCGCGCCACCGCGAAGCCGGTGAAGACGCCGCCGAAGGCCGCCGCCTGGAGGAACACGAAGACAAACTGAAAGCCCGTGTAGCCGGGGCCGTAATGGAAGTTGGGGATGTCGGCAAGCCGCGAGAGCCCGCCCGCGAAGGCGACGAGGAAGAAGAGGGGAAAGATGATCGAGGGCAGGAGGATTGCCGGGCTCACCAGGGTGTTGTGAATCGAGCGCCAGGCCACGGCCTGGGCGACGTAGCGAAAGCGCCTCATGTCCGCACCAGCCGCGTCTTCATGGCACCGCCCGCGAGCGCGAGGGTGATGAGGAGCAGGAGCGCGGCGAAGCCGAAGCCGAGGGCGAGCGCCTGGACGTCCCAGCCGGTGATGACGAGGCTGCGGATGCCCTCGATGAGGTAGGAGACCGGGTTATAGGTGGCGACCTCGCGGAACCAATCGACCTTGATCAGGTTGCGGGGAAGGCTCGAGGAGCTGAGGAACACGGTCACGAAGAGGAGCGGGAAGATGCCCTGGACCGCTTCACCGGTGCCGAAGCGCAGGGCGATGAGCGCGCCCAGGCAGGCGAAGGCGAAGGCGATGAGGACGGCGAGGACGAGGAGGACGAGCGCCCCTCCGACCCCGGTGACGATGACCACCCCGGTCGCGAGCCCCACGAGCAGGTAGACGACGGCCTGGATGCAGGCGAGGACCAGCGGGCCCCCGAGCTGACCGACGAGGAGCGCGGTGCCGCTCAGGGGCGTCAGGGCGAGGCGGTTGAAGAACCCGGTCTCGATGTCGCGAGCGAGGTCGGTCCCCGTCGAGACGGCCACGAACAGCGCTCCCTGGATGAAGGGCAGCGCCAGGGCGAAGGCGCGGTAGTCGGTGGTGGGGAAGCCGCGGATCTTCGTCGCGGCACTGAGCGAGCTCCCGTTGATGGCGAAGAGGATGAGGGGAAAGATGAGCGGGAACACGAGCAGCGCCCGCTGGCGCAGGGTGCGGGTGATCGAGCGGCGGGCCACGGCACCGACCTGCTCGAGCACCCCCGGCGCGTGCCTCGCCGGGACGGCGTCAACGCCCACGACGGCCTCGACCGCGCGCGCCGTCAGCTTCCGGCTCCTCGACCGGCACATCGGCCGTCCCTTCGAGCTTGCGCCCGGTCTTGGCGAGGAAGACGTCGTCGAGCGAAGGCTGATGCAGCTGCAGGGACGCGACCCGCAGATCGGCCTGGTCGAGAGCGCGGA
>DASZKU010000099.1:0-10962 GCA_035552815.1 Solirubrobacteraceae bacterium | reverse complement strand
ACGATCTCCCACGGCGCGGCGCGGCGCGGCGCGCGAGCGCGCTTGACCGGGGTACCCACCGGCCTAAGGCAGAGGAAGTGCGGTCAATCTCTGCTGACACTGACGCTGCGCTGCAACCCCCGTTTCCCGAGGGCCCGGCCGATGGTCCCCAGGACCCGCTGACTGCGGACCGGGTGCAGCGCCTGACCCGCTTCGAGGCTCCCGGCGACCTGCAGGTGATCTCCATGTACATGGCGATCGATCCCGCCAATCGCAAGACGATCGCCGCCGACGTCGACAGCCTCCTGCACGAGGTGCGCCCGCTGAGCAAGGATCCGGACATCGAGCACCAGGTCCGCATGTCGCTGCGCGAGGACATCGAGCGGATCGAGGAGCTCGTCAAGAACGAGCTCCCGATCGAGCGCGCGGCGGCCATCTTCGCGTGCAGCGGCGGCGGGCTCTTCGAGGTCATCGAGCTCCCCCGCGCCGTCGGCACTCGGGTCACCGTCGAGGCCACGCCGTGGGTGCGACCCCTGCTCACCGTGCTCGAGGAGTACGAGCGCCTGCTCGCGGTGGTCGTGGAGCGCGAAGGGGCGCACCTGTGGGAGCTCTACCTCGGTCAGTACCGCGACGCCGGGCGCCTTCGAGGCCCGGAGCTGCGCCGGTTCGGAGCCGAGGGCCGGCGCGCTCACTCCCCCCAGCACCACGACGACAAGGGCGACCGCCTCGAGCGGCAGTTCTTCAAGGACCTCGCCGCCGCCCTCGAGCACCTGTCCTATGACGTGCTCGTCTTCGGCGGCCACGAGCACGAGCTCCCGCACCTGCTCGAGGTCCTTCCGCAGCCGGTGAGCGAGCGCACCATCGGCACTTTCGCGATCGACCCGGGCACGGCGACCCCGGCGCAGGTCCGCGAGCGCGCCGAGGAGATCCTCGAGGAGCACGAGCGCGAGCGAGAGCGCGGCCTCGCACAGGAAGTCGAGGAATCGGTGGCCGCGGGCGGGAGGGCCGCACTCGGCCTCGAGTCGTGCCTGTGGGCCGCCTCGGTGCAAGCGGTGCAGACGCTGCTCGTCACCGAGGATGCGACCGCCCCGGGGGTGGTGTGCGAGGAGGGGCACTGGCTCGCCGCCGGCGGTGACAGGTGCCCGGTGTGTGGGCGGGAGACCCGCGCCACCGAGGACGTCATCGAGGACCTCGTCGAGAAGGTGAGCGAGAGCGGCGGCTCCGTCCGTCACATCCGCATCGAGGACACCGTCCTCGACAAGCAGCTCACGGGCGCGCTCCTACGCTTCCCGCTGCCCCCCGATCCGCGCGAGGAGGGGTCGTGAGCGCGTTCGCCAACGAGTGGGCAAGCACCGGGTGCACCCACCTGGCCCAGATCCGACCGGTGGTGCCCCGGACCCCGGAGGGGTGCGAGGAGTGCCTGCGCACCGGCTCTCCCTGGGTGCACCTGAGGCTGTGCCTGACGTGCGGGCACGTCGGGTGCTGCGACTCCTCCCCTAATAAGCATGCGCGCCGTCACGCCCACGTGATCGGACACCCGATCGTCCAGTCCTTCGAGCCCGGCGAGGAATGGCGCTGGTGCTACTTCGACGAGACGTACGTGTGAGCCGGCGGCTCTAGGTCCGCCGCCGAGAGGGCGGCGAGGCGCTCGTGCACGAGCCGGATCGTCGTCGCGCCGTCGCCCACTGCCGCGGAGACCCGCGGGATCGAGCCGTGGCGGACGTCGCCGGCGGCGAAAACGCCGGGCACGCTCGTCTCCAGCAGCGCGGGGTCGGCCCCGTCGCCGAGGCCGGCGGAGCGGCGATACGGTGCCGCGTCCTGCCCGGTGAGGATGTAGCCGCCGTCGTCGAGCGCGACCCTGTCGCCGAGCCACCGGGTGTGGGGCCGGGCGCCGATGAAGACGAACAGCGAGCGGGCTTCGAGGCGCCGGCGCTCGCCCGTCTCGGTGTCCTCGACGATGACCGCCTCGAGCACGTGATCACCCACGAGCTCGCGAACCTGGCCGTGGAGGAGGACCTCGACGTTGCCGAGGCGCTCGATCCGCTCGGCGAGATAGCGGGACATGTTCTCGCCGAGCTCGCGCTCGCGGACGACGAGCGTGAGCTTGGGGACGAACCTCGAGAGGAAGAGCGTCGCCTGGCCGGCCGAGTTGCCGCCGCCCACCGCGACCACCGGATCGCCGCGGCACAGCTGGGCTTCGATCTGGGTCGCCGCGTAGTAGACGCTCGGGCCCTCGAGCCGGTCGTACCCGGGGACCTGAAGCTTTCGGTACTGGACGCCGCAGGAGACGACCACGGCGCGGCCGCGCACGCTGGAGCCGTCGGAGAGCGAGACCACGTGCTCATCCTCGCCGGGCTCGAGCCCGACCGCCTCGATGGGGACGCTGATCCGGGCACCGAACTTCTCGGCCTGGATCGTCGCCCGCTCGGCGAGCTCTGCCCCCGAGATCCCCGCCGGGAAGCCGAGGTAGTTCTCGATCCGCGAGGTGGTGCTCGCCTGGCCGCCGGTCGCCACGCACTCGAGCGCGATCGTGCGCAGACCTTCCGAGGCCCCGTAGACGCAGGCCGCGAGCCCGGCGGGGCCGGCGCCCACGACGACGAGGTCGCACACCTCCTCGGGCGCGCCCGGGCTGAGCACGCCGAGGGCGCGGGCGAGCTCGGCGTTGCTCGGGTTGCGGAGGATCTCGCCTGGCGGCAGGAAGGCGATCGGGCCCTCGCCGGCGTCGACCCCGAGCGCGCGCAGGAGCGCGTCAGCACTCGCGTCCTCCTCGGTGTCGAGCCACTGATGGGGAATCCGGTTGCGGGCGACGAAGTCGCGCAGGCGGCGGGTGTCGGGCGAGGAGCGCGGTCCGATGATGCGCACGCCGGCGCCCATGCCGATGAGGATCGAGCGCCGGAGCATGAGCGCCCGGAGGATCAGGTCGCCGAGCACGGGGTCGTGGGTGACGATGTCGCGCAGCTTCTCGACGGGGACCTCGAGGACCTCGCCCGGTGCGACGACCACGGCGGTGAAGAACACCGACTGGCCGGTGAGGAGTCCGAGCTCGCCGAGGAAGCGCCGCGGCCCGTGGACTCCGACGAGCACCTTCTCCTCGCCGTAGTGCTCGACGACCTTGACGAGCCCGGAGAGGATGACGAAGAAGTCGCACGTACTGTCGCCCTCGCGGTAGAGGACGTCGCCCTCCTTGACCTTGCGCCGGATGCCGACGGCCTCGAGCGCGCGGATCTGGTGGCGGCTCAGCCGCGGATAGGCACCCTGGACGTCGGGAGTCTCCTCGAGTGGCGCGGGGTCGGCGGACATGCTCGCGAGAGAGGGCAATAGGCCGGAGCGGGCGAGGGTCAATCGGCCTTGACGTGCGCCGCCCCGCGTCCTAACCGCAGTACGAAGAGGGAGGCTCGCGTCCCGTGTTAGGCTCGAGCCTCCAGGCGACTACAGCAGCGAAGGTGGCTTGACATAGCCGACGGTACCGTCATCCAGTGCCCGCACTGCGGGACCAAGAACCGGGTCCGCGCCACGCCCACCGGCACCCCGCGGTGCAGCGTGTGCCACCACTCGCTCCCGTGGATCGTCGAGGCGAGCCCGAGTACCTTCGCGGCGGAGATCACCTCCTCGCTGCCCGTCCTCGTCGATTTCTGGGCGCCGTGGTGCGGGCCGTGCCGCATGGTCTCACCGCTCGTCGAGCGCATGGGGCGCGAGCACGCCGGGCGCCTGAAGGTCGTCAAGCTCGACGTCGACGACGCGCCGGAGATCTCGGCGCGCTACCGGGTGCAGGGGATCCCGCTGCTCGTGATCATCCGCGACGGCGCCGAGGTCGACCGCCTGGTGGGAGCGGCGCCGCTCGAGCAGCTGCGGGCATGGATCGAGCCCCACCTCGCGCCCGCGCCCGCGGACGCGGCCCAGGCCGTCGAGTAGACAGCCGCGACTCCCGGCGGTAGAACTCGCCGCCGAATGAACCTGCCTGCGCGCGTCGTGCTCGTGCGGGGGAGCGGCGACGTGGGGTCCGCCGTCGCCCACCGCCTGTTCCTCTCCGGCCACCCGGTGGTCATCCACGACGTGCCCCTGCCCGCGGCGCCGCGCCGGGGGATGGCCTTCACCGACGCCATCTTCGACGGCGCCTGCGAGCTCGAGGGGGTGAAGGCGGCGCGGGTCGACGATGTCGGGGAACTGGCGGGGGCGTTGTCTGAACGGGTGTGCGTGCCGGTGGCGGTCACCGAGTTCGAGTCGGTGCTCGCGGCGCTGCGTCCCGGTGTGCTCGTGGACGCGCGCATGCGCAAGCGGGCCCACCCCGAGCGCCAGCTCGCCCTCGCCCCGCTCACCATCGGCCTCGGCCCCAACTTCGTCGCCGGGGAGACGACCCACCTGGCGATTGAGACGCGCTGGGGCGACGAGCTCGGGGCGGTGATCACCTCGGGCGCCACCCAGCCGCTCGCCGGTGAGCCCCGGAGCTTCGACGGCCACGCCCGCGACCGCTTCGTCTACGCGCCCGCCGGGGGGGTGTTCCGGACCGGGGCGACGATCGGCCAGCGCGTGGAGCAGGGCGAGCTCGTCGCCTCTATCGGCGGCGAGGAGCTCAGCGCTCCGCTCGCGGGGATCCTCCGCGGCCTGACCCACGACGGAGTCCCCGTCGAGGCGGGGGCGAAGGTCGTCGAGGTCGACCCGCGCGGAGAGATGAAGGCGGTGATCGGGCTCGGGCCCCGGCCCCAGCGCATCGCCGAGGGGGTGGCGGAGGCGATCGAGTCCTCGCCCGAGCCGCTCGGCCCCCGGGAGCGGTGGAACCGCCGCTACGCCGAGCGCGGATTCGAGGCCTTCCCCGACCGGCCGTCGGAGTGGCTGGTGGAGAACCGCGACCTCCTCGTGCGCCGCAGCGGCCGGCGCGCGCTCGATGTGGCCTGCGGCTCGGGGCGCAATTCCCGCTACCTGGCCGAGCTCGGGTTCGCCGTCGACGCCGTCGACGCCTCCGACGTGGCCGTGGCGGCGCTGCGCTCCGCCGCCGCCGAGCGCGGCCTCACCGTCGAGGCCCGCCGCATCGACCTCGAGTCAGAGCCCCTGCCTGCCGGCCCCTACGACGTCATCGTGCAGCTCAACTACCTGCAGCGCGACCTCTTCGAGGCGCTTGCCCGTGCCCTGACGCCCGGAGGCCTCCTGGTCATCGAGACGGTCGCCCGGGCACACGTGGACGAGCTCGGGAATCCCTTCGATCCGCGCTTCGTCCTCGCCGACAACGAGCTTCTCCACGCCTTCCCCGACCTCATCGTCCGCCACTACCGCGAGGGGGTTCTGACGCGCGCGGGGAAGCCGCGCGGCGTGGCGAGCCTGGTCGCCGAGCGCCCCCGGGCCTGAGTCAGCTCACGCCCGGGCGAGGATGAGCAGGTAGCCGACGTCGATCGACATCGACCCGTCGGTGGCCCCGTTGGCCTCGGCGTAGAGATCGTGGAGCTGGGCCTGCGCCTGCGGCCAGCGGCCATCGGCCTCGAGCGCCGCCCGGGCCGCGATCAGGGGACCGAGCATCGACTCGAGGTTGGTCACGTAGTGCTCGACCGACTCGTCGACCAGGGTCACCGTCGCGGATTCGAAGCTGAGCTCAGAAGCGGCGGCGAGGGCGTCGCGCGCGTGCGCCTGGACGCCCCAGAGGACGGGCGACTCGGCGCCCGTAGGGGGCGGGATGAAGGTGCTCTGGGCGGCGATCATGCGGCCCATGACCCCCTCGGGCACCCATGAGGTCAGGGCGACGGACCCGCCCGGCCGTGCCACCCGGAGAAGCTCTGAGCCCGTGCGCCCGTGCCGCGGCGCGAACATGGCGCCGAAGACGGAAAGGACGCGGTCGAATTCGCCGTCGGCGAAGGGGAGCTCCTCGGCGTCGCCCTCCACCCACTCGATCTCGAGCCCCTCCGCGTCGGCGCGGGCGCGCGCCGCCTCGAGGAGCTGGGGGCTGAGGTCGAGGCCGGTCACCTGCGCCCCGGCGCGCGCGGCCCGCACCGCCGCGTTGCCGCTCCCGGTGGCGACGTCGAGCACGCGCTCGCCTGCGCTCACGCCGGAGCGCTCGACGGTGAGCTCGGCCGCTCCGTCGATGAGCTGGGCGAAGCTCGGATAGTCGCCGAGCCCCCACACGAAGCGCTGGGCCTGCTTGAACTGTTCGATGTCCATCGAGGTCGAAGCCTAACGGGTGCCGCGCGGCGCTCGCCCGCCCTCATCGGACGGCCCAGTCGGGCGCCGGAGGCGGGGCGGGCTCGGGCTCGGGGCTGGGGGCGGGGGCGGGGGCGGGGGCGGGGCTGATGCTCAGTTCGCGGGTCGCGCGGGGCAGGAGCGCGAGCACGAGCACCCCGGCGCCGATCACGCTGCCGGCGAGGAGGACGGTGCGCGCGCCCAGGGCAGCCGCGAGCGGCCCCGCCGCCAGGAATCCGACGGGCACGAGCGCGAGCGAGCCCATCCAGTCATACGCGCTCACCCGCGAGAGCGCGTGCGGGGGGATGTGCTGGGCGAGGGCCGTCTCCCACCAGATCATCAGCAGCGAGAAGGCGAAGCCGGTGGCCAGGGCGCCCGCGAGGACGAGGACGAGCGGCGCGTCGAGGGCGAACACGGCGTTCTGCGCCGGCCACGCCAAGACCATGAGCAGTCCCGTCCGCAAGGGGTGAGCGGGGCGCCAGCGCAGGCCGGCGAGGGCGCCGACGAGCGCGCCCACCCCGGCCGCGCTCTCGAGCGCGCCGAACACGCCGACGCTGCCGTACAGGGTGCGGCTGACGCTCGGGGCCAGGGCGTACCACTGCGCGAAGACGCAGAGGACGGCGCCGGTGAAGGCGGCGATGGTCGCCCACACCCAGCTGCGCGAGCGGACCTCGCGCCAGCCCGCGCGGAGCTCCTGGAGCACCGAGCTCTGGGCGAGTGCGGGGCCGCGCGGGCGCGGGCGCACGCCGAGGAGGAGCCAGGCGCTGAGCACGAAGGTGGCGGCGTCGAAGACGAATGCCTCTCCCGCCCCGATGGTGAGGACGAGCACGGTGGCGAGGGCGGGGCCGATGAGGAAGGCGAGGTTGGCCGTCGTCTCGGTGAGCGCCTTGGCGTCCTGGATCAGCTCCTCGGGGACGGTCTGGGGGACGAGGCCCGTGTAAGCGGGCTGGAAGAAGGCCTGGGCCGCGCCGAAGCACGCCTCGATAGCGACGATCTCCCAGATCCGCACCGCGCCGGTGAGGATGAGGACGGCGAGGAGGACGTGGAGGCCGGCGCGCGCGAGGTCGGTGGCGATCATGATCTGCTGGCGGGGCAGCCGGTCGGCCCACACGCCGCCGATGAGGAGCAGGGCCACGAGGGGCAGCGCCTGGCCGGCGAGCACGAACCCGAGGTCGGTCGGCGAGCGGGTGCGCTGGGTCACGAAGAGCGCCACCGCCACCACCACGACGCGATCGCCGAGCACGCTCGCGGCCTGGCCGAGGAAGAGCAAGCGGAAATCTCTGTAGCGCAGAACGCGCAGGTAGGAACTCACGACGACAACCCCTCGGAAACGGTGTGGCGCCGGCGGGTGCCGGCGTCCCGGGTACTACGAGCGCCGCGGCCCTGGTTGGGCGCGGGCGGCGCTAGGACTCAGCGTCTCGGGGTTACCAACATCGTCAGCGCAGGGTACCAGCGAGATCGCCGAGAAGCGCGACGGCTTCGAGGTCCTCGTGGAGCAGCTGTTGACACATAACCCGGCTCACGCCGGCGTCGCGCAGCTCCGCGAGCTGCTCGGCCGCCTGCTCGACGGTGCCCACCACCCAGCCGGCCGGCGGACCTGAGGCGAACGTGTCCGGGTCATCGCCGCGCTTCTCGCTGAGGCGGCGGATGCGCTCGCGGAGCTCGGCCTCGTCGCTTCCCACCACCAGTCCGGTCATGATCGAGAGGGGCAGCGGCTCGCGGCCGGCGCGAGCGCACGCCTCGTCGATCCTGGCGCGGCGCTCGGCGATGTCGGCGAGGGTGGGGAAGGGGGTGTTGTACTCGTCGGCGTAGCGCGCGGCGAGGGCCGCGCTACGGGGCCCGGCGCGGCCGCCCATGATCACCGGCGGGTGCGGGCGCTGAACGGGCTTGGGCTGGGCTTGGAGGTCGCGCAGGGCGTAGTGCTCCCCGTCGAAGGAGAACGGCCCGTCGCCCCAGTTGCCGAGGATGACCTGGAGCTGCTCCTCGAGGATGTCCATGCGCACGCGCGTCTCGGGAAAGGGGAAGCCGTAGGCCGCGTGCTCGCGCTCGTGCCAGCCCGTCCCGAGGCCGAGCTCGACGCGCCCGCCCGATACGTGGTCGGCGGTGACCACGAGCTTGGCGAGCTCGGAGGGATGGCGGAAGGTGGCGGGGGAGACCATCGTCCCCAAGCGCACCGTCGAGGTCGCCGCCGCGAGGGCGTTGAGCGTCGCCCACGCGTCGAGCGAGCCCCGCTCGGGATGGCGGCCGTCGAGGTTCTCGTAGTGATCGGAGCGAAACAGGGCGGGGATGGCGTGCTCCTCGCACGCGCGTGCGAGCGCAAGCCACTGCGGCCACGTCACCCCCTCCTGACCTTCGATCATCAGACACAGGTCCATCGCCGGTGATACTAGGCCGCACCGAGCTCGATCGTCACCGGGGACGGCAAGCCGAGCTCGGGCCCCACCGTGGTCAGCCGCCACCTCCGGCCCTCCTCGGTGCTCGCCGCCAGGCAGAAGCGCCCCATCACGGTCCCAAGACCGCGCGACCACACCTCGGCGAGCCACGCGAAGGGGAGCTCGGCGCGGACGACGCCGGCGCGTTCGCTGAGGATGGGCGCGCGCCCGGAGCCGACGAGCTCGAGCTCGACCTCGAGATCGATGCGCCCGAGCCAGGTGCGCAGAACGGCGCACAGACGCCCGTGCATGCTCGCGTAAAGGGTGGCGCGGACGCCGCCCAGGGTCGCGGCGTCGGCCTCGAAGAGCCGCGCCCCGGCGGCGGCGACGGTGGCCACGAGCCGGTCGGGCAGTCCCCCGCCAAGGCCGAGGAGGGCGACGAGCGCGCTCTCGGAGTCCGAGCCGAGCGGGAGGGGCCCGCCCGGGGGAGGGGAAGCGGACCCCGGCCGTCCGGGAAGCGCCGGGCCCGGGGGGCGGCGCGGGTACGGGAGCCGCAAGAGCTGGCGCTTCGGTGCCGGCGGCACGGTGGAGAGGGCGGAAATCGCGGCCGGCACCAGCGAGCCGAGCTGAGCCGTCCAGTCCGCTCGTGCCGCGAGCGGGTCGGCGGCGCCGCGGCTCGCGAGCACGAGCACACGCGGATCGGCCTCGTGACGCGACCAGGCATCGAGCACCTCGACGCATTGACATCGCTGCCCGCCGAGGGCGGCGAGGGCGCGCTCGGCCTCGGGATCGTCGTGGTCCATCGCCCGCAGGGCGCCCTGCTCCCATCGCAGCCGGTGCGTGTGCTCGCCGCAGGGGATCGGCGCCTGCGCCGGACCGAGCCCGAGCCACCACGGGTTCATACGCCCATCCAGGGCAGCGCGAAGGAGATCACCGCGCGCGTGGTCTCTGCCGTGGGCATGATCTCGAGACGCATGGCGCGGGGATCGAGGGCCGGGCGAAAGTCGATCAAGCCGCTCGCCCACCCGCCGCTGTAGCTCCAGTTGCCGCGGCGCCCCAAGTAGTGGTTCCCGCGGTCGTCCTTGGCCCACCACGCCAGCTGTCGCGGCTGCACGCTCCAGTCGAAGGGCATCCCCGGGGTCGTGCCGGGGGTGACCTCGACGTCGACCTTGAAGCCCTTGGCGTCTGACTCGAGGTCGAGCACGGCGACGCGGAAACCGTCGAAGGATGGCGTGAGGGCACCGAGGACGATCGATCCCTCGGGCCCGTCGCGCCGCCCCTGCCTGGCGAGCAGCGAGTGCCATGGCTCGGGCATCGGGCGGGCCACGGTCACGCTCGCGCCGGGTGGGTGGTTTCCCGGGAGCTCCCACGCGTCGCGGACCGCGCGCACGTCGGCGAGGGTCGGGTCCTCGCGCGCCAGCGTGCCGGCGGCGACGAGGGCGTCGATCGCGGGCTCGATCCCGTTGGCACGGAGCTCGACGGGTTCGCTGACCCGCTGCCACAGGTAGCGGTGCGCGGGGTTCTGCGCGGGCAGGCGCTCGAGGGTGGCGTCGAAGGGTGAGGGACGCGCGGTGAGCTCGAGGCGCGTCCCGTCGAGCTCGATCCACCTGGTGTCGGGCGCGAGCGGCCGCTGCGCGGTGAGCCGGCCGTGGAAGCCCTCCCGCGAGCCGGCGCCGCCGAACGGAGCGGGCACCGTCGTCCCTCGGTCGTCGGTCAACTTGGCGGCCGACGGCCTGCCTGACCACGCAACCGAGGGATCGGGATGCAAGGTGACGGCAACCGAGGTCGCCTCCTCGGAGAGGCTGACGTAACGGACGTGCACGGTTGCCTGCGGCTGCTCGACGACGCTGCGGCAGGGGACGACTCGTCGCGGGCCGAGCGGCTTGCCTTCGTCGTCGGGGAGGCGGGTGGCACGGGTCAGCATCATCCGGCGATGAAACTTCGGGTCGTGGCGGAGCGAGGCCGCCAGGCTGTAGTCCTCGAGCACGCTCTGGGCGCGCTGGGCGTCGAGGACCCCGACGGCGACGAGCGCGGCCGCCGCGTCGGCGATGACGGGGCGCCGCGGGCCCCGGTTCCGCTCGGCGGGGTCGGTGAGCATCTCCTCCCCGATGAGCCGGAGATAGAGCTCGGCATCGAAGTCCGGCACGGTGGGAGGGTACCGCTGGGGTTGGCCCGGTCCGGCACGGTGGTCGCACATCGGCCAAACTAGGCGGGTGGAGGATCAGGCTGCGGTCGTCGAAGCGCTCGGGGTGGCGATCGCCGCGCGCGTGCCCGTGCTCCTGTGGGGGGCGCCGGGCACGGGCAAGACCTCGGTGATCACCGCCATGGCGGCGGCCGCCGGGTGGCCGTGCGAGACGGTGATCGCCTCGATCCGCGAGCCCTCGGACTTCGCCGGGCTGCCGATCGTCACCGGCGGTGCCAACGGCGCCCGTGCCCAGGTGTCCTTCGC
>DASZKU010000098.1:0-1602 GCA_035552815.1 Solirubrobacteraceae bacterium | reverse complement strand
ATGGAGGGGTTGATCTCGACGCCGTCGGGGATCACCCACTCGCCGAGGCGGAAGGGCTCGCCGCGGACGATGCGGCCGACGGCGGGGATGATCGGGCGCAGGCGCAGCGCCTCCTTGACGGCCGCGTCGAGATAGGCGTCGTCGCCGGCCGCCGTCGCCTCGCGGGCGCGCGCGAGCACGCGCGGGGTGTGAAGAACGAGGTCCAGCGTCCAGGCGATCGCCGTGGCCGTGGTCTCGTGGCCGGCCACGAGCAGGGTCACAAGCTCGTCGCGCACCTCCCGGTCTGAGAGGCGGCCGCCGTCCTCGTCCTCGGCCACAAGCAGGGAAGAGAAGACGTCGTCGCGCTCGGCGAGGTCGGGCTCGCCGCGGCGGCGGGCGATCTCGGCGAAGAGGAGCTCGTCGACCGCGGCCCGCCGCGTGGCGAAGGTCCCGGGGCCGACGCGGTCGGGATCGAGGCGGCCCTGGGTGAGGGCAAACAGGAGCATGCCGCGGCGCCGGCGGGTGATCGGCTCGATCATCGCGCGCAGGCGATCGCGAAGCTCCTCCTCGGCCGGGCCGGGGTCGAAGCCGAACACGGCGCGCATGACGACCTGGAGGGTCAGGGCCTGCATGCTCGGGAGGACGGGGAAGGGCTCGCCCACCGGCCACTCGCGGTCGATCTCGTGGTCGGTGGCGGCGATCATCGCCGCTTCGTAGCGCCGCATGCGCTCGCCGTGGAAGGGTGGGAGCATGAGCCGGCGATGGCGCAGGTGCTCGCCGCCGTCGAGGACGAGGACCGAGCGCTGCCCGAGCAGCGCGCCGAGCAGCGCGTTGGCCTCGCCGGCGTGGAGCTGCTCATTCGAGCCCTGGAAGACCTGCTTGACGAGCGCGGGGTCGAAAACCATGACAAAGGGGCTGTCGAAGATCGTGCTCATCGTCACCGCGGGCCCGTAGCGCCGGCGACACGCGTCGAGGTAGCGCCGCCCGCCGAACATGAAGCCGAGCGTCTGTAGGGAGCGGTGGAGGCGGGGGCCGGGGGGAAGGCTTGGGTCGGGGGCGCTCATCCGTCCTCGATGGTGGCACACCGGCGAGCGCGACTCGCCGCCTGGTCGCGGCCTCGTGGACCGCGCGCTCCTCGTGTCAATGGTTGCAAAAGTGCCGCGGGACGGGTAAAGCTTGCAGGGATACGTGTCCGAGCGACCTACCGGTCGCGACCTAAGCGTCGCGCCGAAAGCGCGACGGTGCAGGAGAGGAGAGTCGTATGAGAGAAGAGAGCTGGGTTCCAGCCAATCCGGCGCCCCTGGGGCTGGCCGGGTTCGGGATCACAACCCTCGTATTGAGCTTGGTCAATGCGAACCTCATCAGCGGCGCGTCACTCACCGTAGTGCTCGGGCTCGCGGTGGCGTATGGCGGACTCGCGCAATTTGTGGCGGGACTCTGGGAATTCCGGACCGGAAACACCTTTGGAGCAGTCGCATTCTGCTCCTACGGCGCGTTCTGGCTTTCCTTCTACATCCTGGTCACACATGATCTGCCCGGGCTGATCAAGACCGGTGTCGCTCCGAGCGCGGTCGGCGCCTACCTCTGGGCGTGGGCGCTGATCACGGGATTGCTGTTCCTGTG
>DASZKU010000097.1:0-5325 GCA_035552815.1 Solirubrobacteraceae bacterium | reverse complement strand
GATCTCCTCGGCGCGGACGGTGGGGGTGGGGCGTGCCTGACCGCAGCGCGGGCAGCGGTAGCGACCGAGGTGCCCGAGGTAGATCGAGTCGTAGACGTAGGCGGCGCCGCACCGGCGGCAGTGCTTGGAGTCCGAGGCATGCTGCATCTCGGGGACCGCCATGGCGTCGTCCTCGACGCCGAAGTAGATGACCTCGGGGAGGTCGCGGCCGAGATCGGCGATCAGGGGATCGTCGGCGTTGAGCACGAGCCGGGCCTCGCCGGCTGACCCCGCGAGGACGTTCGCCCACCGGTCGGCGATGGTGTCGAGCTCGCCGTAGCGGTCGAGCTGGTCGCGGAAGAGGTTGGCGAGGAGGATCGCGCGCGGGCCGAGCTGCTCGGTCAGCGCCTCGAGCCAGAACTCGTCGACCTCGAAGAGGCCGAGCTCGCCCTCGATGCGCCCGCCGGCCCGGGTGGCGGCGAGGAGGGTGGAGGCGACGCCTCCGGCCATGTTCGCCCCGGCGCGGTTGTGGACGATGCTCACCCCGGCGCGATCGAGCACCGAGGCGATCATCGCCGTCGTCGTCGTCTTGCCGTTGGTGGCCGAGACGATCACGCTCCCGCGCGGGAGCCGCGCCGCGAGCTCGGAGATCGCCTCGGGCTCGAGCCGGATGAGCACCTTGCCCGGGAGGCTCGTGCCTCCGCCCCGGCCCGCCCGGCGCGCGAGGGCGCCGACCGCGCGGGCGGCGACGAGCTTGGGTCCGAGCGCGGTCATGGTGACGGGACGATGACACGCACGGCGCGGGGCACCGCGCGCACGGTGACCGGAAGCTCGGCGATCGGGTCCCCGTCGGCGTACATGGTGAAGGGGCGATCGGCGCTGACGCGGAGCTCACGAACCCGGCGCTGGGTGACCTCGGGCGCGCGGACGTGCCGGCCCTTGAACACGGTGGGGAGGAGGCGCAGGAAGCGGAGCTTGGGCATGTCGGCGATGGTGAGGACGTCGAGCAGGCCGTCCTCGAGCTCGGCGTCGGGAGCGATGTACATACCGCCGCCGTAGGCCTTCGAGTTGGCGGCGACGACGCTGTATCCGAGCATGGAGATCTCCTCCTCGCCGTCGAGCTCGAGGCGAAAGCGTGCGGGACGCCAACCGGCGAGGCCACGCAGGGCGCTGTACACGTAGACGAGGTTGCCGCGCACGAGACGGGTCTCGTTGGCGATCCGGTTGCAGTCCGAGTCAAAGCCGCAGCTGGCGATGGCCACGAACGTCCGCCCTTCCACCTCGCCGAGGTCCAGGGTCCGCACGACGCCCGTGGCGAGGACGGCGCAGGCGGCGACGGGCTCGAGGGGGATACCGAGGACGCGCGCGAAGTCGTTGCCGCGGCCCCCCGGGAGTACGCCGAGAACGCCTTCGCAGTCTCCGTCGCCGGCGCCGTCGCTGTCGCCGTGGATGTCGCGGAGTGCATCGGCGACGGCGCCGACGAGGCCGTCGCCCCCGAAGGCTACGGCGATCTCCCGGTTCGAGGCCGCGGCGCGGGCGAGCTCGCGGGCGTGGTCGAGGCTGCGGGTGGGCTCGGCGCGGTGGGCTATGGCGCTCGCATCGAGCGCAGCCTGGACGGCGGGCAGCGCCCGGGCCGCACGGCCGCCGCCCGCGGACGGGTTGACGATCAGGACCATCCTTCGCGGCTCGGGCACGGGGCCACTTAGCTCGCGAGCACGAGCTCCGCCAGGTCCTCGGCGATGGCGATGGGGGCGGGCTCCTGGGCGGCCTCGGCCTCGGCCCGGCTCGTCACGCCGGTGAGCACGATGGCCGCGTCGAGACCGGCCGCGGCCGCCCCGGCGAGATCGGCGTCGAGACGATCGCCGACGGCGAGGGCGCGACCCGGGCCGAGCCGGTCCAGCGCGGTGAGGAAGACCTGGGGGTCGGGCTTGCCGACGATCTCCGCCGTCGTCGAGGTCGCGTACTCGAGGGCGGCGACGAGCGCGCCGGTGCCGGGCCACAGACCGTCGGGCATCGGGTAGGTGCGGTCGCGACCGGCCCCGATGAGCTGTGCCCCCGCGAGGACGGCCTGGACCGCCTCACGCAGCTCGCTGAAGTGCAGGTCGTCGTGGCCGGCGACGACGACGACCTCGGCCCGGGAGGCGAGGTCGGTCCCGTTGACGATGCGCATGCCGGCATCGTCTACGTGGCGGAAGATCGCCTCGGAGCCGATCACGTACGCGGTTCCTCCGCGCGGGCGGCTCTCGGCGAGCACGTGCTGGATGGCGCCGCCCACCGTGACCACCTCGGCCAGCGAGGCGCGAATCCCCAGCGACCACAGCTTGCGCACGTAGTCCTCGCCCGAGCGCTGCGCGTCGTTGGTGATGAAGGCGATCTGCTTGTGCGCCGAGCGCAGCTGGGCCACCGCCTCGGGCGCGGCCCGGGTGCTGTGCTCGCCCACCCACACGCAGCCGTCGAGATCGAGCAGGACATGGTCGTAGCCATCGAGGAGGGGGGAGAGCGCCATGGGAGCTAGAACAGCGTGGTCTGCTCGCTCGCCACCGGCGGCGCCAGGCACTCGGGGCCGTCATAGCGGGCGTCGTTGACCGCCGCCGAGACCGGGCGCAGCTCGGTCTGCTCGCAGGCAAGGGGGGAGAGCAGCTTGTGAAGCTCCGGTTTCGGGGTGCCGGGATCGAGCCATGCGCTCCCGGCGCCCGCGGGGAGGATCACCGGCATACGGTCATGGAGCGGGGCGACGGCGGCGTTGGCCCCCACCGTGAGGATCGTGCACGAGCGTACGGTGCCGCCGTCGGGCGCGTGCCAGACCGACCACAGGCCCGCGAACGCGAACAGCGATTGATCGGAGCACGAGATGTGGAAGGCCTGCTTGCGAGGGCGGCCCGGGGTCGGGCCCTGGGTTGGCCGCCACTCGTAGAAGCCGTCGGCGAGGATCAGGCAACGGTAGCGATCGAACGCTCGTCGGAATGCCGGGCGCTCGTCGACCGTTTCCGCGCGCGCGTTGATCATCTTGAGGCCGATGTCCTCGCGTTCGGCCCACGAGGGCACAAGGCCCCAGCGCAGGAGTTCGCCGCGCGGGCTGCCCTCACGATCGGCGGTGACGGCGAGGACGTCGTCGGCGGGCGCGACGTTGAAGCGCCGGCGGATCTCGATCGACTCACCGACGGGAAAGTGAGCGCGGACGTCGGCGGGCGTGGGGGTGGCGAGGGAGTACCGGCCGCACACGATCTCGGCGGGTTCAGCGCGCGCGCGTGGCGGCTTGCTCGGCGCGCTCGGCCTGCGCCTTGCGCTGCCGGCGCCGGCCCAGGTAGGCGAGGACGCCGAGCACCACCACGACGAGCACGAAGCCATAGAAGATCGAGAGCTGCCACGAGCCCCCGCCGAAGGGCAGGGACACGAGCTCGACGATCCCGAACCCGATGGCCAGGAGCGTGAGGATGAGGAGGATGACGAGGAGCACGCCGCGCACCCGCATCAGCGTTCCCGCGCTCGCGGGCGGCGCGATCAGCCCCATGGCCTTGAGGCCGAAGAGCTGCCGGCCGCTCGGCGCCTCGACCCCGAGGCGCTCGGCCGCCGCCTTGAGATCGTCGGCGCGTCGCTCGGCAAGCGCCAGCGAGGCGTCGGCCATGCGTCGGAGCTGGAGCCGCTCCTGCGGGCGCGCCGCCGCCAGGGCGCGCTGGAAGTGAGCACGAGCCGTCTTGGCGTCGTAGCGCTCGGCGGCCCGGGCACCAAGGATCGCCTGCGCCGCGGCCTTGAACCGCGTCTCCGCCTCGAGCTCTTCGTCGCTGCGGCTCTCGAGCTTCTCCATCGCGGCCAGCTGGCTGCGCTGATCCATCCGCACCGTTCGCTGCTGCTTCGCCATCGCGCGGTGGAGTCTAGTCGCTCGTGACGCGGTTCAGCGGGCGAGTCACCGCTTGGCGGGCACCACCCAGATCCTCTGGCCGGTGAGATCCATGCCCGGGTCGGTGGCGGCCGCGGGGGGCGGCCGGAAGACGTCGACGTGGTGTCCGGCGATGGCGCCCCCGGTGTCCTGGGCGATGAACCAGCCGCCGTGCCCGTCATGCCGATAGGCGGGGATGTAGACGCGGCTGCCCAGGGGGATCACGCTCGGGTCGACGGCGATCGACTGGTAGTACTTGAGCGCCAGCGACGGGCCGGCGGCGAACGTGACCCCGCGGATGGGCACGTACTTCAGGCCCGGCCCGTTGGACCAGCCGACGTCCTGCAGGGGATAGGTGACCCCTCCCTTGCGATTACGCCAGTACCCGCCCGCGCGCCAGTAGGGGGGACCGCCCGACCAGCCCCCCGATCCCGGGGTGGTGGCCTTGCCCGCGCTCGTCACCCAGCCCGCGTTCCCGAGCGAGGCGATGTGGTAGATCTGCCCGTCGAGCCCGATCCCCTCGCCCTCCATCGATACCCCGAGCGCGGAGTAGAGCCAGTCGATGCGGTGCTTGGCGGTTAGACCGGGAACGCTCACGAGCTGGCCGGCGAACCACGACTCGGGCACGGGCCAGTACTCGGTGATCTCGACCCCGCGCAGCCACGCCCCCTTGTGCGACTTCGAGGGCGACTTGTGCTTGGGAGCCGAGGTGGGGTCGAGGCCACCGGAGGGGGCCCCGCCCGTGGGGCCGACTCCCGCGCCCCCACTCGCGCCGAGCGCGGCGGAAGGGATGACGATCACCGCCACGACGAGGACGGCGGCAGCGCAGCGGCACCGGACACGGCGGAACCAATCGGGCACGGCGCGACAGCCTATGCCGTATCGCGGAGCTGTCGAGCCAACGTCAGATTGACCATAGTCATTGACCATAGTACGGTATGCCCGGTGGAGATGGAAACGGTGTCGGTATCGGTGTTCAAGGCCACCTGTCTGGCCGCCCTCGAACGCGTGCGCACCACGGGCCGGCCGCTGCTCGTGACCAAGCGAGGCGTGCCCCTCGCCCAGGTCCTGCCCCCGCCCCGGCCCGCCCCCGAAGACGCCGGCTACGGGGTCATGCGCGGGACCGCGGAGGAGATCGGCGACATCGTCGGGCCGCTCGGCGACACGGTCGGGCCGGTCGGCGACACGGTCGGGCCGGTCGGCGCGGCGGCGGGAAATTGAGCGCGCGCGGGCGCCGACGGCCGGCGGCAGCGCCCTACCTGCTCGACACTCACATCTGGTTCTGGTACGTCACCGGCTCCGATCGCCTGCCCAGCGGCCTGCGGGAGGCCCTCGCAGCGGCGGACGACCGATGGCTCTCGCCGATCTCGATCTGGGAGCTCGGGCTCCTCGAGGAGCACGGGCGGGTGCGCCTGGTGGGCGGGTTGCGGTCCTGGACCCAGGAGGCGCGCACGCGACTGCCGCTGCGC
>DASZKU010000096.1:0-2241 GCA_035552815.1 Solirubrobacteraceae bacterium | reverse complement strand
CAGTAGACGAGCGCCGGCTGGATCGCGAACGTCATCTGGATCGTCGACATCACCCAACGCCCCGCCATCCGCGAGCGGACCTCGAGGTCGGCGACCCCCTTCGACTCGCCGGTGAAGCGGTCAGCGAGATCCTTGCCGCGACCCATCGTCTTACCGAGGAGGATGCCCGACACCGAGAGCGACTCGGCGACCAGGGCCGACAGGTTGGCGAGGCGGCGTTGCTGCTCGGTGGTGATCTTGCGGCGCATCTTGCCCACCCGCCGCGTCAGATAGACGAACAGCGGTACGAAGACGAGCGAGATCGCCGCCAGGCCCGGGCTGAGGATGACCATGGCGACGATGGCGGCGATGACCGTGGTGGCGTTCGAGGCGATCGAGGTGGCGGTGGTGGTGACGACGTTGTCGAGGCCGCCGATGTCGTTGGCGATGCGTGACTGCACCTCCCCCGTGCGCGTGCGCGTGAAGAAGGCCAGCGACATGCGCTGAAGCTTCTGGTAGACGGCGGCGCGGAGGTCGTGCATGACGCGCTGACCGACGACGTTGGACACATAGGTCTGCCACACGCTGAGCGCCGCGGTGACGATGGCGATGGCGATCATCCCGAGGACGACCTCGGTGAGCAGGGTCGTGTTGTGATGGAGGATCCCCTCGTTGAGGGCGTCCTTGACCAGGAAGGGCGAGATCATGCTCAGCCCCGCCCCGAAGACGATCAGGGTGAGGACGGCGAAGAGCCGCCCCCGGTAGGGCGCGAACAGGCCGAGGATCCTCCCGCGGTCGCGCTCCCGGTCAGGGTCCATCAGCGGCGGCGGCTTCTCCTTGGAGCCGAACGCCCGCCGCACGCTCCCCGGCGCGGCGCCGTGCATGGAGCCGAGCCCCTCGCCCCGCCCAGTACTCAACCGATCTCCTTTTTCTTCACATCACCAGGTTACTCAGGCGAGCGCCGCACTTGCGACACCGGGGCGCCACCAAAGCGACCCCCCGTCACCGCGCGTGCTCGGCCTCTCACGCGCGGATTCTCACCGACACGCCTTACCCATCAGGTAATCGACACGGGCCCATCCCCAGGAGACGATCGCCGGCATGGAGCCGGCGGACGAGTCAGAAGCTTCTTGTCCACCCGGCCATAGACGCACACCGGCGCCGTCATCAGCATTGTTTGGGTGACACGGCTGTCGGCGATGGATTCGAGCTTCCTCAGGGTCGAATCGGAGAATGCCCATATGCATGTCGGATGGTGCTCGAGCGTCGAGCTCCCCGAGGGAGTGCAGGCGCTCGACACTACCGAGATGGCGGCACGGATCGCCGGGCGCCTGCATCTCTCCCCGCGCTTTCGCCAGCGCGTGGTGCCGGTGCCGCTGGGCGCGGGCGAGCCGGTGTGGCGCGATGACCCGAGCTTCCAGCTCGCCAACCATGTCAAGGTCATCCCCGCCCTGCTCGACGACAACGGGGTGCGCCGCGCCACCGACGCCTTCTTCACCCGCCCGCTGCGGCGCGACCGGCCGCTGTGGGAGATCGTCCTCGTGCCCCAGGTCACCGGGGGCCGGGCCGCCATCCTCGGCAAGATCCATCACGCCATGGCCGACGGGATCGCCGCCGTCGAGATCGGCATGCTCCTCTTCGACCTCAGCCCCGACGCGCCCGTCCCTGCGCCGAGCGAATGGACGCCGGGGCGTACCGAGGGCCCGGCGCGGCTCGCGCTCGGCGCCGTCGCCGACACGGCGCTCGAGCAGTTCCGGGCCACGCGCAAGATGGTCGGGCTCGGGCGCTCGCCGGCGCGGACCATCCGCGTCGCCGACACCCTGCGCCGAGCGGCCTTCTCGCTCGCCGAGGACACCTTGAAGCGCGCACCCGAGTCCTACCTGAACCCGGCGATCGGCCCCGGGCGCACCCTCGTCACCCACCGCTTCGAGCTCGAGCGGCTGCTGCGCCTCAAGGAGCTCCGGCAGGTCAAGCTCAACGACATCTTCCTCGCCGCCTCGGCGGGCGCGCTGCGCCGCTTCGCCCGCGACCGGGACGAGGATCCCGTCGACCTACGCGCGATGGTGCCCGTCAACGTCCGCGCCGGCGACGGCGCCGGGGCCACGGGGAACAAGATCACCTTCGGGTTCATCGAGCTCCCCATCTCCAGCGCGCGACCGGGCGAGCGGCTCGACCGCGTCGTCGCGGCTATGGAGGCACTCAAGTCCGATGGGCGGATCGAGGGCAGCCAGCTGCTCATCTCCGGTATCGGGCTGTGTCCCG
>DASZKU010000095.1:0-2187 GCA_035552815.1 Solirubrobacteraceae bacterium | reverse complement strand
AGAGCTCGTTGGAGCGCCGCGCGTCGGAGTGCCCAGCGTAGGTGCGCATCATCCACGGGCGGTCGCGCTCGGGCAGCCGCGGCGACGTCGTGTCGGCCATGCGCGCATTGTATGAAGGGCAGCCTGCCGCGGGAGGATTCGATGTTCGAAGCGAGAAACGGAAGGGAAGGATCCACCCATGCCCGATCAGCACGCCGCCGCCACCGAGCACGACCTCCTCTCGACGATCGCCGAGCCGCTTAGCAACCTACCCGAGGATCCCCTTGCCGTGGTCTCCGTCGACTTTCCCATCGCCCTGCGCGGTTACGACCGCATCGCCGTCGAAGCCTACGTCGAGCGCACCGCCCACCTCGTGGCCGAGCTCCAGGCCACGCGCTCGCCCGAAGCCGCCGTCCGCCGGGCCCTCGAGCGCGTCGGCGAGGAGATCTCGGGCATCCTCCAGCGCGCGCATGACACGGCGGACGACATCACCGCTCGCTCGCGCGCCGAGGCCGAGGAGCGGCTCGAGGCGGCGCGACGCGAGGCCGTCGACACAACCGCGGCCGCCGAGCTCCGGGTCAAGGAGCTCGACGCCGAGACCGAGCGCATCTGGGCCGAGCGTCACGGAATCGTCACCGACGCCCAGGAGCTCGCGGCCCGCCTCATGGAGCTCGCCGAGTCGGCCATGCAGCGCTTCCCCGCCGACGGGTCGCCGCCGGTGGACGACGTGCTGGGCATGGCGGACGGCGTGCCTGCGGGCGAGGGGGGGATCGCCCTCCACATCGAATCGGTGGAGGCCGGCGTGCCCGCCCCGCCCTTCGACGGCGCTGTCGAGGGGGTCGTGGAGCCCGGGCCCCTCTACGACCCAACCGAGGGGTTGTATGAACCCGGCGAGCCGCTCTACGAGCCGCCCGAGGCGCCCGAGCCGCCCGAGGCGCCCGAGGCGCCGCTCTACGAGGCGCCCGAGGCGCCGGACGACGGCGATCCCACCGTCGAGCGGACGACCACAGAGCAGCCCGCGCTCGAAGACCCCGTCGAGGACCACCACGCGGTCGAGGATCACGGCGCGGTTGAGGATCACACCGCGGTCGAGGATCACCGCGCCGACCCGACGAGCACCGATCAGCCGACGGTGGACATGCCGCCGATCGAGCCCTGGGAGGGCGACCCGCGTCCATTCGGCGCGGGCGAGGCCTGAGCCCGCAGGCCCGGCACGGCCGTCGCGTGACCGGTAGTGCACTAGCTTTATGGGCATGCGCGTCATCGACCTCATGCACGTCGGTCGTGCCCGCGTCATCGGCTGCTGGCAGGTCGGCGACGTCCTCGTCGACCCCGGCCCGACCTCGTGCCTGGACACCCTGCTCGCCGCCCTCGGCGACGAGCGCCCGCGCGCCCTGCTCCTCACCCACATCCACCTCGACCACGCCGGCGCGAGCGGGTCGCTCGTCGAGCGCTGGCCCGACCTCGAGGTCTACGTGCACGAGCGCGGGGCGCCGCACATGATCTCTCCGGCACGGCTTCTCGAAAGCGCGCGCCGCCTCTACGGGGACGACATGGATCGCCTGTGGGGCGACTTCGTCGCCGTCCCCGAGGAGAACCTCCACATCCTCTCCGGGGGCGAGACCCTGCCCGGCGGCTTCGAGGTCGCCTACACCCCGGGTCACGCCTCCCACCATGTGTCCTACCTGCACGAGGGGACCGCCTACGTGGGCGACGTCGGCGGCGTGCGCATCCCCCCCTCGTCGTTCGTCGTGCCCCCGACCCCGCCGCCCGACATCGACATCGAGGAGTGGCATCGCTCGGTCGACCGGATCGCCGCGTGGGCGCCCGAGCGCCTGGCCATGACCCACTTCGGCGCCGCCGAGGACACCGCCGCCCATCTCGAGGGGATGCACCGCCGCCTCGACGAGCAGGCCGAGCTCGCCCGCAGCGGCGACAGGGAGGCGTTCATCGAGCGTGTGGAGCGCGACGTGGCGGGCGCCGGCGACCCCGAGACGGCCGCCGCCTACGCGCAGGCGGCACCCAAGGATCAGCTCTTCGCGGGCCTCGCGCGTTACTGGCGCAAACGCTCGGAGGCCGTCGGACCGCGGGTATCCTGACTTGTATGCCGCAGACGGTGGAACTGCCCCGCGTGGGCGGCCCCGGCAGTGATCTTGGCGGCCACTGGCGGGTCATCGTTCTCAACGATGACCACAACACCTTCGATCA
>DASZKU010000094.1:0-7276 GCA_035552815.1 Solirubrobacteraceae bacterium | reverse complement strand
CGCCTGCCCGGCGGCGAAGGAGATCGCCGCCGGGGCCAGGCCGGCGAGGAGGATGACGAAGGGCAGGAGCACCCACAGGACCGCGGTGTTCGTCCCGATCAGATACACGAGTACGCCGCCGACGATGAACCCGGCGGTCGTTCCCGCCATCGCCCCCAGGATGTTCTGTCCGGTGCTCAGCGCAGTCGAGCGCAGCACCGCGAGGGTGCCGAAGACGACCCAGAAGCCGTGCTGGACCCCGCTCAGGTCGGCGACGAGCACGGCCAGGCCGAGGGCGGCGGCGCCCCTCAGGCTGCTGTGGAGCGACGACGAGCTCCAGCTGATGTGAGAGCCCGCGCGTTCGCGCACCGAGGTGAGCGCGCCCGTGAACCCAGGCGGCTGGCGGCCGAGGACGCGATCGAGCCAGCTCCGCCGCTGCGCCGCGGCCGCGAAGTTCGCGTTGGCGGCGATCTGGCCGACCAGGAAGCTCAGCTCCTGGGCGCGGAAGCTCGGATCGAGTGCGGAGACGACCTCGCGTGCACGCTCGCCGTCGGCGGTCGCGCTCGCGGCGGGGAGATCCTCGGTGGTGGCGCGCTCGAGCGCGCCGAGCGCCTCATTCATCTTCGCGAGCGCCGCCTCGAGCTCCTCGCTCGTGCCCGCGGGTGCCTCGAGGAGGTCGGCGGTTCGCTCGAGCACCTCGGCGGCGTCCGTCTTGACCCGGCACACGGGCACGTTGGGGTGCCGGGGATGGCGCTTGGGCGCCGAGCGCAGGACGACGGCGTCGAGCCAGCGCAGCTCGTCGACGAGGCGGACGAGGGCGCGGGCGTCGGTGGCCAGCCCCGAGGGCCGGTAGGGGGTGGCGAAGAACAGCGACTGGAGCTTGTTGACCGCCTCCTCGGCGCGGGTGATCGCGGCCCGGTGCGCTTCGTGGTCGGCCTCGTCGCCGTGGCTCATGATGAAGGCGATCTCGGCATGCAGGCGCGCGGCCAGGGCCCGGCAGGCGGCGACGGCGGCCGAGCGCACGGGATTGCGTGCGGGCGATGGCCAGAGCAGGGAGATGGCCAGCAGCGACACGGCGCCGGCAAGCCCCCAGCCGGCGACGCGATCGGGGATCTGCGAGACGGGGCCGGGAAGCGAGACCGGAAGGATGAAGGCGAGGAGGAGGGAGGTCGTGGCGCCCGCGAGCACCGAGCTCACGACGCCGGAGAAGAGGATCACGAAGGCGACGACGGCCATCGCCACGGCGGCCACCGGCGTCGAGCGTGAGGCGAGCGTCCCCAGGCAGATGAGCACCGCGCACGCCACCCCGAGCGCGGCCTGGTTGGTCACCCGCTCCTTGCGCGGACCGGGGAAGTCGACGAGCAGGAGCATGGCGAAGGAGCCGAAGGCCACGAAGTACGAGAGGGTGGGATTGGCGATGACCTTGTCGCCGAGGACGAGGAGCGCGGGCATGATCAGGGCGGCGCGGCCCGCGCGGCGAAGGGCGCCGTAACCGGGGTCGTGGGTGCTCAGCCACGCGCGACCGGGAAGTCGGATCGGGAGATTGCCGGCTCGCGTGCGCAAACGAGGGCCAGCCTACCTCGCCTACCCTTCGCCGATGGTGCGCCGCACTTGGCTTGTCATCGCCGGCCTGTCCGCCCTGGCCCTGGCGGCGGTGGGGGCCGCCCCCGGGCGCGCCGCGAGCACCCGCGTCGTCGGTCGCGGGACGCCGGCCTCCTGCACCTCGGCCGCCGTCGTCGCCGCCGTGCGGGCCGGTGGCTACATCCGCTTCTCGTGCGGGCCCGCACCCGTGACCATCACCATGCGCGACACCGCCAGGGTCATGAACACGAGCCCTCGGGTCACCCTCGACGGAGGTGGGCGGGTGACGCTGAGCGGCGCGGGCCGGCGCCGCATCCTCTACATGGACACCTGCGATCGCGCGCAGGTGTGGACGACCTCGCACTGCCAGGATCAAGCCTCGCCCGAGCTCGTGATCGAGAACCTCACCCTGCGCGACGGTAACTCCACCGGCCAGCGGTTCGACGGTGGCGGCGGGGGCGCCGTCTTTGCCCGCGGCGGGCGCCTGCGCATCGTCGCGTCGACCTTCCTCGGCAACCGCTGCGACCCCACCGGGCCCGACCTCGGTGGCGGCGCCGTGCGCGCGCTCTCGCAGTATCGCGGCCTCCCCGTGTACGTGGTGAACAGTCGCTTCACCGCCAACGTGTGCAGCAACGGCGGTGCCCTGAGCAGTATCGGCGTCTCCTGGACGGTGGAGAACAGCCGCTTCACGGGCAACCGCGCCATCGGCTACGGCGCCAACCCGGCCCGGTCCGGAACCCCCGGCGGCGGCAGCGGCGGCGCCATCTACAACGACGGTGATGAGATGACCCTCTCCATCCGCTCGAGCCTGTTCACGAACAACCACGCCCGGGAAGGCGGCGGCGCCATCTTCTTCGTCAGCGACGACCGCACCGGCACCATGGCGATCGCCACGAGCACGCTCGCGGGCAACCCCAACCTCGGGTTCCACACCCCCGGGCTCCCCGGGATCTTCTTCCTCGGGGCGGGGAGGCCGGCGATCACCGGCTCGGTGCTGAGATGATGACGGCCATGGCCGGCGACGCTGACCTCGATCTCGTCGGCCACGCCGCCCTCATCGCCTCGGGCGAGGCCACCGCCCTGGAGCTCCTCGATGCCGCCGTCGCGCGGATCGAAGCGGCGCGCGAGCTCAACGCCGTCATCTGCGATCTCTTCGAACGCGCCCGCGCCCGTGCCCGCGCGCCCGATTCGCTGGGCGACGGCCCCGTGGCGGGCGCTCCCTTCCTGCTCAAGGACCTGGGCGCGCCGCTCGAGGGGGTCCCCGAGCGCATGGGCTCGGTCGCGCTCCGTGACCACGTCTCGCCCCAGGCCTCGGTGGTGGTCTCGCGCTACGAGGCGGCCGGGCTCCTCATCGCCGGCAAGACGAACACGCCCGAGTGGGGCAACCACTGCACCACCGAGCCCGTCATCTTCGGGGCCACGGTGAACCCGCGCGCCCCTGGGCTCTCCCCGGGCGGCTCGAGCGGCGGATCGGCGGCGGCGGTCGCCGCCGGCCTCGTCCCGGCGGCCTCGGGCGGCGACGGCACCGGGTCGATCCGCGCCCCCGCCTCGTGCTGCGGGGTGATCGGGCTGAAGCCCGCGCGGGGGCGCAAGACCTTCGCGCCCGACGGCGGGCACGGGCTCGAGGGCCTGGTCAACGAGCACGCCCTCACCCGCAGCGTCCGCGACTGCGCGGCGCTCCTCGACGCCACCGCCGGGCCGGTCCCCGGCGACCCGTACAGCGCCGCCCCGCCCGCCGAGCCGTGGCTGGCCTCGGTGGCGCGCGACCCGGTGGCGCTGCGCGTGCGCTTCACCGCGGATGGTCCCTTCGCGGGCGAGACCGATCCCGAGACCCGCGCCGCCGTCGAGGCCGCCGCCTCGGCGCTCGGCGACCACGGCCATCACCTCGAGCCCGGCGCCCCGGCCTTCGACCCCGAGGCGGTGATCGACGCCGTCGCCGTCCTCCACCAGGTCTCCAACCTCGAGCTCTATGCCCTGGCGGAGTCGGTGCTCGGCCGCCCGCCCGAGCGCGACGAGCTCGAGCCCACGGCCTGGGAGATGCTCGAAGAGGGCCGCGGCGTGAGCGGCGAGCGCTACGCGGGAGCGATCGCCACCGTCCACGCGCAGGGGCGGCGCTTCGCCGAGGGCCTGGCCGACGCCGACGTCTTCCTCGTCCCCACCCTGCTCACGGGCGGACCGCCCCCCTTGGCCCACCTCAACCAGCCCCGGGGGAGCACGCAGGACTTCTTCGCCGTCGAGTTCGCCACCACCGGGTGGACGCCGATGGCCAACGTGTCGGGCTTCGCGGCGATCTCGCTGCCCCTGGCCAGCACCTCCCAGGGCCTGCCCATCGGCGTGCAGCTCATGGCCCCCGAGGAGACGGTGCTCCTCCAGCTCGCCGCCCAGCTCGAGCGCGCCGGTCGCCTGGGCGCCTAGCCGCGCTCGCGCTTCATCGTCGTTACATCCGCGGTCGCGAGCCTGTGGGGCGTTTGGCAACCCACGACGAAAGGAACCTCATGACCAAGCGCATTCGGGAGCTGTTCGTGGCCTGGATCGCCCTCGTTACCCCCGGTGCCTGACGCCCTCGCTCGCCAGCGAGGCGAGCGTCGCGCCTTTCACCGGGGCATCGCCCAAGGCGGCGTCGATCGCCTCGAGCACGTCCGGGGAGAGCTCGATCCCCGAGGCGGCCGCGTTGGCGTGGACCTGCGCGGGGCGCGAGGCGCCCACGATGGCCGACGCCAGTTCGCCGCGGCGAAGCACCCAGGCCAGCGCCATCTCGGGAAGGGTGAGGCCGGCGCCGTCGGCGATCGGCTCGAGCCGCTGCACGGCCTCCAGCGCTTCGTCGTTCATGACGATCTGCATGGCGAAGTTCATCGCGTCGCTGGCCGCGCGCGAGTCATCGGGGGGCGGCTGGCCAGGCTTGTACTTCCCGGTGAGCACGCCCTGGGCAAGCGGCGACCAGACGATCTGGGAGATGTCGTTGGCCTCGCACAGCGGGAACACCTCCGCCTCCGGCGCTTGCCAGAGCATCGAGTACTGGGGCTGCGAGGAGACGAAGGCGTCGGGGCCGGCGATCTCGATCCCCGCCCGGATCTGCTCCGGCGTCCACTCGCTGAAGCCGAGATAGCGAGCCTTGCCGTCCTTGACCACCTGGAGCAGCGCCTCGATCGTCTCCTCGATGGGCACGTCCACATCGAAGCGGTGGGCCTGGTAGAGATCGACGTAATCGGTCCGCAGTCGCGCCAGCGAGGCATCGATCTGCTTGGCGATCTGCGGGGCCGAGAGACCGCGATCGCCGGGATCGTCGGACATCTGCCCCCACACCTTGGTGGCCAGCACATAGCTCTGGCGCGGCCGGCCCGAGAGGATCTCCCCCCACGCCGCCTCGGCGGCCCCGCGGCCGTAGACGTTGGCGGTATCGAAGAAATTGATGCCCGCCTCGAAGGCCGCGTCCGTGCACGCCCGCGTCTGCTCAGCCTCGACGCCCCCGGAGTAGGTCAACCACGACCCCAGCGAGATCTCCGAGATTTCGAGGTCCGAGCTGCCTAGCCTGCGGTAACGCATACGTGCTCCTTGAGGGTTCGAACGGGCGGTCAACGATACGGTGCGCGCCCCCCGGGCGACCGGTAGACGCTCGACCGCACACATCGCTGTTACCGGGCGCATCCTGTTCTTAGAATTGCCTCATCGGTTCTGTCCAGTTCACCAGGGTGCTCGTCCCGCGCGGGCCGGCGGCGGCCATCGTCCTCGACGACGAACAGGTGACCGCGGTCGGTGAGGGGGCCAAGCGCTTCCCGGTGCGCGCCACCGTCAACGGCTACAGCTGGGCCGCGAGCGTCACCCGGATGGGCGGCGAGTTTCTCCTCGGCCTGAACCGGGCGGTGCGTGCGGCGGCCGGCGTCGAGGCGGGAGACACCGTCGAGGTGGAACTGGTGCTCGACACCGCCCCGCGTGAAGTGGAGGTGCCCGAGGCACTCGCCACCGCGCTGGCCGGAGATCACGAGGCCGGCGCCAAATTCGACGCTCTCGCCTTCACCCACCGCAAGGAATTCGCGCGCTGGATCGAGGAGGCCAAGCGCGAGGAGACCCGCGACCGGCGCGTCGCCCAGGCCCTCGAGATGGTGCGAGGAGGCCGGACGCGGAGCTGACGTCTCCACCGCCGGGCGCTTGCGATCGAGCGCACCCAGGCGGCTGATGAGGCCTCGAGCGGGGCTACCGGCGGGCGCTCGCTCGACGGAGCGCCTTGACCAGTATCGACGCGCTCACCTCGCCCTCACCATCGGCGATCCATCTGCGTCGACCGCTCGCGAGGATCCGTTTCTCGCCGGGCTGCGAGGGCGATCTGAATTCGATCTCGACGTCGATGTGCTCGGGCTCGCCTCCCGCCAGGAGCTCTTCCTCGAGCGGCTCCCAGTAGGCGGCGTTGTTGACGTGGCCCGCGAGGTCGCAGTCGACCGCTCGGAACGTCCACGCCGATTCCCATTCGGGCTCGGTCGCCCCCGGATGGCGCAGGCGCGCCTTGACCCGCCGCTCGCCGCCGGTGGCGCTGTACACCGCGAGCTCGGCCGCGCTCAGCGGGGTCGGGCGGCCGGTGTCGGGATCGAGATGGACCCACACCGAGACGGCGTCGACGTCGACGCCGGCCTCGCCCGGGCGCGCGATCGTCGTGCGCCGCTCGGCCCACATCCGCCCGAGCCCACTGGGCCACGTGCGTACCGTCATGCGCTCGGAGAAGCGGGGGAACCGCTCCACCCGGATGCGCGTCTTGCGGACCACCCAGGCGGCGGCGCCGTGCACGCCCGCGTCCTCGATGTCGGCATAGGCGATGTCCTGCAGCCAGCGCGCGAGCGCGTCGAGCCGGGCGCGGCCCGAGGGCGCGCAATCGGCCAGGCCCGGGCGCATCGGGCCCTCGAAGACGCGGCCCCGGTCGGGCGGGGCGACGAGCTCGAAAGCGTCAGCGTCACGCACGCGCCCAATGTACGGCGCGCGGGCGGTGCCAGGTCGCGCTGAAGCGAAACTAGACTCCGCCGCCATGCCGCCGGGCCTCTACGAGGAGATCGGTCGGGGCTACGCGAACACACGGCGCGCCGATCCCAGGATCGCCCGGGCGATCGGCCGGGCGCTGGGGGACGCGCGCGAGATCGTCAACGTCGGCGCCGGCTCGGGCTCCTACGAGCCCGCCGATCGGCGCGTCCTCGCCGTCGAGCCGGCCGCGGGGATGCGCGCCCAGCGGCCGGTGGGGGCGGCGCCGTGCCTCGCCGGCGCCGCCGAGCGGCTGCCCCTCCCGGACGCGAGCGCCGACGCGGCGATGGCGATCTACACCGACTTCCATTGGCGCGATCGCGCCCAGGGGATCGCCGAGATGGTGCGCGTGAGCCGCGACCGGGTCGTCCTCCTCACCGTCGACCGGGAGGTGGCCGAGCGCTTCTGGCTCACGCGCGACTACCTCCCCGGGGCCAACGACCTGTTCGCGCCCCTCGGGCACGTCACCGAGCTCCTTCCCACCCCGCCGCACACGGTGCCCGTGCCCATCCCCCACGACTGCCACGACGGCTTCGTCCACGCCTTCTGGAAGCGCCCGCAAGCTTTGCTCGATCCCCGGGTGCGCGCGACAATGTCGCTGTTCGCCCGGCTCGAGCCGCCCGCCGTGGAGCGCGGTCTGGCCCGGCTGGGCGCCGATCTCGAGAGCGGCGCGTGGCGGAGGCGGAACCGCGAGCTCCTTGGGTTGGATTCGCTC
>DASZKU010000093.1:0-4756 GCA_035552815.1 Solirubrobacteraceae bacterium | reverse complement strand
GGCGAGCTGGGAGCCGGGCACGAGATCGGGCAGCCCGCCGCCCCAGTCGGACACCGCCAACCAGTCCAGCAACCCCTCGTAGGCACCGAACATCGCGTCCAGCACCCCGTCGGCGAACAACTCCTCCACCGCATCCCAGTTCAGATAAAGCCCACCCTCGCGCTCGGTGACCTGATGGTCGAGCCAGACGCCGGGGGTCTGGGAGGTCGTCCACGCCGGGTCGCCGAACGAGCGGCGCACGCGCGCGTCGAAGAGCTCTCCGAGGCTGATCGCGCTCGTGAACACCACCGGGGCCTCGGCGCAGTCGCCGCCCCGGCGCCGGGCCAGCTCGCGCAGGACGCTCAGGCCCGAGTGCTCGGAGTGCAGCGCGTCGCGGCGTAGCTGCTCCTGCACAGCCCGCGCGCGCTCGGCGAAGCTCGCCTCCACGGTGGCGTCGACCTCGAGGAGGATCACGTTGGTGAAGTCGCCGACGAGCCGCTCGACGTCGGGGTGGAGCAGCTCCCGGTCGTAGAAGGGAAGGTTGAGGACGAAGTGCGGCGTCGCGCTCCACGCCGCCAGGACCTCGGCGAAGGCGGTGGCGAAGACGATCGAGAGCGTCACCCCGTGCTCGGCCGCGCGGGCCGCGAGGCGCTCGCGGTGCACGTCGGCGAGGCGGCAGAAGCGCCGCGTGATCCGCGGGGCGCTGACGCGCTCGGGCTCGGTGGCGAGCGGGAGCTGGGGCGGGCCGGGGAGCTCGTCGAGGCGGCGCTGCCAGTACTCGCGGGCGCGCTCGGCGCGCTCGGGATGCTCCTCGCGAGCCGAGGCGCGCTCGGCCAGGTAACGTGGGAAGCTGAAGTGCAACGGGGCCAGGCCCTGCGACCCCGACTCGTACAGGGTGGCGAGATCGGAGAGGAGGATCCGGAAGCTCTGGGCGTCGCCGACGACCATGTCGAGGTCGATGTGGAGCCGGGTGGCGCCGCCGCCGAGCAGGGTGAGGGTGAAATCGAAACCCTTGCCGCCTTCGAGCGCGAGGCGCCGGTGCGAGCCCCGCTCGCGGAGCTCGGCCAGGCGCTCGGCCCGAGCCTCGGGGTCGAGCATGCTCACGTCATGGACGGTCAGGCCCGTCCATGCCCCCTCCTCGGCGATCGCCCCCGTCCCTTCCTCGGTGATCCGGCACCGCAGCATGCCGTGGCGTGCCATCAGCCCTCTCACCGCGCGCTCGAGCCGGGTGGGGTCGACGTCCCCGCCGTCGAGCTCGGCATAGAAGTGGGCGGCCACTCCGAGCGCCTGCTCGGGACCGCGCCCGATCCAGTAGGCGAGCTGGAGGGGCGCGAGCTCGAACGGCGCCTGCTCGTCGAGCTCCGCGGGTGGGGGGTCGAGCGTCGGCGCGGGCGCCGCGATGCGGGCCTGGAGCAGCTGTGCCCAGGCTCTGAGGCGGGGGCGCTCCATGAGCTCGGCGAACGTCACCTCGGCTCCCTGCCGGCGCCACGCGCCCACGAGCCGCATGACCGAGATCGAGTCGAGGCCCTGCCCGATGAGATCGTCATCGGGCCG
This sequence comes from Solirubrobacteraceae bacterium, assembly GCA_035552815.1. Lineage (GTDB taxonomy): Bacteria > Actinomycetota > Thermoleophilia > Solirubrobacterales > Solirubrobacteraceae > Palsa-465. Next base: position 3,223 of record DASZKU010000093.1, on the reverse strand, counting down.
CAGCGCCTCCTGCTCGCGCTCGAGCAGGGCGGCGACGGCGGCGCGGACCTCCTCGTAGGTCAGCGCCGGTGCCGACCGCTGCCCGGCGCTGATCACGCCGCCACCGGCACGCTCGTGGGGAAGCGCATCCATGTCATCGTTGTGCGGCGCTCCTGCGGTCCCGCGGGCTCGAGGGTCGGGAAGCGGGCGGCCAGGCGCTCGAAGACCACGGCCGCCTCGATCCGCGCCAGCACGTTGCCGAGGCAGCGGTGCGGGCCGCCGCCGAAGCTGAGGTGGGGATTGGGATCGCGGGCGACGTCGAGGCGCTCGGGGGCGGCGAACACCCGCTCGTCATGGTTGGCGGAGCCGAGCACGAGCACGAGCATGCGGCCCGGGCGGATGCGACGGCCTTCCACTGTGACCGGCTCGCGCACGAGCCGCGCCGTGCCCTGGATCGGCGCGTCGTAGCGGAGGAACTCCTCGATCGCGGTGGGGATGAGCGCCGGTTCGGCGCGCAGGCGCGCGAACTCGCCGGGGAACGCCAGCAGCGCCGAGATCCCGGTGCCGATCACGCTCAGCACCGTCTCGTAACCGGCCCAGAACAGGAACACGCAGTTATCGACTATGTCCTCGGCGGCGAAGGCCTCGCCGCCGGTGAGCCCGGAGCCGAGAATCCGCGAGAGCAGGTCCTCCCCCGGGGTCCGGCGGCGCTCCTCGATCAGCCCTCCCACGTAGGAGCGCAGCCACGCGGTGGCGCGATCGGTGGCGGCCCGCTCCTGCGCCGTTCGACCGAAGGTGAACCCCTGGGCGAGATCGGCGGCGCGCGGGCGCACCTCGTCGCGATCGGCCGCGGGGATCCCCAGGAGCAGGCAGATGACCTCGAAGGCGAGCGGGTCGGCGAGGCCGGGGATGGTGTCGAAGGCTCCGCTCCCGGCCGCCGCGTCGAGGAGCTCGTCGACGCGCTCGCGAATCCGCTCGCGCAGGCGTCCGACGAGGCGCGGGGTGAAGCCCGCCGCCATCAGCCGCCGCAGCCGCGTGTGCTCAGGAGCGTCGCGGTAGAAGAGGATGCGCGCGAAGAAGCTACTCGCCGGGCCGTCGCCGAGCGAGGCGCGGTGATAGATGGGGGGGAGCTCGTTGCCGAGCCGCCGGTCGCCGAGCAGCGCCGCGACCTCGGCGTGCCGGGTGACGAGCCACGTCCCGGGGCCCCCGCGGGCGAGCGCCCCCGCGCGTCGCAGCTCGGCGTAGCGCGGATACGGATTCTCCGCCACCGCCGGATCGAGGGCGTCGAACCGGGGCGGAAGGGCGACATCGGTCACGGGCGCAGGAGCCGCGGCGCTCACGCGGGACGCGCCTCCACGATCGGGAACATCATCGTCTTGACGACCCGGGTGAGCTCGAGGCCGGCGGCGGCGAAGAGCGCGCCGAGCTCGGAGGTGCTGCGCGCACGGCCGCCGTCGACGGCGAGCATGACCACGTCGAGGAGGGCGCCGAAGCCCGAGGGGTCGCCGGCGTCGACGACGGGCTCGATCACCAGCATCCGGCTCCCGGGGGCCATCGCCGCGCGCACCGAGCGCAGAACGCGGGCGGCGCCGTCGTCGTCCCAGCCGTAGAGGATGCGCTTGAGCAGGTAGGCGTCGGCGCCTTCGGGGATGATGTCGAAGAAGCTGCCGGCGACCACCTGGCAGCGGTCGGCGACGCCCGCCCGCGCCAGCACCGTGGAGGCGGCGGCGACGACGTGGGGGAGGTCGAAGAGCAGCCCCTCGAGGCCGGCGTGCTGGCTCAGGAGCCCGCCCAGGAGCGCGCCGTTACCGCCGCCGACGTCGGCGAGCAGGGACAGCGAGCCCCAGTCGTAGGCGGAGCCCATCCCCCGCAGCTCGAGACGCGTCATCGCCTGCATGCCCCGGTCGAAGCGCTCGCCGTCGGCGGGATGCTCGGCGAGCCAGTCCCACAGGCTCATGCCATGCACGTGATCGAAGGCCGGCTCGCCGGTGCGCAGGCTGTGGTCGAGCTGCGCCCACGCCGCCACGTCGGAGGGCATCAGGTGGTAGGCGTCGCGCAGCGACAGGGGATGATCGCTGCGCAGGAGCTCCGCCACCGGGGTCAGGGCGAAGCGGCCGTCCTCGACCTCGGTGAACACGCCCTTGCAGGCCAGGGCCCGCAGCGCCCGGCGCAACGACGGCGCATGCGTCCCCGTCGCTCCGGCGAGCTCCTCGACGGTGCGCGGCCCGGCGATGAGCTGGTCGGCGATCCCGAGCTCGGCCACCGCCCGGATCGTGAAGGGAACGAAGTAGTCGGCGAGCTCGGTGAGGCGGATGAACGACCCGAGATCGAGCCGGGGCCGGCTCCGGGTGGCGCCGGCGGTGCTCACCGGGTCGCGTCCGCCGGCTCGTGGAGCCCGAAGGGGACGCCCTGGTCGTCCCGACAGGAGTGGGCGTAGCGTCCGCCCGGGCCCTCGCTCCGCGCCTCGGCGTCGACCTCGCCTCCGAGCTCGCGGACGCGGGCGACGGCGGCGTCGAGGTCGGGCACGCTGTAGAAGATCTGGACCCACGGATCGTCGGGATGGATCCCGCCGGAGATCCCGCCGGTGGCGATGCGGGCGCCGCGGCCGGTGTCCTCGAAGCGCCACCCGAGGAGCTCGCCATAGAACTGCTGGGCGCGCTCAGGGTCGGGAGCGCCGATCTCGAAATGCGAGGGTTCGCCGGACAACAGGCCTCCAGGCTGGTCAGGGCTCGACAGGGCGGGACAACGCTGCCAGCTTGGTGCGCGCGGTGGCAAGCCGCGTACCGTGAGGCCGCGATGAGCCCCGTACCGCGCCTGCTCGAGTGGCTCGAGGAACCCCGGGCCGATCGCGGGATCCACTTCGCCGCCGGCGAGGACGGCTGGGAGTGGTGGCCCTACGCGCGGCTCGCCGAGCTCGCCCGGCGCACGGCGGCCGGCCTGGCCGGCGCCGGGATCGGCGACGGGGACGTGGTGGCGCTCGTCCAGCGCTCGGGTCCGAGCTTCGTCGCCTCGCTCTTCGGCGCCATGCTCGCGGGCGCGACGCCTGCCCCGATCGCGCCGCCCCAGCTCTTCGGGGAAGCGGGCGCCTACGCCGAGCACGCGCTCGGCCTGCTCGCTCAGGCCGCCCCGGCGGCACTGGTGGGGAGCGCGGACCTGCACGGCACCCTGGCCCCGCTCGCCGCCGCCGCCGGCGCCGAGCTCCTCGACGCCGAGGCGCTCCACCGCGCTCCCGCCGAGGTGCGCC
>DASZKU010000092.1:0-2641 GCA_035552815.1 Solirubrobacteraceae bacterium | reverse complement strand
CGGTCACGACGGGCTCGACCACGGGCCGGTCCGAGCCGTACACGAGCTGGCCGGGCCCGACCCGACGTGCCATCGCCTCGACGGCCACGGGACCGTAGCTCGAGGTCTCGTAGAAAGTGAGGGGATCGCGGAGATCGATCGGCGGACCGCCGCGCGCGTCGAGGCGCTCGCTGAGCAGCGGCGCTCCGCCCGCAAGCATCGCAAACAGCACAACCAGATCCGGATGCTCGGCCCTCCCAAACGCGGCGAAGGTCAGCCACGCCGCCTGCATCTGGGCGACGTAACCGGTCAGGGCGGTCCACCACAGCGGCTCGTTCAAGTCCACGCAGCCACCGCCCTCAGCCGCCACCGAGCCCGGATGGACAAAAACCGGCACCCCGAGCTCGGCCGCACGCCTCAGCACCGGGAGCGCGGCCGACAACGCGACCGGTCCCGCCAGAGCCGGCGCGGGCACCGAGATGCCCACGCAGCCGCGCTCGATGAGCCGATCGACGTCGGCGGGGTCGAGGCCGTCGAGGGCGACCGGGCCCCAGGCCACAAACTCCTCCGGCAGCGCCGCCACACCCGCGAGATAGGCGCCGATCAGCGTCGAGGCCTCCTCCCGCGGCAGCGTCTCGACGCCGATCGGGCTCGAGAGCGCGATCGCGGCGCGGTCGAGGCCGTCATCGTGGACGAGCCGGGCCCGTCGCACGGCTGTCTCCGTCGCGGTGTCGACGACGTAGGGACTCTCCCCTGCACTGTGAACGACGGTCACGCCATGAGTGCGGCGAACGAATGGGAACTCGTCGCGCGCGGCCAGGGCATCGAGGAACGGCTCGGACCAGATGTGCTGGTGAACGTCGATCTGCACGGCCATATTCTCCACTATATCAATCGAGATTGAGGACTTTGCGGGTGCCGCCGCCCGCCTCACCCTAACCGCCGGCGACCAGGCCCGGACACGCGAACGCCGGACGCCCCTTTCGAGGCGCCCGGCGCGCGTGGTTGGAACCTAGGCCTCGGGCCGCTCGGCCGGGTCGCCGTCGGCGAGGATCCGGTAGATCGAGCGACGCGCCTGGTCGAGGACCTCGGCGGCCTGCTTGGTCTGCTCCGGACTGCCGGACTGCGCGACCTGAGTGGCCGCGACGGCGAGCTGGCGGACCTGGCCCATCAGGGCTCGGACCCCATCGCCCATGCCCTGGCCGACTGTGTCCCATGGCGCCGGGGCGTCCTGCGGGCGCTCGGCTACCGCGGCCTGGCCGGCCTCGGTGAGCTCGAACACCTTGCCGCCCTCCGCCTCGCGGGAACGGATCAGGCCCTCGTCCTCAAGCTGCGAGAGCGCGGGGTAGACCGATCCGGGGCTCGGCCGCCACAGGCCGCCCGAGCGCTGCTCGAGCTCCTGCATGATGGCGTAGCCGTTCCGCGGCTCCTCGGCGAGGAGGAGCAGCGCGGCCAGGCGAACGTCGCCCCGGCGCGCGCGGCGACCGCGCCCTCGTCCGAAGGGACCGCCGGGACCGCCCGGACCGCCGAAGCCGGGCCCACCGCCGAAGTCGGGCCCACCGCCGAAGCCGAAGTCGCCGCGGCCGAACGGACCGCCGCGGTGGTGCGAGGTGAGCATGGCCTGGATCGAGCGCGGCCCGCCTCGGTGCTTGTGTCTGCCTCGGGGCGCGTTCTTGCCCGGGCCCCAAGGCGAGTCGTAGGTTGAAGTGAAGCTAGTCATTTGACTCTCCTCTTGTAGTTTGTAGTGCTATCACGATATATCGTGATCTGTCGTTTGTCAAGGGCCTATCGCGATTTTGGCCCCGGACGGCCCGGAGGGTGTGCGCTGCTACGAAACCCTGGCAGTCGGGCTCCCCGTCGACGTGATGCGTTTTAAGCCGATATATGCGGCTTAAAACGCGTCACGTCGTGGTCCACGGGTCCGGCCCGCCGCGCCGCCACCCCCGTGCGATCAGCCCCCGCCGACCAGAGGCCGCCGCTACCCGCGACCAGCGCGCCCGCCAATCCGCCATCCGGCCCGCCCCGCCCGCCCCGCCCGGCGCGCCGCGCCCGACCCCCCACCCCATCCGCCATCATCTCCCCACCCATGCTTCTCTACGACTCTCGCGTATCGGGCAACTGCTACAAGGTCCGGCTCCTGCTCGCCCATCTCGGCCGCGGCTATGAGCGCCGGGAGCTCGATGTCGTCGACCGCTCGAACCGGCCCGAGGTGCTCGGTGGCCTCAACCCCGGGCTGCGGGTCCCGACCCTGGTCTTCGACGATGGGCGCTCGCTCGCGGAGTCGAATGCGATCACCTTCTACCTCGCCGAGGGCACGTCCTACCTGCCCGAAGATCCGTTCGAGCGCGCGCAGGTGCTCCAGTGGCAGTTCTTCGAGCAGTACAGCCACGAGCCCTATATCGCCGTGCTGCGCTTCTGGCTCCACGTCGCGAGCATCACTCCGTCGCCCGAGGAGCTCGAGGCCAAGCGCCGCGGCGGCGAGGCGGCGCTGGTCGCGCTGGAGCGCTTCCTGAAAGCAGGCCGGAGCTTCCTCGTCGCCGAGCGCTACACGATCGCCGACATCGCGCTCTACGCCTATACCCACGTCGCCGACGAGGCCGGCTTCGAGCTCGAGCGCTACCCCGCCATCGGGGCGTGGCTGGCCCGGGTCAAAGATCAGCCC
>DASZKU010000091.1:0-13316 GCA_035552815.1 Solirubrobacteraceae bacterium | reverse complement strand
ACGGCGTCGAGCCCACCACGCACGTCGTCGATCTCGTGAACGCCCTGCGGCCCGACGTGCCCGAGCCCTGCCTGCCCGTCGAAGTCGCGCTCGCGGCCGCCCCGGAGCCGGTGGACGGCGGTTTCTTCGGCGTCCCCAGTCCCGTGGCCAAGGATGATTGAGTCCCGGATCCCGGCGCCCGGCGACCTGGCCTCGATCATCCCGATCATCCCGATCATCCGGATCATCCCGATCACCACGTGAGCACCGTCATCGACCTGACCGCCGCCGCGGCGGCGGAGTGCGTGCGGGCGGGCGAGATCGATCCCGGCGAGCTCTACGACGCCTACCGCGCGCGCGCCGCCGCCGATGAGCTCAACGCCTTCACCTGGGTGGCGCCGGCCGCGCCCGAGGGCACCCCGGCGCGTGACGCCCCGCTCGGCGGGGTGCCGCTCGCCGTCAAGGACCTGTTCTGCACCGAGGGGGTCCCCAGCCAGGCGGGCTCGCGGATCCTCGAGGGCTACCGTCCGCCGTACACGGCGACCGTCGTCGCCAAGCTCGCCGAGGCCGGCGCCCCGCTGCTCGCGAAGACCAATCAGGACGAGTTCGCGATGGGATCGTCGAACGAGAACTCGGGCTTCGGCCCCGTACTGAACCCCTGGGACACCTCCCGTGTACCCGGCGGCTCCTCGGGCGGGAGCGCCGCCGCCGTGGCCGCGGGGCTGGCGCCGTGGGCCATCGGCACCGATACCGGCGGGTCGATTCGCCAGCCGGCCGCCCTGTGCGGCATCGTCGGCCTCAAGCCCACCTACGGCGCCTGCTCGCGCTATGGAATGATCGCCTTCGCCTCCTCCCTCGATCAGGCCGGGCCCCTGACCCGCGACGTCACCGATGCCGCACTCCTGCTCGCCCACATGGTGGGGCGCGACCGGCGCGACTCGACCTCGCTCGATTTCCCCGGCGAGATCGCCCTGCCGCGGGCCGAGAACCTGGCGGGAATCCGCCTCGGAGTGCCCGAGGAGCTCGCCGGCGACGGCATCGAGCCCGGCGTGCTCGAGAGCTTCGAGGCGACTCTGAAGCTCGCCGAGGGCCTGGGAGCGACGATCGAGCCGTGCCGCCTCCCGCACGCCCCGCACGCCCTGGCGGCCTACTACCTGATCGCGCCGGCCGAGGCGTCATCGAACCTGGCGCGCTTCGACGGCGTCCGCTACGGCCTGCGCGTCGACGCCGACGAACTCACCGAGATGTACAGCCGGAGCCGGGCCGCCGGCTTCGGAGCCGAGGTCAAGCGCCGGATCATGCTCGGCACCTATGCCCTCTCGAGCGGCTACTACGACGCCTACTACGGCACCGCCCAGAAGGTGCGGACGCTGATCAGCGAGGACTTCAGCAGCGCCTTCGAGAAGTTCGACTTCGTCGTCACCCCGACGAGCCCGTGGACGGCCTTCGAGCTCGGATCGAAGACCGCCGACCCCTACGCGATGTATCTCAACGACTTCTGCACGGTGCCCATGCCCCTCGCCGGCATCCCGGCCATCTCGATCCCCAGCGGCCTCAGCGACGGGCTGCCGGTGGGCTTCCAGCTCGCCGGGCCGGCGTTCTCCGAGAGCCGCATGCTCGACGCCGCCTACGCGCTCGAGCGCGCGATCGGCTTCGACGGAAGCGGAGCACGGCGGTGACCGGCTGGGAGCCCGTGATTGGGTTGGAGATCCACGTCCAGCTCGCGACGCGCACGAAGATGTTCTGCGGCTGCCCGCTGTCCTTCGGCGACCCGCCCAACGTGCACACGTGCCCGGTGTGCCTGGGCCTGCCGGGGGCGCTCCCCGTCCTCAACGCGCGCGCCGTGCGCCACGGGATCCTCATCGGGCTGGCGCTCGGGAGCGAGATCGCCGAGCGATCCCTCTTTCACCGCAAGAACTACTTCTATCCCGACCTCCCCAAGGGCTACCAGATCTCCCAGTACGACGTGCCGCTGTGCAGCGGCGGACGCCTGCAGGAGGTGCAGATCCACCGGGTCCATCTCGAGGAGGACGCGGCCAAGCTCGTGCACGTGGGGGAGAGCGGGCGGATCCACGGCTCGGACCGCAGCGCCGTCGACTTCAACCGGGGCGGGACCCCGCTCGTCGAGATCGTCACCGAGCCCGATTTCCGCTCCGCCGAGCAGGCCCACGAGTGGCTGACCCTGCTGCGCACGACGCTCAAGCTGCTCGGCGTCTCCGACGCCAAGATGGAAGAGGGGTCGCTGCGCTGCGACGCCAACGTCTCGGTGCGCCCGGCGGGATCGACCACCCTCGGGACCAAGACCGAGCTCAAGAACATGAACTCCTTCCGCTTCGTCGAACGCGGGATTCGCGCCGAGATCGAGCGCCAGATCAAGCTGCTGGAAGCGGGGGGGAAGATCGACCAGGAGACCCTGCACTTCGACCCGGGGAGCGGCCGGCTCACCCCGCTGCGCTCCAAGGAAGAGGCGCACGACTACCGCTACTTCCCCGAGCCCGACCTCGTCCCCGTCGTCGTCGACGCCGAGCTGCGCGAGGCGGTGCGGGCAGAGCTCCCCGAGCTTCCGGCGGCGCGGGCACTCCGCTTCGAGCGCGAGCTCGGCTTGCACGTCGAGCGTGCCCGCGAGCTGGCCTTCCGGGCGGAGCTCGGCGACTACTTCGAGGGCGCCGTGGCATCGGCCGGCGCCGTGGAACCGGCGAGCGCCGATTCCCTCGCGGCCTCGATCGCCAACTGGATCCCCCAGCTCGTCGAGCGGATCGGCTCCGATGCCGATCCCGCTCAGTCGAAGGTCACCCCCGGCGCGCTCGCCACCGTGGTCGCCATGGTCGAGGCCAAGGAGGTCGGCCGCGAGGCGGCCCGCGAGGTCCTCACCCGGCTCGTGGCCGAGGGCGGCGACCCACGGGCCATCGTCGAGGCCGAGGGGCTGGGAGCGATGCGCGCCGATGACGGCGGGGTGGCCGAGCTCGTCGATCGCGCCATTGCCGAGAACCCCGGCGCCGCGGAGCAGGTCCGGGCGGGCAACGCCAAGGCGGCCGGGCCCCTCGTGGGCTACGTGATGCGCGAGAGCAAGGGTCGCGCCGACGGGGGCGAGGTCAGAGAGCTGATCCGCTTGCGCCTCCTCGAACAGAGCTGATCGGCGCGCGTCGAAGCGGGCGCCGGCGCGCTAGCGGGTCAGCGCTCGATGCGCCCGGGGCCGGGACCGCGGCGGCGGTCCGTCCACCGATGCCGCCATGCGCAGGCGCTCCGTAGGTCCTCGCGCCCGAAGCGTGCCCGCGCCGTCCGGCCGCGCGCGGCCGGAGAGGAGGCGGAGGTCGAGCTAGCGCCGTCCTCCCTTACGGCTTCGAGTCGAGGCGCCGGCGGGCGTCGCCGGGAGTTCATGCGCCCCGTCGATCGGTGCACGGCGATCGAGCGACGCATGACGACGGCGGCGATCGTCCAGTAGAGGACGGCGAGGTCCATCGAGATGCGGGTCTTGTTGGCGTAGAGCACGTCGAGCTGGACCTTGTTGGGCAGGATCCGGCCCACGTAGTCACCGACCGGGTCTTCGGCGCTGAGGATTCGACTTTCCTGGGCGAACGCGAGCTGCGTGATGCCGGTGATCCCGGGGCGCACCGAGTGGATGGCCTCGTACTGGTCGGGATGGAGGGCGACGAAGAGGGGGTCCTCGGGGCGGGGGCCGACAATGCTCATGCGCCCGCAGAGGACGTCCCAGAGCTGGGGGAGCTCGTCGAGACGCGTCCGGGTGAGGAGCGCGCCAACGCGTGTGAGGCGCGGATCGGCAGCAGTCGTGAGGGGGCCGCCCGTGGCGTCGTGGTGCATCTTGCGGAACTTGAGCATGGTCAGCGGGCGTCCGCGGTAGCCGACGCGGCGCACGCGGTGGAACACCGGTCCACGCGAGTCGACCTTGATGGCGATGGCGATGGCGATCAGGACCGGGAGCATGGCCACGATCAGGGCGAGGGCGAACCCGGCATCGAAGATGCGCTTGGCCAGCGGCCAGACGGCCGCGGCCGCCCGCTCCGCCGGGCGGTCGAACGGAAGGTTAAGAAATGGAACGGCCTGATCCACGGGGTGGACGGCCTGCTCTGCGGATGACGGCGGGCTCACTCGCGGTTTCCCTCTGATGTCTGTGTTGACGGCCTACACGTTGAGGCGCCCCCAACCGCCAGCGGCCGAGTTACCCCATCAGCTCAAAGAAACACCCGCCTATGCGGGCCCTTTCGGGCTCGCGGTGCATCATTTGCTGTGCACATACTAACGCGTTTCGAAGCGAAATCTATGCAATGTCTCCATGTTGCTTCGCGGGCAGACTCCCAGCCGTCCGGCCGGAGGGTCCTGGGACCACCTCAGACCAGCCGAGATGGCCCCTCAGGGGCCACCACGCTGCTCCGGGCACGCATGCCTCGACTGCTCTTTGCGCGCTCCGAGCGCGCCGCCCCGCTCCACAACTCTATGGGAGCGTTTCAATAACCTAGCTTTTAGAGTGTAGCGTATCTTCGCAACGATAAAAACGTGCATTTTCTTCGACCTCGCGCTGGAGGGCTCGGTCGAGAATGGCGTGGACCTCGCGCTGGGCTGGGATCGGCCGGCACGTGTGGTCGCGGACTTCAACGCTCTCGAGCGTCACGTTCTCGCGCTGCTCGAGCTCGGCCATCTGGCCCGAGCGCGTGAGCTCGAAATCAAGCGGCTCGTCGCCTGAGAACATCACCATCACGCGCTTGCCGGTGGCCTCGAGCCGGTCGAAAGCGGCGTCGAATTCGTTTAGCGCCGCCGGGCCCTTGGGTCTCCGCAAGGTGTGGTTGAGGATGGCCCGCTTGGGTGCCGCCAGCATCCACAACAGGAGGGCGCGCACACGGGCTCCCGAGTCCTCGACGTGGATCCTGAGCCACGTCGCCGGGTTGAGGACGAGCCCCAGGAGCTGGCGCGCGGTGCGATTGACCAGGAGCCAGCGGAAGTCGCGCGAGGGAGTGAGGGCGGGATCCCAGAACAGCCGCCGCGGGTTGAGCATCAGGGCCGTGCTCACGCGCGGGTCGCGCAGGGCCGCGTGGAAGCACCAGAACGCCCCCCCGCACAGACCGGCGAGCACGAACCGGTCACCCACTCCGCGCTCCTGGAGCACGTCGAGGGCGGCCAGGACCTGCGGGACGAGCTCACCCACATATAGGCCTTCGTCGTCAGCGTAGGGCGTGGTGGGCCCGTCGGCGTCGCCGATGCCCTCGACATCGAGGCGAAAGGTGGGGACGCCGCGCGCGGCCCAGCGGCGCGCGAGCTCGACCCACATGCGGTTGGGTCCCATAGCGCGCACGGCGCCGGCGTTGACGAGGACGAGGCACAGTCCGGGCTCGCGGTGACCGGCGGGCTCGGTGAGGATGCCAGCCAGGTCCCCGAACGACTGCGGCACGGTGATCGGCGTCTCCTTGATGTGGGTGCCGTTGACCTCGATCTCGGCGCTCCGGTGCGCGCGGGGGGCTAGGGCCGCGTCGGGCCCGTCAACCGGGACCGGTTCGGAAGCCTCGCCGAGCCAGGCGGCGACGCGGGCCATGACCTCGCGCGGGGGAACCGAACGCTGGGGATGGGAGGTGAGCGCCGCGTAGCCGCGGCCCGGGGCGACCGTGACCTGCGCTCCCGAAGCCTCGAGATGTTCGGTCAGGCGCGCGTCGGCGGCGATCCCGTCGCGCTCGAGGAGGAGTACGCGGCGCCTGGCGGCGTCGGGGAGGACGGTCGCGGTGAGGTCGAGCGCTTCGAGGTCGCGGACGGTCTCGGCGCAGAGCAGGAAGCCACCGGCCTCCATGTCGCCGGCGTCGAGCGGCGCCGGCGGTTCGAGGCCCGCGAAGACGTGCGACTCCTCGAGCTTGGAGAAGGCTCGGAGCTGGCGAACGAGGGCGCGAGCGCGGGCCGGCGCGCCCCAGAGGACGAGATCATCGATGGGGGCGCCGGCCGCCGCGGCTTCGTAGGCGACGACACCGCCGAGGCCGATGCCCACCGCGACTACGCGGCGGGCCGCGCAGGCTTCGCTGACCCAGCTCGCCGTCGCCCCCGCGGCAGCCGTCCAGGCGTCGACTCGAGACGGATCGTGCGGGCTGCCGCCGCTGTCGCCGGTTCCGGGGTAGCTGAAGCGGATGGCCCCATAGCCGTCGGCGGCGAGGCGCGCGGCCCAATCCCGGAGCGGGCGGTAGGCGCACGCGTCGTCCCATCCGAAGGGCGCGCAGAAGAAGACCGCCGTGTCGCGCAGGGCCTGGCGCGCCGGCGGATGGAAGACGGCGAACACGGGCTCCGGCGCACCGTCGAGGTAGATCCTCTGTGGGGACGAGGGCACGCTCAAGCCGGGGAAACCGCGCGGTTTACGGATGTGAAGAGATTGACTGGCGATAGTGAGCTATCGGCAGGTGGGCGCGGCAGGCTTGAGTCTGAACGTCTGAATGGCCCGCGACGGGAGGACGCACCCATGTCTGACTTTTGCGAGGCATAACCCCTGGACACCTGGTTCCCCCGGGTTGTGTTAAGACAATGTAGCGGGTCGTGAGTGGGGCCCGGCGTTCACGCCCGGTCCTCTGGACCGAGCCGCGGGCGCCAGCGCCCGACGGCCTCGACGATCCCTTCCGCCGCCCGGCCCGCCCGGTAGAGGTCGGGATGCGCGGGCGGCGGCTCGTGACCGAGCGCCTCCAGCGCCGCGCTTGCCGAGAGGTCGACGAGCGTGTTCCAGCCCGCCTGGACCGTTTCCACCCACTCGGTCCGGTCGCGTAGGGTGATGCACCTGGTGCCGAGCACGTAAGCCTCCTTCTGCAGGCCTCCCGAGTCGGTGATGACGACGCCGGCGTGGGCGGCGAGCTTGAGCAGGTCCAGGTATCCGACGGGAGGGCTCAGGGTGACGTGGGGCGCGGCGGCGAGGCGACCGAGGAGCCCGGTGTCGGACAGGCGCTTGTGCGTGCGCGGGTGCACCGGATAGAACACCGCCAGGGGGAGCGCGGCGATGAGCTCGACGAGGAGCTCGAGGCGGGCGGGATCGTCGACGTTGCCGGCGCGGTGCGCCGTGAGCAGGGCAAAGTCGCCGCTCGGGAGGGCATGGTCGGCGGTGATCGTCGAGCGCTCCTCGGCGAGCGCCGCGAACTGCAGGGCGATGTCGCCCATCACGTCGCCCACGAGGACGGCGACGGAGCCGAGGCCCTCGCGCTCGAGGTTGTCGATCGCCACCGTGGTCGAGCACAGGCACAGGCCGCTGACGTGGTCGGTGAGCACGCGGTTGACCTCTTCGGGCATCGCGTGGTCGAACGAGCGCATGCCCGCCTCGACGTGGATCAGGGGCAGGCGCAGGTGCGCGGCGGTCACGGCCGCCGCGAGCGTGGTGTTGGTATCTCCGTAGACGAGGACGGCGTCGGGGGACAGGCGACCGAGCTCGGCCTCGAGCGCGGTGAGCATCCGCGCGGTCTGCTCGAGGTTGGTGCCGGTGCCGAGATCGAGATGGAGGTCAGGGGCGGGAATGCCGAGCTCCTCGAAGAAGATCCGCGAGAGCTCGTCGTCGTAATGCTGCCCGGTATGGATGAGGATCTCCTCGTGCGCGACGCGCAGGCGGTGCGAGACGGCCGCGGCCTTGACGAACTGCGGGCGGTTCCCGACGATGGTGGCGATGCGCATGGCCGCAGGACGCTACGCGCTACGCGGCGCGAGGACGGTGGCGACGCTCGCGGTGACCTGCTCGGCCTGCGCCTGCGAGAACGTCGGGCCGATGGGAATGGCCAGGTGCCGCCCGGCGAGCTCGTCGGTCACCTGGAGTTCGAGACCCTGTGCGTAGGGGGCGAGCGCCGGGTGGCGATGGAGCCCGGGCCGGTAGTAGACCTTGGCGCCGATGCCCGCCTCGGCCAGGGTCGCGGCGATGGCGTCCACCGCGGGCGTGCGAATCACGTACACATGCCAGGCGGGCACCGCTCCCTCGGCGGGCTCGGGGAGCTCCACGAGCTCGCCGAGTCCCGCCGCCGCGTAGAAGCCGCCCGCCCGCGCGCGCCCCTCCGACCAGCCGTCGAGCTCGGGCAGGAGGATGCGCAGGAAGGCCGCCTGGAGCTCGTCGAGACGCGAGTTGTAGCCGATGAGCTGCCACGTCGACTGGTCGCGCGAGCCGTGGGCGCGGAGGGTCCGGGCGAGCCCGGCGATCTCGTCGCTCGCGGTGGCGATGGCGCCGCCGTCGCCCATCGCGCCGAGGTTCTTGGTCGGGTAGAAGCTGAAGGTCGCTGCCGTACCCAGGGCGCCTGGGCGGCCGTCGGGACCGCGGGAGCCGGCCGCCTGGGCGGCGTCCTCGAGCACGGGGACGCCGAGCGCCTCGATTTCGCGCACGGGGGCGACGTTGCCGAACAGGTGGACGGCGATGACGGCCTTGGTGGCGGGCGTGAGCGCAGCCTTGACCGTTTCCGGGGTGACCATCATCGTCTCGGGATCGACATCGCAGAACACGGGGCGCGCGCCCGTGGGCGGGATCGCCTCGGCGGAGGCGTAGAAGGTGAAGGCGGGCACGATGACCTCGTCGCCGGGCCCGACGCCCATCGCCCTGAGGGCGATGGTGATGGCGTCGGTGCCGTTGGCCACTCCCACCACGTGGCGGGCGCCGAGGTATTCGGCGAACTCGCGCTCGAAGGCCTCGACCTCGGGGCCGAGGATGAACGTACCGCCCGCGAGGGTGGCCGTCGCGGCGGCGGCCAGGCGCTCCTGAAAGGGCTGCAGGGGGGTCTTAATATCGAACAGCGGAATCCGCATGCGTCGAGCGACACAGTACCCTCCGCGCCCCGTGGCAAGCGAGGAGCGAAATGCCATGCCGCACGGAGCGGTGATCGGGCTGGGGATGATCGGCCGCCATCACGCGCGGCTCCTCCAGGCCTCAGAACGGGTGCAGTTCGCGGGCGCCGTCGATCCCGGAGGGGACCGCTTCCGCGCCGTCCACCAGCCCGAATTCGTGTTCGACTCGGTGGCCGCGCTGCTCGCCAGCGGCCCGCTCGAGTTCGCCATCGTCGCCGTCCCCACCGAGCTCCACCTGCCGGTGGCCCAGCAGCTCGCGGCCGCCGGGGTCTCGATGCTCATCGAGAAGCCCCTGGCCGCGACCACCGATACCGCTCACCAGATCGTCGAGCTCTGCCGTCGCTCGGGTGTCCACGCCGCCGTGGGCCACGTCGAGCGCTTCAACCCGGCGCTCCAGGAGCTGCGGCGCCGCCTCCTCGACGGGCAGATCGGGCGTCTCTTCACCGCCTCGACGATCCGCAGCGGGCCGTTCCCCGCCAGGGTCCAGGACGTCGGCGTGGTCAAGGATCTCGCCACCCACGACATCGATCTCGTGAGCTGGCTCTCGGACTCCAAGATCGCCACCCTGTCGGCTCAGACGCAATATCTCAGCGGCCGCGAGCACGAGGACCTCGTCCTCGTCATCGGCGCGCTCGAGTCGGGAGCCGCCTTCAGCATCGTCGTCGATTGGGTGTCCCCGACCAAGGTGCGCCGCACCCGCGTGCTCGGCGAGCGCGGGATGCTCGAGGCGGACACCCTCACCGGCGACCTCTTCTTCTACGAGAACGCCGAGGTGCGCATCGCCTGGTCGGCGACCCAGCAGTTCCGCGGCGTGAGCGAGGGCAACGTGACCCGCTACGCGCTTCAGCGCCGGGAGCCGCTGCTCGTCGAGCACGAGGCCTTCCTCGACCTCCTCGACGGCCGTCACGATGCGGGCGTGGTCACGCTCGAGCAGGGGGTGGAGATCGTCAAGGTGGCAGAGGCGGTGCTGGCGAGTGCGGCGAGTGGCGCCACGATCTCGCTGCCCGGCGCCGCCGCCGCGAGCGATTGATGCGCGCCGTCGTCGTAGCGCTCGGGAAGATCGGCCTCCCGCTCGCTGCCCACATCGCGCGGGCGGGAC
This sequence comes from Solirubrobacteraceae bacterium, assembly GCA_035552815.1. Taxonomy (GTDB): domain Bacteria; phylum Actinomycetota; class Thermoleophilia; order Solirubrobacterales; family Solirubrobacteraceae; genus Palsa-465. The sequence goes on along the minus strand of DASZKU010000091.1, from coordinate 3,457 downwards.
ACGAGGTCGTGGGATGCGACATCGATCCGCGCGTCGTCGCGCTGGTCAACGACGCGCGTGAGCCCTTTCCCGGCGAGGCGGGACTGGCCGACGCGCTGGCCGAGCTCGTCCCCGCCGGCCGCCTTCGCGCAACGGGCGACACCACGGCGGCGGTGGCGGCGGGCGCCGACCTCGTGGTGGCCGTCCCTCCGCTCATGGTCGACGAGCACGCCCGGCCCGACTACGGCGTCCTCGACGCCGTCGTGGCCGACATCGGAGCGGGCCTGCAGCACGGCACCGTCGTGAGCATCGAGACCACCCTGCCCGTGGGTACGACGCGCGGCCGCGTCGCCGCCCAGCTCGCCGAGCGCTCCGGGCTCCGCCCCGAGGAGGACTTCGTCACCGTCCATAGCCCCGAGCGCGTGTACTCGGGGCGGATCTTCGCCGACCTCGAGACCTACCCGAAGCTCGTCGGGGGGCTGAGCGCCGAGGGGGAGCGCCGCGCCGTCGAGCTCTACCGATCCTTCATCGGCGTCGAGGTCCGGAGCATGGGCTCGGCCGAGGCGGCGGAGATGACCAAGCTCGCGGAGACGACGTACCGCGACCTCAACATCGCGCTCGCCAACGAGTTCGCCCGCTTCGCCGATCGCCTCGGCATCGACGTCGAGCGGGTCATCGACGCCGCCAACTCCCAGCCCTTCTCGCACATCCACCGGCCGGGGATCGGCGTCGGCGGCCACTGCATCCCCGTATATCCGCGCTTCTACCTCGACGGCGACCCCGAGGCGACGCTGCCCGCCGCGTCCCGGCGCGTCAACGATGCCATGCCCGCCTACGCGGTGGAGATGCTCGCCTCCGAGCTCGAGGCGGGCGGAGCGGCCCGGGCGGCGGGCGGGGCGCCGGACCGGGCGGCGGGCCGGGCGCGCGTGCTCATCCTCGGAGTCACCTACCGGGGGGCGGTAAAGGAGCCGGCGTTCTCGGCCGCCTTCGCGGTGCGCGACGAGCTCGTCCGGCGCGGGATGGCGCCCGTCGCCTCCGATCCGCTCTACAGCGCCGACGAGCTGCGGGCGCTGGGCTTCGAGCCGTGGGACGGCTCCGCGCTCGACGCGGCCATCCTCCAGGCCGATCACCCCGAGTTCTCGTCCCTCGCGCCCGACGACCTGCCCGGAGTGCGGGTGCTCCTCGACGGGCGGGGGGCGCTCGATCCCGCGCCGTGGCGCGCCGCGGGCGTGGTCGTGCGGCGGATCGGGCGCCCGTGAGCGCGGCGCAGCCGGCCGCCTCGCTTGAACGTAAGGTTTCCTCCGGATAGCGGAGGAAGAACTACGTCGAACATCGCTACTTGACGTTCTCCTTGCGGAAGATGGCCGCCGCCGCGCCCTGCATCAGGGTCTGGTTGAACTTGGCCGGGTTGGTGCGTACGTGGCGGGCGATCAGGGCCCGTGCCTGGGCGATCGCCGGGTCGTGGGCGTCGAGGACGGCGGCGCGCGAGATCTCGGTCATGGCGGGCGCGAACTGCCCGGCCTGGGCGTCGAGGAGGGCGAGCTCGAGGTGCGGGTACCAGTCGTCCTCGCGCCCGAGGGCGCGCACGAAGGCGCTGCGGGCCTGGACCGGGTTGCCCACGTCGATGGCCACCGCTCCCTCATCGATCAGGGGGTCGGCGCTCAGCGGGTTGAGCGAGGCGGCGCGGGAGAGGCCACGGTAGGCCGCCGCCGGGTTGACGGTGTAGTTCGAGAGGGCGCGGTTGGTGTCGAGGATGGCCAGGTAGGGGGCGCCGAGGGCGAGCAGGCACAGGCCGGCGACGACCACCACGGCCGGCGCGCGGAGATCGGCGGCCGAGAGCGGGAGCCGCGGCTGAGCGAGCCGCGGGCGAGAGAGCCCGGGCAGGGAGAGCCGCGGGCGCGGGAGCCGGGAGCGCAGCCGAGCGAGGGCGGCCGAGCCGGGCCACGCCGGCGCCATCGCGCCCGAACTCCGGCGCATCTCGATCGCCGCCAACGGCAAGGCGAGGGCGGGGGCGGCGAGCACGGGGAACTCGTCGAGCCAGTCGAGCGAGTCGTGGACGAGGAAGTACGCCGCCACCGCGACCGCCGCCACCGCACACGCGCGACCGATTCCCCCGAGCTCCGCTCCCGCCCGCGCGAGGCCGACGAGGAGCGAGACGACGATGGTCACGAGCAGGGCGAATCCGACGATGCCCGTCTCGCTGGCCACGCGCAGGGGCAGGTTGTGGGCGTAGAGTGAGTGCTCGGGGAAGCGCCGCAGGGCGTCATAGCGGCGCCCGAAGTTGCCGGCTCCCACGCCGAGCAGGGGTGAGCCCGCGAACAGGTGGATCGCCACCCGCGCGTAGTCGAAGCGCTCCTCCGGAGTGCCGGAGAAGAGTCGCGACGAGCCGGTCGAGGCGCCGGTGTTGCCCGCCCGGACCTCAGACCGCGCGAGGCGGCCGACCGCCGGGGCCGCGGCGATCCCCGCGCCGAGGAGAACGACGGCGGCGAGGACGGAGACGGCGATGCGGACCTGCCGGACCTTGCGCCACCGGGAGATGAGGGCCTCGCCGGTGGGCGCGATGCGGCCCTCGGCGAGGACGAGGAGGCCACCGAGCACGAGCGCCGCCGCCGTCGTCTCGAGCATGCCGGTGACGGCGTGGCTGAGCACGGGGGAGGCGTTCCGGCCCGCGGTGACGGCGTTATCGACGTCGACGATGCGTGGGAGGGTGACCGCCACGCCCCCCCCGACGACGGCCATGCGGATGAGGAGCCGGACGCGGTCCGAGGCGGCGGCGAGGACGAGCGGCGCGGCGAGCACGAGGCCGGCGAGGGCGCCGCGGCTCTGGGGCAGGAAGGCGAATTCGCACAGGAAGACGGCGACGGCGAGCAGCGGGGCGCGAACCCAGCCCGGAAGCTCGCGGCGCGCAGAGAGGATGAGGGCCGGCCACATCCCCATGACGGCGAGCGCCGCCGTCGCGTTGGGATAGTCGAGGGGGACGGAGTAGCGCAGGTCGACGAAGAACCGGGTCAGGTTCGACGCGCTCGTGGCCTGCCCCAGGCCGGCGGCGCAGTAGCCGGCGACGCACAGCGAGAACACCCCGAGGAGAACGGCCACCGCGCCCGCCGTCCACGGGAGGATCGAGAACGTCCACGCGACCGCGAGATAGAGAAGTAGCTCGTTGGCCGCCGAGAGCGCGTTCCCGGGAGAAGATGCCCAGAGGATCGAGAGATAGTTGAGCGCGACGAGCGCCGCGAAGGCGAGCAGGGCCACGCGGGCCGGGCGGGAAGCGGGGAGCCGGCGCCCCGAAGCCACCGCGGTGACGATCGCGAGCAACGCAGCGAAGGCCGCGCCCGGGTACCAGGCGCTGGGGAAGTAGGCGCCGCTGGCGGCGATGCCTGCCAGCCACAGGACGAGGAGAATGGCGGCGGGGGCGAACGGCGCGAGCGCGCCCGGCGTCACCGCGAACCGGGCGCCGCCGCGAGCGGGGGTTAAACGA
>DASZKU010000090.1:0-4285 GCA_035552815.1 Solirubrobacteraceae bacterium | reverse complement strand
TCCGGGCGGTGATGCTGTCAAGGGTTGTCTGGGTCATCGGCGAGATCCCTCGTTAGTGGCCCGTTTCGCAAATACGACGACATTCGAGCGGCCCCCGGCGGCGCTGGGCGGCGTCCTCGTCGCCTCGTGTGCCAGGGGCACACGTCGGCTCCTGCGTCCTTGCCCAGCATCCACCGGTGACCACTCTCGGTGTCGCCGTACTTACGAAACGAACCACTGAGGCCGGTGCCGACCTCGGTCGAGACCATCGCGGCGGCCGCTCCGCTGCCGCTGGTCGGGCGCGGACGGCGCACGCGCAGCGAGCTCGCGCTCATCCGCGGCGCTCAGGCGGGGTCGGAAGCCGACCTCGCCGCCTTGTTTCACCGGCACTGGCCACGGGCCTACCGTGCCGCCTTTCTCATCGTCCACGACCACGCGGCCGCCGAGGACATCGCCCAGGAGGCCTTCTTGGCCGCCATCCGCCACCTCGACCGCTTCGATCGCCGCCGCCGCTTCGCCCCCTGGCTCGGTCGCATCGTCGTCAACCGCGCAATCGACTGGGCGCGGGCGCGCACGGCCCGGCGCGAGACCGCCGACGCCGGGCACGAAGCCGTGGTCGAGGACGCCACCTCGGCACGCGCGTACTCGCCCGAGGTTCTCCGGGCCCTGGCCAAGCTCGCACCCGATCACCGGGCCGTGGTCGTGCTCCGCTACGTCCTCGAGTTCACCCCGGGCGAGATCGCGCGGGCGCTCGAGCTCCCCCGCGGGACGGTCAACTCGCGGCTGCGGCGCGGACTCGACGCCCTCGAGGCCGAGCTGCGCGAGGAGCCGAGGACGTGAGCCTGCGGCGACGCCTGGCCGAGGTCCGCGCTCCCGACGAAGCCGGGGCCGAGGACCGGGCGTGGACGGTGGTGCGCGGCGCCTACGCCGACCGCCTGCCCGTGCGCCGGCCCACGCCGCGGGCCCGCCTGCTCCTCGTCCCCGCCCTCGCGGCCCTCGTCGCGGGGATCGCGCTCACGCCCGCCGGGGCCACCGTCGGGCGGTGGCTCCGCCACGCCCTCGGGGAGCCGCACGCCGCCTCGGCGCTGTTCTCGCTGCCCGCTCCGGGGCGGGTCCTCGTGTCCGGCCACGACGGCGCGTGGATCGTCGGCGCCGGCGGATCCAAGCGGCGCCTGGGGTCCTGGCCGCAGGCGAGCTGGTCGCCCAACGGGCGCTACGTGGCCGTCGCCTCGGGAAGCACGCTGGCCGCGGTCGACTCGATGGGTACCGCCCAGTGGACCCTGACGCGGCCGGCGGTGAGCGACCCCCGGTGGTGGCCGCCGCTCGGCTACTTCGTCGCCTACCTGAGCCGATCCTCGCTGCGGGTAGTGTGGGGCAACGGACGCAACGATCGCCTCCTCGCCGCTCACGTGGCCCGCGTCGCCCCGGCATGGCGTCCCGGCTTCGCCTACCAGCTCGCCTATGTCGCGGCCTCGGGCGCCGTCGTCGTCCGCGACGCCGCGACCGGCTCTATCGCCTGGCACACGCCGCCCGGCCCGAAGCCGATCACGCTGGAATGGTCGAGCGCGGGCACCCGGCTCCTCGTCCTGAACCGCGACGACGCCCGCGTCTACGATCCGCTCGGCCGGCTCGTCTCGAGGATCTTCATCGCTCACGACGCTCCCGCGCGGGCGGGCGCCCTCTCCCCCGACGGGCGCACCCTCGCCCTCGTCCGCGGCGGGGCCGGCGACGCCGTCCTCTACGACGTCACGGTGAGAGATCCCTCGCCGACACCGGTGTTCTCGGGCGCCGGCCTCGGCCCGCTCGCCTGGTCGCCCAACGGCCGCTGGCTGCTCATCACCTGGCCGGCGCCCGACCAGTGGGTCTTCGTTCGCACCACCCTGCGAACACGAGGGCGCCGGCTCCTCGCCGTATCGCGGATCGCCGAGGAATTCGCCCCCGGCCGCGAGCCGCGCGGCTACCCAGGACTCGACGGATGGTGCTGCACGACGGTGAGCAGATAATCCCGTTACAGATAATCTCGCTCCCGACCAGCCTGTTGGTACCATGAACGGCAATGTCCGCAATCACCGCCGAAACGCCCGTGGGAACCGAGGAGTGCCCGGAGTGCCTGCTCGGGAATCTCAGCTGGCTCTTGGCCCAGGCGCATTACGCGCTGGCCAGCGAGCTCGCCGCGGCCTTTGAGCCGCTCGGCGTCACCCCGCGGGGGCACAGCGTGCTCGCCGCGGCGATGACCGGCACCTACACGCAGAAGGATCTCGCCGAGCTCGTGGGACTCGACAAGACGACGATGGTCGTCACCCTCGACGAGCTCGAGGCGGCGGGGCTGGCCAAGCGGGTGCCGTCGAGCACCGACCGCCGGGCCCGGGCGGTCGAGGTCACCGAGGCCGGGCACGCCAAGGTCACTGAGGCGAGCAAGGTCATCGCCCGCGTGCAGGCCGACGTCATGGCCACGCTCGGAGCCGCCGACGGGGAAGCGCTCCTGCGCGCCCTCGGTCAGCTCGTGCGCTCGCGCCTGGGCGAGCCGCTGGCGTGCAAGGGCGTTCGCCGGCGCGAGCCGCGCGCCCACGCCGCCTGAGCCCCACCTCCACGCTCAGCGCCAAGCCGAACCCCCGGGCCTACGAACCCCGGCGGCCTCACCGCGTAACAGCGCGTTCACAATCCATCCGTAGCAAATAGTCCCGAAATAGACGATCTGCTACGGTTCGATCTCGGTGCGTCTCAGGGAGGCGTCCGGAACCGGCAACGAGACCAACCGAAGGGACACCGCTGATGAGCACTGTGAGCGCCACGGCCTCAGGCACAAACCAAGACCGCGCGCGCTGGATCGCCCTCGTCGTGCTGTGCGTGGGGATGCTGATGATCATTCTCGACTCGACGGTGGTGAACGTCGCCCTGCCGGCGATCCAGCACGACCTCTCGTTCTCCCAGCCCAATCTCGCGTGGGTGATCAACGCCTACCTGATCAGCTTCGGCGGCCTGCTCCTCCTCGCCGGACGCCTGGGTGACCTCGTCGGCCGCCGGCGGGTATTCATGATCGGCCTCGTCCTCTTCACCACCGCTTCACTGCTCTGCGGCCTGGCCCAGAGCCAGGCGCTGCTCATCGGCGCCCGCTTCCTTCAGGGCATCGGCGGCGCTCTCACCTCGGCGGTGATCCTCGGGATGGTCGTGACCATGTTCCCCGAGCCCGCCGAGCGCACCAAGGCGATCGGCGTCTACAGCTTCGTGGCCGCCGCCGGAGCGTCGCTCGGGCTCCTGCTCGGCGGGGTGGTAACCCAGGCGATCAACTGGCACTGGATCTTCTTCATCAATCTGCCCATCGGCGTCATCACCGGCCTGCTCGCCACCCGCCTCGTCGAGCCCGACGGCGAGGTGCCCGGTCTCCATCGCGGCGTCGACATCGCCGGCGCGGCCCTCGTCACCGCCGCCCTCATGCTCGCCGTCTTCACCATCGTCAAGGCCGGCGGCTACGGCTGGGCCTCGGCTCGCACGCTCGGCTCCGGGGCCGGGGTGCTCGCCCTCCTCATCGCCTTCGTGGTCCGCGAGGCGACCGCCAAGGATCCCCTCGTCCCGCTGCGCATCTTCCGCTCGCGCAACGTCTCGGGCGCCAACGTCGTGCAGCTCCTCATGGTCGCCAGCCTGTTCGGGATGTTCTTCCTCGGCGCCCTCTTCATGCAGCACGTGCTCGGCTACAGCGCGATCGGGACAGGATTCGCCTTCCTCCCCGTGAGCCTGGGAATCGGCGTGTTCTCGCTCGGGCTCTCGGCGCGGTTCATCAACCGCTTCGGAGCCAAGGCGACGCTGCTCCCGGGGCTCGCCCTGCTCGCCGGTGGTCTCGGGCTCCTCGCCCGCGCCCCGGTGGGCTCGAGCTACGCGCTCGACCTCCTCCCCTCGATGATCCTCCTCGGAGCCGGGGCGGGCCTGTCCTTCCCGTCCCTGATGACGCTCGCCATGTCGGGCGCCACCCCGCGCGACGCGGGCCTGGCCTCGGGCCTGGTCAATACCACCGTCCAGGTCGGAGGCGCGCTCGGGCTCGCCGTCCTCGCCACCCTCTCGACCACGCGGACGAGCCACCTGCTCGCCGCGGGGGCCTCGCAGCCCGCCGCCCTGACCGGCGGCTACCACCTCGCGTGGGTGATCTCGGGGAGCGTCGCGGCGGCCGCGCTCCTCATCGGCGCCTGGGCGCTCCGCCCTGCCGAGATTCACGACGAAGAAGAAGAACTACTCGCCAACGCACCGGCCTATGTGGAGGCAGCATGAACGAGAACCACGTCATCGACAGCTGGATCGCCGAGCTCGGGCTCAG
>DASZKU010000089.1:0-21416 GCA_035552815.1 Solirubrobacteraceae bacterium | reverse complement strand
GGCGGCGGCCGAACTGCTGTCGTTTTGTCCCGGGGGCCGGGACCAAGAGACATCGCTTCGGGCCCGGCATTCCTCTAGACTTCCCTTGAACGTTCAAGTGCCCCGCGCGCCCGCGCGGACCGAGCCCCCACGCCGCCCCCGCACCCCACGCCGCCCGCCCCGCGCGCCCCACCGCCGGCCACCCCCCAGCCGAAACACCCCCACCCCCCGTCCATGAAGCTCACCCGCGTCTCGACCATCGTCGTCGGTGCCGAGATGCGCAACTGGGTGTTCGTCAAGCTCGAGACCGACGAGGGCGTCACCGGCTGGGGCGAGGCGACGGTCGAGTGGAAGACCCGGGCGGTTACCGCGTGCGTGGAGGACCTGGCCTCGCTGCTCATCGGCGAGGACCCGCGGCGCGTCGAGCATCTCTTCCAGATCATGGTGCGCCAGCATTTCTTCCGGCCCGGGATGGTCGAGTCCTCGGCGATCTCCGGGGTGGAGCAGGCGTGCTGGGACATCCTCGGCAAGTCGCTCGGCGTCCCCGTGTGGCAGCTCCTGGGCGGCAACGTACGTGACCACGTCCGCCTCTACGACCACCTCGGGGGCGGCGAGATGGAGTCGGTGTATCACTCGATGTCAGCCGAACGGGCGGCCGAGAAGGCGATCGAGTCCCTCGAGGCCGGGTTTGACGCGATCAAGCTCGAGGTGGTGATCCCGCGCACCGCGCCCCTCGACGGCTCGGAGGCGCTGCACCACGCCGACAGCGTCATGGCCGCGGTCCGCGAGGCGGTGGGCGAGGAGACCGAGCTCATGGTCGACCTCCACGGTCGCGCTTCGCCGCAGATGGCCGCCCAGTACTTCCGCGTGCTCGAGCCCTACCGGCCGTGGTTCTTCGAGGAGGCGTGCCCGGCCGATCAGCCCCGCGCGATGGCCGAGCTCGCCAGACGCACCTGGGTGCCGCTGGCCGCGGGCGAGCGGCTCTCCCTGCGCAAGCCCTTCCACGAGCTCCTCGAGCTCGGCGCCGTCTCCGTCCTGCAGCCCGATCTCGTGCACTGCGGGGGGATCGGCGAGGCGCGGCGGATCGCCGCCCTCGGCGAGGTCTACGGCGCCGTCGTCGCTCCCCACTCCTCGACCGGCCCGATCGGCCACGCCGCCTCGGTACACCTGGGGTTCGCCACCCCGAACTTCATCATCCAGGAGACGTGGCGCGCCGATGTCCCGTGGCGCTTCGAGGTCCTCACCGAGCAGCTCGACCTCGCCGACGGCGTCGCCAAGCTCCCGACCAAGCCGGGGCTGGGGATCGCCGTCGACGAGCGCGAGGCGGCCAAGCATCCCTTCGAGCAGGAGCCCCTGATGCGCTACTTCCACCCCGACGGCTCGGTGGCCGACTGGTGAGCACGAACACCAACCCGGGCACGAACCCGACCGCCACCGCCACCGCCATCGCCACCGCCACGGCCACCGCCGACGCCGTCGTCATCGGAGGCGGGATCCTCGGCGCCTGCACCGCCCTTCACCTCGCCGAGGGCGGGGCGGGCAAGGTCGTGCTCCTCGAGCGCGAGCCCGCCTTGGGCACCCAGACCACCCACGCCGGCGCCGGGTTCGTGGGCTACTGGGCGGGTGAGCTCGAGGGCGAGCTCGCGCGCTACGGGATCGAGTTCTACGAGCGCCTCCAGGCCGAGGCCGGCGAGGACCTCGGGGTGCGCCACGTCGGCCTCCTCTTCCCCGCCCTCTCCGAGCCCGGCGTGGAGATGCTCCGCGAGGAGTACGAGCGCGAGCAGGAGTTCGCCACCGTCGAGCTCGTAGACGCCGACGAGGCGTGCCGGCTCTCGCCCCTCCTCGCCCGCGAGGCGATCTACGGCGGCCTCTATCAGCCCGACGGGCGCCAGGTCCCCACACGACGGGTCATCCACGCTCTGGCGCAGCGCCTGAACGCAGCCGGGGTCGAGGTGGAAACGGGAGTCGAGGCCCTGCGCGCCCAGACGAGCTGTGGCCGGGTCATCGGGATCAGGACCTCGGCCGGCAATATCGCCACGGGCATCATCGTCAATGCGGCGGGCGCGGCCACGCGCGCCGTCGCCTCGCGCGACGGCGTCGACGTCGCCGCCGTGCCCCTGCTCGAATCCCGCGTCCTCACCGAGCCGCTCGCCGAGGTCCGCGAGGGACTGCCCATGCTCCTGTTCTTCGAGCGCGACCTCTTCTACGCGCGCACCGAGGACGGCGGCCTCCTCTACGGCGCCATCGAGCGCGAGCTCGGTGCCTCCTCCCGCGTCCCCCTCGCCGCCCCGCCGGGCACCGGCGAGCTCCCCGAGCACGCGGCCGCCAATCACGAGCGTCTCGCCACCGAGCTCGCCGACGTCATCCCCGCGCTCAAGACCGCGCGCACCCGCGAGCGCGCCAGCGGGCTCCCCACCTGGACCCCGGACGGCCGCCACATCCTCGGCCCCGCGCCCGGTCTCGACGGCTACGTCGTCCTCGCCGGCTGCAACGAGTCCGGTGTCACCCACGGCCCCGGCCTCGCGCGCTTCGCCGCCGAGCTCGTCCTCACCGGCGCCACCGAGGCCGACCTCTCGCCCTACCGCGTCGACCGCTTCGCCGCCGACGCCCTCGACGAGTCAGAGCTCCAGCGTCAGGCCGAAGCTCAGTACCTGGCGCGCCACCCGCCCGAGCCGGGCAAGGCCGCCGCCCCCTTCGGGATCACCATCCCCCGATCCAGCCACTGAGCAGGCCGTAGGGCTCGCGGTCCGGCTCCTCGCCGGGCAGCGAGCGCAGGAAGTCGAAGTCGCAGCCTTCGTTGGCCTGGAGGACGTGGTCGAGGAACAGGCGCCCGTAGCCGCGGCGGTACTTCGCCGCCCGAGGCGCGAGCCCCGAGCGCCGGCGCGCGATCTCCGCTGCCGGCACCTCGAGGTCGAGCCGGCGCGCCTCGACGTCGAGCACGATCGGGTCGCCGTCCTCCACCACCGCGAGCGGCCCGCCCGCCGCCGCCTCGGGGGCGACGTGGAGCGCCACCGTCCCGAAGGCGGTCCCGCTCATCCGCGCGTCGGAGATCCGCACCATGTCGGTGACCCCCTCGCGCAGGAGCTTCGAGGGAATCGGGATCTGTCCCCACTCGGGCATCCCCGGCGCTCCCTTGGGACCGGCGTTGCGGAGCACGAGCACGGAGTCGGCGCTGACCTCGAGGGCGGGGTCGTCGATCCGCGCCGCCACGTCCTCGATGTCCTCGAACACCACCGCCGGTCCGCGGTGGCGCAGCAGCGAGCTCGAGGCCGCGCTCACCTTGATGATCGCGCCGTCGGGGGCGAGGCTCCCCCGCAGGACCGCGAGCGCGCCCTCGCCGGCGAACGGGGCATCCAACGTCGCGATCACGTCGCGATCAGGCATCGCGGCCGCCCCCGCGCCCAGCTCCGATCCCGCGCCCGAGCCCGAGCCCGAGCCCGCGCCCGCGCCCGCGCCCGGCCCCGAGCCCGCGATGGCGAACCCCTCGGCCAGCGACCGCCCCGTCACCGTCAGCGCCTCCCCCTGGAGCAGGGGCGCGAGCTCGCGCATCACCGCGGGCACGCCGCCGGCGTGGAAGAGCTGCTCGATCAGGTGGTCCCCGGAAGGACGGACGTTGACGAGCACCGGCGTCTGGCGCGCGAGCTCGTCGAAGCGATCGAGCGCGAGCGGCACCCCCACGCGCCCGGCGAGCGCGAGCAGGTGGATCACCGCATTCGTCGATCCCGCGATCGCGAGCAGCAAGGTGATCGCGTTGTCAAAGGCGGACGCGGTCAGCACCTCGCTCGGCCGCGGCCCGTCCACCGCCATGGCCACCGCGCGCGCGCCCGTGGCCTCGGCGGCGTGGCGGCGCCGGGCGTCGACGGCGGGGATCGAGGCGGTGCCGGGGAGGGACATGCCCAGTGCCTCTACGAGTGAGGTCATCGTCGCCGCCGTGCCCATCTCGTTGCAGTGCCCGTAGGAGGGTGAGGCGGCGGCTTCGAGCTCGTCGAACTCCTCGGCGGTCATCCGCCCGGCGCGGAACTCGTCGGCGTAGTGCCAGGTATCGGTCCCGACGCCGAGCTGGCGCCCGCGGAACCATGCCGGCTGCGAGGGGCCGCCGGTGATCATGATCGCCGGGAGGTCGGCGCTCGCCGCCCCCATGAGCTGCGCGGGCACCGTCTTGTCGCACCCGCCGAGGAGGACGACGGCGTCGAGCGGATAGGAGCGGATCGACTCCTCGACGTCCATCGACATCAGGTTGCGGAAGAGCATCGTCGTCGGCTTCATGAGGTTCTCGCCCAGCGAGATCGTCGGGAACTCGAGCGGCAGCCCGCCGGCGAGGAGGACGCCGCGCTTGACCGACTCGGCGAGGCCGCGGAAGTGGACGTTGCAGTTGACGAGCTCTGACCACGAGTTGCAGATGCCGACCACGGGCCGGCCCCCGAGCGAGTGGCGGGAGATGCCCTCGGCGTTGATCGAGGAGCGGTGCAGGAACCCGGAGAGGTCGCGCTCCCCGAACCAGCGCGCGCTCCGCAGCCCGCTCATGCCACCCCGCACCAGTCGAGCGCGAGCTGCACGTAGGCGGACGTGAGGGTGTGGAGATCGTGGACGAGCACGTACTCGTCGGGAGCGTGGGGGTTATCCCCGCCCGGGCCGCACACCACCACCGGGGTGTTGGAGTGCTCGCTGAACACGAAGGCGTCGCACGCGAAGGGGGCGGTGGCCGGAGGCGCCCCGGGCTGGCCCAGGGCCGAGCGCATCGCCGCCACGATGGGGGCGTGGGGGTCGGCGTCGACGGCGGGGAGGAAGCGGGTGCGCTGCTCCCATTCGAGGTCGGCCCCGTGGGTCGCCGCGCCCACCGCCTGGACGAGCTCGAGCTCGAGCTCCTCGCGCGAGGTGCCGGGGAGGATCTCGGCCCAGAACTCGAGCATCCCCGCCGTCGGGTTGCCCTCCTCGGTGCCCCAGGGGAGCTCGTCGCCCGAGCGCAGCAGGTACTGGTAGATGGGCACGCCGCGCCGGCGCTCGGCGTCGGCGAGCGCGACCGAGGCGCGCGCCACGGCGTGGAGCGGGTTGGGCCCGGCACCGGTGCCGAAGTCCATCCCCCCCTTGGCCCCGCGGGCGTGGAGGCGGTACTGGATGCCCCCGCGCGTGGCGTGGCACGCCGCGAGACCGGTGGGCTCGGCGAGGACGGCGCCGTCGGCGTGGTAGCCGCGCAGGCGGCAGGCGAGCGTCCCGTTCGCCCCCCCGAACTCCTCGTCCACCGTAGTCTCGACGATGACGTCGCCCGCGAGCGGGACGCCGCATTCGATCAGGCAGCGCATCGCGTGCAGGTAACAGGCGACCCCACCCTTCATGTCGAGGGCCCCGCGCCCGTAGAGCCGGCCGTTCTCGAGATTGCCGTCCCAATAGCCGTGGGCGCTCGGGCCCAGGGCGGGGACGACGTCGACGTGACCGGAGAAGAGGAGCGAGCGCCCGCCGCCGCGTCCGGGCAGGCGGGCGGCGACGTTGGGGCGGTCCGCGTAACTGCGCCCCGGCCACCACGAGGGATGGTCGACGGCGCCCGGAACCTCGTCGGGACGGAAGATGTCGGGCTCGAGATCGAGCTCGTAGAGATAATCGCCGACGAACTCCTGGCACGGCCCCTCATCGCCGCGGGGCGGGCGGTTCTCGCTCGGGTAGGCGATCAGGCCACGGACGAGCTCGAGAAGATCGCCGCGGTGCGCCTCCAGCCAAGCCTCGGTCTCGCTGCCTACCACTGCCCCTGGAAAGGTGGATTGCGTCGCTGCTCCTCGTCGCTCTCGTAGATGAGGATGTCACCGTCGCGGCGGTTGACCTCCTCGAGCTCGGCGAGGCGCTCCTCGTCGAGCTCGACGCCGAGCCCGGGGCCCTCGGGGAGCGCGAAGCAGCCGTCGACGTACTGGTGCGGCCGGGTGATGACATCGGCGGTCTGGTGGTGATAGTGGGAGTCGAGGGCGTAGGGGAGCACGGGCAGGCTGGCGGCGATCTGGAGGTAGGCGGCGGTGGAGACGCCGCACTCGCCGCCCGAGTGGAGGTTGAAGCCGATCTGGAAGGCCTGGCACACGTGCGCGGCCTTCTTGGTGGCGAGGATCCCGCCCCACTCCTGGCAGTCGCCGAGGAGCACGTCGATGGCGCCGGTGCGGATGCCGATGGGAAGCTGGTCGAAGTTGGTGACGCACATGTTGGTGGCAAAGGGGATACGCACGTCACGCCGCGCTCGGCTCATCCCCTCGATCCCCCACACCGGATCCTCGTAGTACTCGAGCTCGAGCCCCTCGAACTTCGCCCCCATGCGGATCGCCGTCTCCACCGACCACAAGCCGTTGGGATCGAAGCGCAGCCGGTGCTCGGGGAACGCCTCGCGCAGGGCGGCGGTGGCCGCGTACTCGTCCTCGGGCGGGAGCACGCCGCCCTTGAGCTTGATCGAGCGAAAGCCCAGGCGGTCGACGAGGTCGCGCGTGTGCTCAACGATCTCCTCGGGCGAGGTCTCACCGCCGCGCCCGTCCTTGGAGCGGTGGCGGTAGAAGATGTAGGCGGCGAAGGGGATCTCGGTGCGCAGGCGGCCCCCGAGGAGCTGGCACAGCGGGCGCCCGGCGGCCTTGCCCATGAGGTCCCAGCAGCACATCTCGAGGCCCGAGATGGCGAGGCGGCCGGTGGTGCCGTGGTAGAAGGGCACCCACCACGTCTTCTTGAGGATGTGCTCGAGGTCGAAAGGATCCTCGCCGAGGAAGTACTCCTTGATCGCCTCGAGCTGGACCAGGGTCGGGGTGCCGCCCTGGGTCTCGCCGATCCCCTCGAGCCCGTCGTCGGTGCGCATGCGGATGATGCACCGCGTCCACCCGTCCTCGACGCCGCCCGACCACCGCAGCGGCGCCTCGAAGGGGATGTTCACCTTGTGGAAGGAGATCTCGCTGATGCGCACTACGGGTTCACCGACCCATCGGCCGCGAGCCCCGACACCGACCCGACCCCGCCGTAGACCACCGCGGTGACCTCGGTCTCGAGCGCCTCGCCCGGACCGAGCACGCGCGCCCGGCCCGCCGCCACCGCCTCGGCCAGCGGGCTCGGATACCCCGTCCACGGCTCCATGATCGCCTGGTAATAGCCGCGCCAGCCGCCGTACACGAGCCACAGCCACACCACTCCGAACACCGAGCGGTCGAACACGAGCCCGAACCCCCGCCGCGCCGCCGTGTCCGTGCACGCGACCCATCCATCCTCGAGCTCGGTCAGGTAGTGGAGCGCGAAGTCGTCCGCCTCGGGCCCGAGCGCCGAGCGCATGTCGAGCGCCCCGAACATCGGCCACTCATAGGTGTCACCTTTCACGCCCAGCACCCCGCCACCGTGCTCGTCGACCTCGGCGCGCCGGGCGGGGGCGTCGAAGCGGTGGGCGGGCGAGATCGCCTGCACGGGATGGATCCCCCAGTTGTAATCGAAGGGCCGGTAGTCGAGGTTCTCGATCCGGTACCTCAACCTCACCCCCGCCTGACCCGCCTCGAGGGTGAGCCGCCGCTCCCAGCGCGCGGGGGTGATCGGGGTGGTGATCGTCAGCACGAGCTCGACACGCTCGGGCGAGCACTCCTCCAGGCGCCACTGCGCGCGCTGGGTCCACAGCTCCCCCATGTAGGGCAGCTCGTCGCCGTAGCGGTTGAGCGAGGGCGCCCCGCCCGGGAACGCCTCGTCCCACCCCCCCGACCAGTGGTCGTCGAAGTTCGCACCCAGCGGAGCGAGGTGCGGGGTTACCCGCGGCGAGTGCCACAAGACGTTGTGGTCGCGCGCCTTGTCAATGAGCCGGTGGATCTTCGCGCCGAGCTCGGGTAACACCTCGACGGCCACGTGCTCGTTCTCGATGCGTAGGCATTCGAGCCCGTGGTAGCGCCAGTGCGGGTCGAAGCGGCAGGGCATCAGTAGCAGTCGGCGAGCAGGCCGCCGTCGACGATGAGCGGCTGACCGGTCATGAACGAGGCGTCCTCGGAGGCGAGGAAGGCCACGGCGCGGGCGATCTCCCGGGGGTCGGCGATGCGCCCGAGTGGGTACTCGCGCTCGACCTCGGCGCGCAGGGCGGCGGGATCCTCGGCGGTGGCGAAGTAGGCGGCCACCAGCGGGGTGTCGATGTCACCGGGACAGATGGCGTTACAGCGGATCCCGTCGCGGCCGTACTGGACGGCGGTGGCGCGGGTGATCCCGAGCACCCCGCCCTTGGCGGCGCAGTAGGCGGCGAGGATGCCGTCGCCCGCGAGGGCGAGGATCGAGGCGACGTTGACGATCGCGCCCCCGCCGGCGGGGCGCATGGCGCGGACGGCGTGCTTACAGCCGAAGAACACGCCCTTGAGGTTCACGGCGAGGATCCGGTCGAGCTGCTCCTCGGTCGTCTCGGCGAGCTCCTCCTCGATCTGGATCGCTGCGTTGTTGACCATCACGTCGAGGGAGCCGAAGCGCTCGACGGCCTCGGCGATGAGCTCCTCGACGTCGTGCTCGCGGGAGACATCGGCGTGACGGTAGAAGCCGATTCCCTCCATCGTCTCCGCCCCGGGGCCGTCGACGACGTCGCACCCGAGCACGCGGGCGCCCTCGGCGGCGAGCACGCGGGCGATCTCGCGCCCGAGGCCCGAGGCCACGCCGGTGACCACGGCGCCGCGCCCCTCGAGCCGCCCGGTCAATATGACCCCTTCTCGATCTCTTCGGGGTCCTCGTACCAGCGCACGCGGTCCCCGATCCGGGCCCGCATCTTCCACTTCCCCGACTTGGGCGCGCGCTCGACGGCCTGTTCGATGGCATCCACCCGGCGGCGGATGGTGTCGCGGTCGGCGGGCTCGAGCCCGGGGACGTTCAGCTGCTCGCGCAGGCGCTCGAGGTTGAGCGAGACGGTGCGGTACAGGCCCCAGTCGCGCGCGCACAGCTCGGCGATCCACGCGGCGTTGATGGCGTCGTTGTCGTGGTCGGCGACCTCGTGGCTGAGGAGCAGCGAGTAGAGGTCGTAGGCGTCCTTCTGGTTGAGCTTGACGATCTGGAGCTTGGTGAGGATGAGCTCGGCGAGCGGGAGGGTGCGGGGCTCGAGCTCGAGGCGCTCCTCGAGCGGGAGCTCGTGGCACATCTCGAAGGTGCCCACGAAGACGTCGACCTGGCGGTCGTTGGGCTCGTCGTAGAAGAGCAGCCGACGCGCCCCGTGCATGGCGTTGAACGTCTTATTCGGGGTATAGCCCTGGGTCTCGAGGAACTCGGCCACCTTGCGCCCCTCGCGCCGGGGGGTGGCGAAGTCGATGTCGGCGATCTTGCGCACGAAGGCGGGGTGGAGCCCGTCGCCGACGTGGATGATGATCGCCGTCCCCCCGAGCACGCGCACGCGCACCCCGGCGCGCTCGGCGGTGTCGAGCAGGCGCACCGCCTCTTCGGAGACGTCGGCGAGGATCGGTGAGGCACCCGCGCTCATGCCGACTCTCGGAGCTGGAGCTCCACCGCGAGCTCGAGCTGGCGCGCGGGCGGGTTGCCGCCCTCGAGCACGTCGACGAGCATGCGCCCCGCCGCGCGCCCGATCTCGTAGCCGGGAACGCGCACGGTGGTGAGCGCAGGGTCGACGAACTCCGAGAAATCGAAGTCGTCAAAGCCGGTCACGGCGAGGTCCTCGGGGACCTTGAGCCGCCGGCGGCGGGCGGCACGGATCGCCCCCAGCGCGAGCAGGTCGTTGCCGCACATGATCGCCGTGGGCCGCGCGCCCGAGGCGAGTACGCGCTCGACCTGCTCGGCCCCTGAGCCGGCCGACCAGCCCCCGCCGCGGAAGACCATGGGCTCGAGACCGGCGACCGCCAGCGCGTCGCAGTACCCGAGCAGGCGCTGCTCGAGCATGGGCCACGACACCGCCGTGGTGAGAAAGGCGATGTGCTCGTGGCCGGCGCCGATCAGGTACTCGGTGAGGCGCCGGGCGCCCTCGCGATCGGCGGCCCTGACCGTGAGCTGGTCGCGGTCCTCGGAGGGCTCGAGGAGGACGAAGGGGAAGCCGAGCTCGGCGAGCCGGTCGACGTACCAGCGCCGCACCTCGGGCTCGCCGGAGAGGAAGAGGAAGGCGCCGTCGGCGCGGTTCTCGAGCAGCGGCCCGATCAGGGTGGGATCGGGCTCGTCGGGGAGAGCGGCGCGGATGAGCACGCCGTAGCCGCGGTCGCGGGCGACGTCGCCGATGCCCGACATGATCAGGTCGGTCATCGGGTCGGCGAGGAAGCGGCTTCCCTCGTCGAGGAGGAGGAAGCACAGCGTCTGCGTGCGCGCCGAGCGCAGCGTCCGCGCCGCCAGATTCGGGTGGTAACCAAGCTCGCTCATCGCCCGCTCGACGCGGGCGCGGGTCTCGTCCCCCATCAGGTGGTAGCGCTGATTGACGAAGTTCGAGACCGTCTGGACGGAGACGTCGGCGCGCGTGGCCACGTCCCGCATGGTGGGTCTGCGCCGTCGCTCAGCCTTCGTTACCGTCATCGTCTGGGCCCCATTACTTGATCGTTACAGTGGCAGTATAAAGGCGGCCCGAGAGCCCGAGCGCGAAGGAGGATGAGGCGGTGCAGATGGACGGCAAGACGGTGGTGGTGACCGGCGCGGCGCGCGGGATCGGGCGGGCGATCGCCGAGCGTTTGGCGGGCGCGGGGGCGATGGTCCTGTGCGCCGACGTCGACCTCGACGAGCTGGGGAAGGTCGCGTCTGGGATCGAGTCCGCGGGCGGCCGCGCCGAAGCGCACCGCTGCGACGTCTCCGATCCCGAGGCGGTCGAGGCGCTGATGGCCGCCGCCGAGCAGGCGGGCGGTCCCCACGCCATCGTCTCCAACGCCGCCATCCAGTACGAGCACACCATCGAGGACACCCCACCCGAGGACTGGGATCGCGTCATCGGCGTCAACCTGAAGGGCGTCTATCTGTGCGCGCGCGCCGCCATCCCGCGTATGCGTCGGTTGGGCGGCGGCTCGATTGTCAACATGGCCTCGGTCAACGGCTTCTGGGTCGAGCCCCAGCTCGGGGCCTACTGCACGGCCAAGGGCGGGGTCATCAACCTCACCCGGTCGATCGCCCTCGACTTCGGCAAGGACGGGATCCGCTGCAACTGCATCTGCCCCGGCTACATCGACACCGGCATGGCCCAGCGCTACTTCGAGGTCCAGCCCGACCCCGCCGCCGCGCGCGTCGAAGCGGGACGCCTCCACGCCCTGGGCCGCATCGGCACCGCCGAGGAGGTCGCAGCCATGGCCCTCTTCCTGTGCTCGGAGGAATCCTCGTTCTGCACCGCGCAGCCCTTCATCGTCGACGGAGGCCTGTCGGCCGGGGTGGCCGCCACCTAGGTCCAGCCTCGTGTTCTCCCCCTCGCTCGGGTTGGCGGACCTGGCGCGCAAGCCGACCGCGACTGCCACGGGCGCTACTGCGTTTCGTCCATGTTCACGTCCGCTTGGGGCGTCGGCGGATGCAAGCGCTTGCCGTAGGCGATCAGCTCCTCCCTCGCCTTCTGCGTAGCTATCCCCGCTTGCCCGTAAGCCCAGTTCGCCCAGCTCGCCCCGGCGTCGGACGCTGTGCCGACGTCGATCGCGTCGAGCGTGTACAGCACCGACTTCGCGACTGGTGCCGTTACCCCGTCGCTCAGCGCTCCCTTACACGTGGCGGTGACCACGAGGCGAGCGTCGGCCCGGGAAAGCCCCCCACCCTTGTCGGTGTATTTCGCAGCCAGGGCGGCGGCTATCTCGGCTCCGATCGCCTGCCGCCCGACCTCGAAGTACGCCTCCTCCTCTGCGGCGAGCACCGCGGCGCCTTCGATGCGCTTGAGCGTCTCCTTGTCGAGGGCGGGTCCACCTTTCGCGAGCGCCGACGGGAGCGGCATGTCGTAGCAGGCCTCGGCGACGTACGCCCGCGTCACCCAACCCCCACCCTGCTTGCGATAGATATGCCCCTTTGAGGCCTCGCTGGTGATGTCGATCCACGCCACCTGGGCCGCCGCACCGTCGCCGAGGCGCGGGTCGGTGACGACGATGTCCGGCCGCGTGTGTCCGGCCGCAATCTGGAAGTTGAACCTGTGCGGGAGGATGCTCTCGTTCTTGAGCAGGAGGGTCGCGATCGTCTCGACCGCATACCCGTAGCGCGCGAAGTAGAAGAGGGGCACCGCGGCGGGGTTCTCGAGATACGCGGCGTAGGTTGCGATCCACTGGGCAAGGTAGCCGCTCGTCTTCGCCGGGTGTGCGGCAAGGGTGGGGTCCGCAGCCACCGTGAGCACCGCCGTGTCGACGGCGCTCTGGACCTTTGCGCCGATCGCCTGTAATGCATGGTTGTCCTTGCCCTTGTAGGGCCAGAGCTTGCGTTGCAGCGTTGCGGCGCCCCTGCGGCTGTGAGCCCGCGGGGTGAGCAGCGCAGCGGCGGCGCGGTTGCCAGCGGTGCGCTGGAGCATCTGCGCCACGCCGGCGGGCGTCGCGGCTACTCCCAACGAACGCGTCGGCCGCGACCGGTCCGGCGCCTCGACGCTACGGTCGGGTACGGCCCGCTCGGGGAGCGATCCATGCATCGCAGCTAGGTGCCGTGCGTCCGAGGGTCCACGGTGTAATACGCGACGCGGTTCAGGAGGGGATCCGGAAGCGGAGGCTGTCGTACGCCTCGTTGATGTAGCTGAAGGCTGGCGAGAACGAGGTCATTTATCTTCGGCACCCAGCGTGCTCGGGCACTTCTGCGGCTGCGAGTACAGCCATACCTCGGGCTTGGTTCCCGATGCGTGGCCGGTGAGCTTGATCACCGTCTTCTCTGCGACCGCGATGTGCTTTGCCAGTGTCGCGCATGGTACTACCCGATCCCGTGTCGCTGCGAAGGATTCGACCGCAGCGTCCAGGACCCTGCGAGACTCACGGCTCCGGCTCAACCCCTGATGGGAGGTCCGCATGGCGGAGAGTGTTTATCGCGTCACCGAGATCGTCGGTGTCAGCAGCGAGTCGTGGGAGGCGGCAGCAAAGGTTGCCGTCGAGACCGCCGCGAAGAGCGTACGAGAGTTGCGCGTGGCTGAGGTTGTGCGACAGGACCTCACGATCCAGGATGGCGATGTGCTGAATTACCGAATCCGTCTCGGGATCTCGTTCAAGTACGACCCGAGGGACTAGGCAAGGGCGTCGCCCCAGTTGCCCGCCCAGACAGATCACTGCCCGGGCGGGCACCCGAGCGATCGCCGGTCGTCGTCGTGTGGATGTCGTTGTCGGGCGCGGGTGTTGGTGCGTGCTCGCGTCGCTGGTCGACGTCGATGGCGATCGCTTCTTCTCCGGTGCGGCGTGATGAGCTCGGTGCTTTCCTGCGCTCGCCTCGCTTCGCGCGCGAGTGTCCCCGGCGGACGTGGGTTTGCCCGATGACGGCGCGCGCCGCCGCACGCCGGGCCTGCGGCGCGAGGAGGTGGCCGCGCTCGCCGGCGTCGGGGTGTCCTGGTACACGTGGCAGGATCCGGACGGTCGGGCGTTACTCGTGTCGCTGGTCGAGGGGCTGCACCCGACCTCCGGCTTACCATCTACGCGCCCGCACACGCGGCTACTCGCGCCGCTCTCGCGAGGCTCGCGACTCCCTGACCTAATCCTCGGCGGCGGCCGTCGGGTTGCCGAGCGGGGTGGCGCCCTCGAGCCTGTGCATGTCCTCCTCGTCGAGCTCGATGTCGCCGGCGGCGATGTTCTCCTCGAGGTGTTCGATCGAGCTCGTGCCGGGGATGAGCAGGATCCGCTCGGAGCGGTGAAGTAGCCACGCCAGCGCGATCTGCGAGGGGGTGGCCCGTCGTCGGGCGGCGAGGTCCGCGATCACCGGGTCGGACGCCAGCTGCCTCGGACCGCCGGCGAAGGCCGAGCCCAGGGGAAAGAACGGCACGAATGCGAGCTCGCGCTCCTCGCACAGCGTCAGCTCGTCTTCTTCGGCGCGGTTGACGACGCTGTAGGCATTCTGCACGCACGCGATATCGACGAGCTCGAGCGCCCGGCGAACCGTCTCTGCGGAGGCGTTGGAGATCCCGATCAGGTCGAGCTTGCCCTCCTGGCGCAGGTCCTCCAGCGCGCCCAGCTGCTCGGCCAGCCGACCCTCGGCGTCGTGCTCGTCGAACAGGCGCAGGTTGACGAGATCGATCCGTTCGAGGTGCAGCGTGCGCAAGTTGTCCTCGACGCCGACGCGCAGCTCGGCGGGCGACTGCGCCGGCAGCCAGCCGCCGGCAGCGTCACGGCGGCCGCCGACCTTGGTGACGAGCTTCAGGTGCTCGGGATAGGGATACAGCGCCTCCCTGATCAGCTCGTTGACGACGTTGGGGCCGTAGAACTGCGAGGTGTCGATGTGGTCGACGCCGTGCTCGACCGCGCGGCGGAGCACCGCGCGGGCAGCTTCGGGGTCGCTCGGCGCGCCGAACACGCCGGGTCCTGCGAGCTGCATCGCGCCGAAGCCGACGCGGTTGACGGGCTTGTCGCCTAGAAACGATGTCTGCTCGCGCTCTCGTCGCATGGCAAGGTGTCGGCTACAGGGGGCCGATGCGGTCGGGTGGCCAGTAGGTGAAGAAGGCGTCTCCGATGATCCAGCTTGCCGGGACCGGGCCCCAGAATCGGCTGTCGTCCGACAGGCCTCGGTTGTCGCCCATCGCGAACCACATCCCGCGGGGTACGCGGATCGGGGTTGCGAAGGTGCACGCGGCTTCCCCTGGGAAGCAGGGGCGGATGTAGCCGTCGGGTTCTCGGTGCCCGTTCCTGATCACGTGTCCGTTGTGGATTGTGACGAGGTCACCGGGTCCGGCGACGATTCGTTTGATGAAGGTCTCGCCGGATTCGGGATTCGGCCAGTCGCAGGCGGCGGTCGCTGGATGGGCTCGTCCGCATCGCTCGCTGTCAGCGCCCTGTGGGGGGTGGAACACGACGATCTCGCCAATGTGCACCGACTTGAAGATCCGGTCGACGAGTACGCGCTGACGGGGTACGAGCGTCGGTTCCATCGAGCCGCTGGGAATCTTGTATGGCTTGACGACCCAGGCCTGGATCGCGATCGCAAGGCCGACCGCGACCAGTACGGTGACGATCAGCTCCGCTAACGACCGCGCGCGACGTCTCGAGAGCACGGGCATGTGCTGGGGAGATGACTTCGGCGCTTGGGCTTCTGCCCCGTCGGGCTGTGCTCGTGCCGCCAGCTACCGGCCTGTCCAACTCCGACATGAGTAGAAGGAGCGACCCTGAGCCCGGTGACCTTCGCGGCCGACGCCTGAGGCAGCTCGACCGCTGCAAGGGTGAGGATCGACATCGCGCCGACAGCGATCCAGGCAACCGGAACGCGCGCCACCCTTCGCCACGACAGAGAACGAGTCGAGCGAGTGGCTCGAGCAGCGCAGACGATCGTCTCGACATCGCCCAGTCGCGCGAGCGCATCGCGAACTGCCGCCTCCTCGGGCACACCGGCTCGCCTGAGGTCAGCCACGCTGTCCTCGAGATGGTGCTCGAGCTCGCTCAGGTAGCGGCGGCGCTCGGAGCGTCCCCCGCCCAGCGAGCCCGCCAGGGTCCTCAGAAGCTCGGCTCTGGGGTCGGCGCTAATCTCGAGCCCCCTCGGGCGCGGGCGCAAATACAGAGTCGATCGCGCGACTCAGGCGCTGCCCGCTCTCAAAGCGCTCCCGGAGCGCAGTCTGACTCTTCGGCGAGGCGGCGTACACGCGCCTGCGCCGGCCGCCGACCTTCTCCCAATGGCTGCGTACCAGTCCTTGTTTCTCGAGCTTGTGGAGGACGGGATAAAGCGTTCCCTCGGGGACCTCGAGCGCGCCACCCGAGCGACCGCGCAGCTCCGACGCGATGCCATAGCCGTGCAGGGGGCCCTGCTGAAGAATCGCCAACAAGAGCCCCTCGAGCTGTCCTTGGAAGCCCTGCATACCTCGTCAGTCTATGCATCGCTTACAGAGGTGTCAAGGACCCCCGCTGGCCGGACACCCCGGTCGTCGCACATAGGATGTGCGTCTCGAAGTCAACGACCGAGGGGTGACGGCTATGGGCGAAGTGGCTGGTAGGCGAATGATGGCCGAGATCGACGGCGACTTCGTCGTCTTTCTCATCGGGGCACGTTTCAACAGCAAGCTGGAGTTCGCGCGCAGCCTGATGGACCTGGGTGGTCGCCGCGGGATGAAGCACATGCTCGATCACTTGGTCGCCCATCCGGAGAAGGGGCTTCTGGCGTATGAGATGGGGATCCCCACGATCGTCCAATACTGGAGATCGTTTGACCAACTAGAGGCATTCGCCAAGGACAAGGACGATCCTCACATCGACGTGTGGCGCCAGTACTGGCGCCGGGTGGGACGGAGCAGCCGTACCGGTATCTGGCACGAGAGCTACCTGGTCAAGTCGGGACAGTACGAGGCTCTCTACGGAAACATGCCTCCGCACGGACTGGGCAAAGCGGGACGGCTCTTGCCGGCCTCAGAGTCGTCGAGCGCTCGCGCTCGGCTCGGAGCGGTGAGTGTCTGAGCCGCAGCTCTGAGGTGCGTCCGCGCCGTTAGTCTGCGAGCTCGGGGGTCAGCTCGCAGATCAGGCGCTCGACGAGCGCGGCGCGGCGCACCTTCTCGCGCGCCTGGAGGGTGGCGACGGCAGCGAGGTGAAGGCCGCTGGGATAGACGCTGGTGGCGTTGCGCAGGCCGAGCTTGACGTGGACGGGGGCCGCCACCCGGACGATGTCGGGGACGAGATAGCTGCGCACGAACCCACCCATGTCATCGGGCACCTCGACGTAGACGTCGAGCGGCTTCGCCGTCACCGCGCGCATGTCGGCGAGCATCCCCACCTCGAGGTCGGTGGCCACGTTGATGGTGTCGGCTCCGAGGCGGTCGAGCAGCGCCGCCGTCGCCGGGTTGGCGGCGCACAGGATCGCCGACGTCTTCAGGATCAGCCCTGACGGGAGCACGCCTTGCTCGCGCAGGCGCGCGAGCACGTCGAGCACGCCGACGTCGCCCACGAGGACGCTGCGGATTCCGTGGGCGCAGGCCCGCCGCGCCTCGGCCACGCACGCCTCGACGGCCTCGCCGCCACGCGCCACTCCGCCCGCCGCCTCGGTGGCGAGCGCCTGGCCCCCGGCGTCCCACGAGCCGCGCGGGCCGAGGAACAGGCACACCTCGACGTCGTGCTCTTTGGCGAGAGCGGCAAGCTCGTCGAGCTCGGAGTCGGAGAGGAGCATGATCCCCGAGCCCTGGGAGACGCGGTGGATGCGCAGGCCGATGGTGTCCGCCTCGGCGAGCACGGCGCGGAGCACGGCCGGGCCCTCGACGCTGGGGATCTCGAAGCGGTAGCGCCGGCCGTCGGGGAAGCGGTGGGGCGAGTCGGGCCACGGTCGCGCCGGCGCGTCGAGCCCCACCCCCTGGAGCCAGCCGGCGAGTTCGCCGCGGCTCATCTTCCTCAGCCCGTGACGAACTGGTGGTTTACCTGGTCGCCGCGAAGGTTGACGAGGCAGCCGGAGATCCGGCCCGTGTGGTAATCGCTGCCCGGGTTGACGCACAGGGTGCGGCCGATGCGGATCGCGCCCGGCGACTCGTGGATGTGGCCATGGAGGGCGACGAGCGGCTGGTAGCGCTCGATCGTCTCCCGCACCGCCGAGGACCCGACGGGGATGAGATGGGGCTGGCGGCCGACGAGAACCATGTTGAAGTCGTCGTCGAGCTCGGCTGCGGTGTCCAGGCGCGAGCCGTGAGGCGGTACGTGGATGTTCCACAGCGCGCGGGTGTTATCTCCGATCTGCTCGGCCAGGGCGGCAATGCGGTCGTGGAGCGCGTCCTCGTCGAGCTCGCGCGGGGAGTTCCACGGCGTCCGGTTGGAGTAGCCGAGCGAGAGCATCGTGTAGCCGTCGAACTCCACCACCTTCTCGTCGCAGCTCTCGACGCGCGTGGCGCCGGCGATGACGCCCTCGATGCTCGTCGGATCATCGTTGCCGGGCATCACGAAGCAGCGGATGTCGCTGCCCGCCAGGCGCTCCTCGGCGAGCTCGAGCCAGCCCCGGAAGGCGTCGAGCATGACCTCCTCGAACCAGCGCTCGCGCTCCTCCTCCGAGAGGGCGGCGATCCCGGCGACTTCCTGTGCTGTGGTGCGGTACGGGTACATGCCGTTGCCGCGCACCCGCTGCTCGAACTTGTCGACGTCGGCTTCGCTGTTCATGCGCTCGCGGCGTCCGAAGAGCTCCGCCGTCCATGTCTCGTCCTCACCGCGGACGATGGGGATGACCAGCTTCCCGGTTATGTCACCGCCCATGACGAGGACCTGGGCCTTGTAGACCTTGGAGGCGTTGAGGAACTTCTTCCACAGGACCTCGGTGCCGTGGATGTCAGATGCGTAGTAGAGGCGGAGGACGTCTCCGCCCTCCGCCGATGGACGCCGGAACAGCTTCACTGCTTACTCGGGGGGAATCTCGAGGTAGTTCAGGGAGATGTCGATCCCTTGCGTGCGCCGCCACGCGCGCCCGCCGTAGTAGATGATGCCGCCGACGATGAGGCCGGTGGCGACGAGCGCGAGTCCGCCGTGGGTGGGCGAGGTGAAGAGCTGCTTCCACACGCTCTGGCCGGCGTGCGGGAGCCCGAGCTTGCTGTATCTGAGCCACAGCCAGCCCCCGAACGCGCCCGCCGCAATCGAGCCGACACCGAAGTACACGAGCAGAGGCAGGCCCAGGAAGCTGATGTTGGAGGCCGAGGCCTGGTAGGCAGCCCGGCGCCGGTACGGAAACACGATCGCCGAGATCCCTACCAAGATGAACGTCGGGAAGCCGACGATGGTCGAGAGCGCGACGTAATTGAGGAAGCTCGACGAGTACGCCGCCGCGTAGAGGAAGAGGATCGACAGTACGGTGATGAGCCCGAGCGAGAACACCGGCGTGTGCGTCCGCTCGTTGACGGTGGCGATGCGCTCGGGGATGACCTGGTCAAAGGCCCACGCGAAGAGCGCTCGCACCGGCTGCACGATCTGCGTATAGACGATGAGCGGCGCCCAGGCGATGAAGGTGAGACCCAGGAAGGCGACGAAGATGCCGTTGGTCTGGATCGCCGCCACCAGGGTGATCCACCACGGCTGGTTGGGCAGGGTGTAGACCTTGGCGTTGCTCGAGACCGCGTTGACGGCGGTGAGGAACGGGAGGCTCACGGTCTTCTCGAGGAGCAGGACCATGAGGAGGATGGGCACGAAGGTGAGGGCGAGGCCCCCGAGCATCGAGTACCAGTTCTTGCGCGTCCCCGCCTGGCGGATCTCCCCCGCATAGTTGACGGAGTACCACGCCCACACGCCGAAGGCGATGAAGGCCCCCGAGGCGACGATCGTGTTGTGCCAGTTCGTCGGCGCGTGCGTGTTGGTGCCTGCCACCGCCGCCTGGTGCATGAAGTACGCGTAGGTGTTGGCGTGGTGGGTGAAGGGCTGGGCGTAGTGGTTGTAGTCGTTGATGAAGCCCTGGTGGGAGGTGACGAGGAGGGTGATGGCCGCGACGATGAAGCCGAGCATGGCGGCCACGAAGAGCCAGAACTGCACGCGCATGAGGAAGCGGGTGCCGAAGGCCATGATCGTCGCCAGGATCGCCACCTCGACGAAGCCGATGATCATGTTCCAGGGGTGGTTGGTGACGGTGACGCCGGCCTGCTGGAGCCAGTGCGAATTGACCGAGACCCCGAGCATCGTCATCATCGGCCCGATACAGATCTTGGCCGTGAACACGCCCCAATAACCCATCGCGAGCATCGCCGAGGTGCCGATGAGGATGCTCGATCCGATCGCCAGCGCCGGATGCAGCGACCGCGAGATCAAGATGTAGTCCCCGCCCGACCGGGGCATGATCTGCGAGAGCAGACCAAAGGCGCCGGAGATGAGGAACGCGCAGGCGATCGTGATCAGGATCGCCACGTAGAGGTTCACCCCGGTGAACGTCGAGAGGACCCAGAACACCGATACGGCCATGACCAGCCCCGGGCAGGCGGGCAGGACGTTGAAGATCACGGCATCGCGGACCTTGATGTCCCGCACGAATCCTGTCGCCCGACGCGCGAAATGCGCCTGCGATCCCGAGGACTGGGTTACCCCTTCGGTCATAGCGTCTTCCTCCTCATCCGGAACCTGTGACCGTTCAAGACCCTCCGTCTCTTGATCGTTCAAGAAAGTATTGTTGCAAGCGGGCGGGGTTGTCAAGGGGCAAGTCGTGAGGGGCTCTGCGCAGGTACCGGGAGGCTCCGGGGCGGCGGGCGCGGCGGGCGCGGCGGGTCCCCGGGACCGGTGGGCTCGGGCGGTGGCGTGGCGCCGGGCGCGCCGCAGCGCCGGGCGCGCCGCAGCGCCGGGCGCGCCGCAGCGCCGGGCGCGCCGCAGCGCCGGGCGCGCCGCAGCGCCGGGTCGCCGGGTCGCCCCGGCACGCCGGGCCGGGCGCGCGCTACGGGCACGCCGGGCGACGGGCGCCGGGGACGCCGGGCGACGGGCGCCGGGCATGGGGCGCGTGCAGGACCCGGGTGCCCGAGGCTGGGCGGGAAACGCTACTCCTGGTAGCGTTTCCCGCCCAGCCTCCGGGAGCGTGTCACGACCAGGTGACACGCGTGACGACTCTGCTTCGGCGCGGTCACAAAACCTCGTCGGCGACCTCCCGCCGACTGCCCCGCCGGCGCGGCCCGGCCCCCCTCAGCCCCCAAACGTCCGCGCCGGCCGCCCCACCACCCCCGGACGGCACACGAACACCGCCCCGGCGTCGGGCTCGTCCGCCAGAACCTCGGGCTCGAGCCACTCCCGCGCCGAGGTCACGTAGAAATCCTCGAGCGAGGGGCCGGCGAAGGCGCAGCTCGTGATCTGCCTCGTCGGCATCGCGAGAACGCGGTCGAGCTCGCCGTCGGGCGTGTAGCGGTGGACGGCCGAGCCGCCCCACAGGGCGACCCACACCCCGCCCTCGCTGTCGACGGTGAGGCCGTCG
This sequence comes from Solirubrobacteraceae bacterium, assembly GCA_035552815.1. Classification (GTDB taxonomy): domain Bacteria; phylum Actinomycetota; class Thermoleophilia; order Solirubrobacterales; family Solirubrobacteraceae; genus Palsa-465. Next base: position 548 of record DASZKU010000089.1, on the reverse strand, counting down.
GGGAGGATCTCGACGCTCGAGTCGTACTCGGCGAAGGGCCGGCGGTTGCTCAACGAGCCCGAGTCGAGGTCGAAGTCGAAGGCGTCGACGCGATACTCGAGGCTGTCGACGTAGTACATGATCGTGTTGTCGGGGCTCCAGTCGATTCCGTTGGACTCGGTGACCGTGTCGATCACGCGCGTCACGGTGAGATCGGGGTCGAGGCGATACAGCGAACCGGCGCCCGGCTCCTCGCCGAGTCCCACCGTGCCCGCCCACAGGCGGCCGGCCGCGTCGCAACAGCCGTCGTTGAAGCGCGCGGGGATCTCGGCCTGGGGTAGCTCCTCGATCGGCTCGAGCTCGCCGTCGGCGTCCAGGAAGGCGAAGCCGTGACCGATGGCCATGACCAGGCCGCCGGCCGTCCGGGGGATCGCCAGGCCCGGGGAGTCCTCCACGGCGATCGAGGTGTTCTCGCCGGTCGCCGGGTCGAAGGAGTGGACGATCCGGGCGACGATGTCGATCCAGATCAGGCGCTCGCCGGCGGCGTCCCAGATCGGGCCCTCGGCCAG